>JBILZC010000126.1:0-5042 GCA_044377415.1 Terrimicrobiaceae bacterium | reverse complement strand
AAAGTTCCTCACCCTGCACGGCCGAGATCGCACTGGAAAGCTGGCGGGCCGAGGGCAAATACCTCCGAGGGGGTTCCCAAAAAGACATCATCCTGCCTGCGGATGGACAGACAGTGCGGTGGTATCAGCGAAATGTTCACAGCATTTTCAAAGATAACATGAAAAATCAGCACATGGGCGATGTCGTGGATCAATTTCCTGATCCGCTGATCAATCGCACTTTCGGCGGCGTGATTTCCGGCAAAGGGTTGAAGTCGAAAGACGATAAAACGCTCGCCACCACGGATCCCGTCGAGAACATTGAAATACAAATCCATCCCCTTACCGCCCAAACTAAAACAGCGGATGAGTGGCTACTCCAACTCGAGGAACAAAGAAAAACGGTGGATGCAGCACCGAAAAGCGAAGCTTGGGAGGCCCATGTGAAATGGTGGCAGAGCTTCTGGCAGAGAAGTTGGATCGATGTCACACCATCTGCCGAAACCGGCCAAAACAATTCGAACGAAGCTTTTGAAGTCAGCCAAGCCTACACGCTCCAGCGCTGGGTTCAGGCCTGCGCCGGCCGTGGCGCTTACCCCATCAAATTTAATGGCTCGTTATTTACCGTCGATGCTGTGGATGCGTTCTGGAAATTTCCTGAAGGCGAATATGCCGGTCCCGACTACATGCGCTGGGGCGGACCCTACTGGTTCCAGAATACGCGCTTGATTTACTGGCCGATGGTGGCCTCCGGGGATTACGACCAGATGGCGCCGCTCTTTACGATGTATCGCAACATGCTGCCGCTGTTGAAGGAACGGGCGCGCCGTTATTTCGGGCATGATGGAGTGCACTTTTCCGAGACGACTGAGATTTGGGGACTCAATCGGGATGTGTGTTTTGGCAAAAATAATCCGGGTTTCTATCCGACCAGCACTTACATGAAGTATAACTGGGATTGCGGGTTGGAACTCTCGACCATGCTTCTGGCATATTACCAGCATACGCAGGACCAAGCTTTTGTTGGCGAAACTCTTCTGCCCATTGCGGATCAGGTCGTCACCTTTTATGAGCAGCACTATCAACGCGACAAGGATGGGAAGCTGCATATTTATCCTTCCCAGGCGCTTGAGACTTGGCAAAACACCGAAAATCCCACCACCGTTCTTGCAGGCATGCGTGTTGTTTTGGCGGGACTGCTGGCCTTGCCCGAGTCGTTGACGACGAGCGAGCAGCGCAAGCGCTGGATACGCGTGCTCGGGGAGATGAAAGAAGTTCCTATTGCCGAGGAGGCTGGCAAGAAATGGATCAAGCCGGCACATGTTTTTTCCGACAAAAAAAACGCGGAACATCCGGAATTGTATGCGGTCTTCCCATATCCGATCTATGGTGTTGGGAAGCCGGATTTGGAGATCGGCTTGGAAACTTACAAGCGACGCGAGAACAAGCGCACGGGCGGGTGGCAGCAGGATGCAATCCAAGCCGCCTTGCTGGGACAAACCGCCGATGCCAAGTCATTTCTCCTTCAAAACATCACCACGGAAAACCTCATGGGCGGGGCCACTGAGAAAGCGAAACGCCCAGATAGCCGCTTCCCCGCGTTCTGGGGGCCGAACTTCGATTGGATTCCCGATCAGTGCAACGGCTCGGTGATCCTCTCCACGCTCCAATACATGCTCATGCAGACAGATGGGAAGAAAATCCTTCTGCTTCCCGCTTGGCCTGCGGATTGGAACGCCGACTTCAAACTTCACGCACCCTTCAACACCACGCTCGAAGGTCGGGTGGTCAACGGAGAAGTGATCGATTTGAAGGTCATCCCTGAATCCCGACAAAAAGATGTCATTATAATGAAATCTGCAGATCCTATTTCATTAAAGTAACTTGTGAGCGCGATATTTAAATTCATTTTACAAGGAGTCCTGTGTCTCTTGGCATCGACCGAGGTGGGGTTTGGCGCACCGGCGTCAAAAATAATGGAGCCCTCCAGTGGGAATGTGACAATAGCCCAGACGCCAGAAAAGAACGCGTCTGATTCCGCTATCACTCGTATCGCGTTCTTGGGCGATAGCATCACGGAAGGCGTCGGCGTCAAAGAAAAAGCGCGGGATCGGTATGCCACGGTCGCCACAAGATTGTTGGCGGGCAAGCATCCTGGAATCACAGAGATCAACCTGGGAAAAAGCGGGCGTGCCCTATGCCAGCAAGAAGCTGGATATTCCGAAAGCGTGCTGAAGCAAAACCCCGATGCGGTGGTCATTCAGTGGGGCGTAAATGATCAATATTGGGGCTTCTCCGTTGCGGAATTCGCGGCGCGTTACGATGCCCTCGTTGCTGCACTGCGAGCAGCGAAGCCACGGATGCCGATCGTTGTCATGACCGTGATCGCCGATTTTCGCTGGCCGGAAAACCCAGACGCGTGGATCGGCGAGGCGAACATCGCTTTGCAGGAGATTGCCGCTCGCTACCGCTGTCATCTCGCTGACACGCATCGTGCCCTCGATCATCAAAAGGCGTTCTATGACGATCAGGTCCATCCTAACGCGCTTGGCGCCGAGGTGATGGCAAAAACCGTCGTGGCCGCTCTCGAGGTCCCGCCGATGTCTGTCGAAAAAGCGGCCGTCTCATTCGATCAAGGCACCGAGGTGAGATTCCTTCAGAACGTCTTTCTGCCGAAGCGTGAAGGCACGGAACCGCAGTGGGTGCATGTCTCAGACATCAACCCCAAGGGGATGATCATCGACAGTAAGATTCCCATCGCCATCCGCACCGCGCCGATCTATGCGGCGGGCCACTATCGCATCCTGATCCGAGATAAGTCCGGAGCAGTCGTGAACACCATCGCTTCTGAGGTGAACTGGTCCCGAATGAATAGCTTTATGTTTGATCCCAAAGACCACGCGGGCCCGTTTAACATCGAAATCCTGCCGGAGAATCCGGCTAACAAATAACCCTGTCATTTATGATCCCATTGTGTCTTTTGAAATTAGACTTTGAACCAGCAAAAAGGTGCATGGCCGTCTCGGCCGTGTGGAGACTGGCCTGCTTGATCTCCCGCATTCCGATTGGCACCAAAGAGCACGCCAAAACACACAGGCGGGACGCGCTGTGCTCCTCTCCTAAAATCCAAAAGCAAGCTGCTTTTGGTATGAATTGTAACCTACGGAAATTAATAACGGCTGGTTTTGCTGTCATACAGCTGTCCTCAGTTGGTGAGTTGTTCGCTGAGGGTGGGGGAGCGATCCTAAAAACTGATGCGCTGACCGGTTATGTGGCGGGCTTCAATAGCCAGCGTCCCGACGATACGGCCGAAGGGCTACCTGAGGATGGATCGGTCACCGCGATCAGCAACGACCAGGCCGCGGATTGGATGGGAAAAAATATCCCTCTCTTCGAGTGTTCCGACAAGGATATAGAGGAGACCTATTATTTTCGTTGGTGGGCCTACCGGAAGCACATCTGGAAAACCCCGGACGGCTTTGTCGTCACGGAATTCCTGCCGAAAGTGGGATGGAGTAAGAAACACAACACCATCAATTGTCCCGTAGGCCATCAACTCTACGAGGGTCGCTGGATCCGTGATACGAAGGTCATGTCAGAATATGCGGCGTTCCACTTTGGAAAAGGTGGCGATCCAGGTGGCTCGAGCAAGATGTATTCCCAGTGGATCACCGATGGCATCTACGCGAATTATCTGGTCACGGCCGACAAGCCATTCGTCACCGGTTTATTGGATGCCTTGATTAAAAACCACGAGGCTTGGAAACAAGGCAATCCGGCTCTCCACCCATGGCAGAAAAGCCGGTTTCTCGACAACGGCCTCTACTGGCAGGTGGATTCCTGGGAAGGGCAGGAATTTTCGATCGGCGGCACAGGCATCCGGCCGCCGATGAACTCGTATATGTACGGCGAAGCCGTAGCTATTTCCAAGATTGCGGAATTGGCGGGCAAGAAGGAATTGTCGGATCAATATTGGGCCGATGCCGTGGAACTGCGCAAGCGGGTACAAGAGAAACTATGGGATCCGGAGGCGAAGTTCTTCAAAGTGATGCGGCACGAGATGGCGCCGATGAACCAGTATGACAACTCGGTCGCGGAAGCCTGTGAGCCGGGCAAATTGGTCAAGGTGCGCGAGATCTTTGGATTTGTGCCATGGTATTTCAATATGCCTCAGGCCGGTCGTGGCTATGAAGAAGCGTGGCGGCAATTGACCGACCCACAGGGATTCCTCGGTGAGTATGGTCCGACGGTAACCGAGCGACGGGATCCTAAGTTTTTTATCAACGCCGCAGGGTGCATGTGGTGCGGAGCGAGTTGGCCGTTTTCGACATCGCAAACGCTGACCGCCTTGGCCAACGTGCTCAATAATTACAAGCAAGACGTGGTCGGCAAAAAAGAGTATTTCGATACCTTCAAAGCCTACACGCGCAGCCATCGCCTGAAGCGTGATGACGGTAAGGTCGTATCGTGGCTCGACGAGTCGCTTAATCCCGATACGGGACACTGGATGAAGGTGGGACCGTTCCCTAAGACGCGGGGGAGGGATTATAACCATTCCAGCTACTGTGATCTCGTCATCTCCGGCCTTGTGGGCCTGCGTCCGCGGTCAGATGACATCGTCGAGGTCAACCCGCTCGTGCCGGAAGGTGCATTGGATTATTTCTGTTTAGACAACGTCAGCTATCACGGTCACAACCTCACGATTTTGTGGGACAAGACGGGTGAGCGGTATGGTCGTCGCAAGGGATTGTGCGTGCTAGCCGACGGCAAGGAGATTGCGCGGAGCGAATCGTTAACAAGGGTAACGGGAAGTCTTCCTGCGCGGTGAACAGGAAATCCTTTTTCGCTGCCATTTTGTTGCCTGGCTTGCTTGTTCAAGCAGAGGCGCCACGTGACGTCATCAGCGCCCCTGTGGCGAAGTCTTCCAAGCCAAACTTTCTCATCATCTATGCCGATGACATCGGCCGTGGTGATCTGAGTTGTTGGGGACAGAAAAACTTCAGCACCCCGAATATCGACAAGTTGGCGACCCAAGGGATGCAGTTTGAGCATTTCTACGGAGC
>JBILZC010000060.1:0-14969 GCA_044377415.1 Terrimicrobiaceae bacterium | reverse complement strand
TCCCCACGCCTTCCTGACATTCGGTAGCGTTACGGAAAACTCCGCTTCGCTCCGTGTTCCGTAAGTCAGGAATGATTTGGTGACGTCGGCAATTTACAGACGAATTGTTGCACTACCCGTTGGGAGTCGGCTCCTTCTCTCCATGACGGAACAAGAGAAAAAACATTTCGTTTTACCTTGGCATTTAGCAAAGGATAAGTGGCGCCAAAATTCATGGCCCCTGCTTCAAGGGCAGTGATTTCTGGTACCCCCTCAAGGTGGACTTGGGTTTGACCGATAAGTCCATTTTGCCCTTGGCTTTTCATCATTCGACTCAGGGCCAAAACAAAACAATCCGCGCCAGTTAAGTCTGCCAGTTTTTTGGAAGTGAAATTCAAGTCAATGGATGTCTCAGATTCGAAAGAAAATGGGGCGACATGGAGTCTATGCTCATTAAATCAGGCGCGCCAGATTATCAATCGTTGCGAGATTCTCCTTTGTAAGCTTACTTGCAGCTATCTGAACTCCAAATGACTGCTCTATTTTGATTAGTAGTTGCATGGTCGCCATTGAATCCAAGCCTGCATCATGAAGGTTTGAGAACTCATTGAAATCATCCCCTACTTCAAGGATGTCCACAGTAATAATTTCTTTTAGTCGATTTATTTTATCAGATTGAGAGACAATATCCATTTTGGTTAAAAAACAGCCCAATTGTGCCAAATAGTCATTATGCTTTCAATATTTATTGACCGCCATCAGCACTTGGGAGACTCATTGATACTTTATGTATCCTGAGACGACGCGAGTTCCTGATTTAGCGCTCACATTGGCGTCATCTGAACTAGGGTTTAATGTTCACGCTGGGTTTCTGGATGCCCTAACAACTGAAGTTGGCATCAGCCCTGGGCATATAGGTGCAGTGTCTTCTGGATCTTATGTTGGAGGACTTTATGCTGCGGGCGTTCCCGCGAGGGATATTCACACGATCCTTTCTTCAAATGAAATGCTTAAAAGTGTGATAGAATTGAAAAGCCCCCTGCGAGGTATCGGGATGCTATTCAATAAAGACGGATTTACCGGGTTAATCAGTGGGAGAAAATTTGCCTTGTACTTAAAAAAATATCTCGGGAACCTCAATATCGAAGATTGCAAGAACGCCGATCTGTCACTTGCCGTGACAAATCTCACCAAAGGATGTCCTGAAATTATTAAGAAAGGCCCGCTAGTTGATTTTATAGTGGCGAGTTGTTCGGTTCCTGGACTCTTCAAGTGTCAGAATATTGATGGACATGAATATTGTGATGGGGCTGTTTCGGACTCCTCTCCTTTTTATCACTTTTTGGAAGACTCAAGTATACGTAGAATTATCGTTCACATCATAAGACATGACGAACGTCACACGCTCAACGCTTCGCCTAGTTCAATTGCGCGCGTTTTTGGACAATCACACCAAATTATAACAGATCGCATTATGGACTTATCCCTTGAATGCGCGAAAAGCAGAGGGAAAAAAGTTACGGTTCTTACGAGTATCGTACCTAGATTTAGATGGGGTAAGAGAGGTTCTCACGAAATCCTATTTGAAGCAGGAAGACAAACGGTTCTAGAAAATATAAATCTATTGCGTGATGTGATTGAGTGAAATTAGCTCACTAAGAGCTAAAACATAATCAAAAAATGAGATTGTGTATTCTGAGTCGGCTCAGGAGACACAATGCTTCTCTGATCTGAAAAACAAAAAGCCGGCAGTATGAAACTGCCGGCTTTTGTTTTATTGGTGGGAAAGGCTTACGATTTCTGCTCGAGGATAGCGGCCTTGACTTGCTCTGGAACCTGCTCGAAGTGCGATGGCTCCATAGAGTAGGAAGAGCGGCCCTTTGAGAGTGAGCGGATAGCTGTTGCATATCCGAACATCTCAGAAAGAGGAGCTTCGGCATTCACTATTGAAAGATGCCCCTTGGTTTCAATGCCCATGATGCGAGCGCGTCGGCGATTCAAGTCACCCATGATGTCACCTTGGAATTCATCTGGAGTGATGTTTTCGACTTTCATGATTGGCTCGAGCAAGATCGGCTTGGCTTTCTTCATCGCGTCTTTCAGAGCGAAGATAGCGGCCATCTTGAACGCCATTTCGTTCGAATCCACGTCATGGTAGCTTCCGTCGATGATATCCACATGCACGTCGATGACTGGGTAGCCAGCGACGACACCGTTGAGAACGGCTTCATTGAAGCCTTTGTTAACGGCAGGGATAAATTCTTTTGGAATCGTTCCACCGACGACCTTGTTTTCGATGGTGATGCCTTTGCCGCGCTCGTTTGGAGTGACTTTGCAGATAACGTGGCCGTATTGACCGCGACCACCTGATTGTTTAACGAGTTTGCCTTCGCCGGTTGCCGGGGTAAGGATGGTCTCCTTGTAAGCAATTTGAGGTTTGCCGGAGTTGGCTTCAACCTTGAACTCGCGCAACATACGATCGCGGATAATTTCCAAGTGGAGTTCGCCCATGCCTGCAATAATCGTTTGGCCAGTGTCTTCGTTGGTGAAGACGCGGAAGGTCGGATCTTCTTCAGCGAGGCGCTGGAGAGCGATGCCCATTTTCTCTTGATCAACCTTGGTTTTTGGCTCGATCGACATGGAGATAACGGGATCCGGGAAGGATGGTGGCTCAAGTAGGATCGTGTGATCTTCGTCGCAAAGAGTGTCGCCAGTTGTGATGTTCTTGATGCCTACGATTGCTGCGATATCGCCCGAGTAGCAGGTATCAACGTCTTCACGTTTGTCGGCTTGAATCTGGATAATGCGGCTAATGCGCTCACGCTTGTTTGTGCGTGGATTGTAAACCGTGTCACCCTTTGAGAGTTTGCCGGAATAAACGCGGAAGAAAACGAGTTTTCCTACGAAGGGATCGCTCCAGAGTTTGAATGCGAGCGAACAGAACTTGCCTTGGTCGTCTGCAGAAACTTCCATGGGTTCATTGTTGTCGGGGTTCAAGCCTTGTGCTGGCGGGATATCGAGAGGGCCGGGTAGATAGTCAATGACTGCGTCTACGAGATATTGAACTCCTTTATTTTTGAAAGCGGATCCGCCTACGACTGGAACAAATCGGTTGGCAATTGTTTGGCGACGGATCGCAGCCTTGAGGTCTTGAATAGAAATGGGTTTTTCCTCGAGGTACATCATGCCGATTTCCTCATCGAGGTCGCACATTTGAGCGACGAGGTCATCGTAGGCGGACTGGGCCTTTTCCTTAAGCTCTTCTGGAATCTCATGAACTTCGTAGGTCGAACCCATTGCGTCGTTGTCGAGATAGATGATCGCCTTCTTGTTGATAATGTCGATTTGGCCCTTGAGGTAATCTTCGCGGCCGAGTGGGAACAGGATGGGCCATGCATTAGCGCCTAGTTTAGTGCGCATGCTTTCCAAGGCGTTGTCGAAGTCAGCGCCGGTGCGGTCCATTTTGTTAACAAAGGCGATACGTGGCACACCGTATTTGGTCGCTTGGCGCCAGACTGTCTCGGATTGAGGTTGAACTCCAGCTACTCCGCAGAATACAGCGATAGCGCCGTCCAATACACGAAGGGAGCGCTCCACCTCGGCTGTGAAGTCCACGTGGCCTGGGGTGTCAATGATGTTAACGCGCATTTTGATGCCGGCGTAGGCCTTGTAAACACCTTCTTCAGGGCGTTGCATCCATGAGCAGGTCGTGGCAGCCGAAGTGATCGTGATGCCGCGCTCGCGCTCTTGCTCCATCCAATCGGTGACCGTCGTACCTTCATGCACTTCACCGATCTTGTGAATCATTCCGGTGTAGAAAAGAATACGCTCGGTGAGGGTCGTTTTACCGGCATCGATATGGGCGGCGATGCCGATGTTGCGTGTGCGCTCGAGCGGGAAGGCTCGGTTCGGTGAATTCAGGTTATTAACGGACTCGGTTGTGGCTGCCATAGGTTTATTTTGATTAGAAAGAGTTGGGAAAATTAGGTTTTTGTGTCCTCAGGGTCAATGGGGAAGCAGGTAGGTGTTCCCAGGTTGATCCCTCTTTTGGTAAAAAAAAAGAGGGCGGTTATTTCATTTCTGAATTAACCGCCCTCCGGTACATTTTTCTACCAGCGGAAGTGAGCGAAAGCACGATTGGCCTGCGCCATTTTGTGCATATCGTCACGCTTCTTGATCGCATTGCCTTGACCGGCTGCAGCGTCTTTGAGTTCGTAAGCGAGGGCGCTTTCCATTGGGACGCCTTTGCGTTTGTTGGCAAAGGTGACGAGCCAGCGCATGGCGAGAGCCACCTGGCGGTCGGCGGGCACTTCCATCGGGACTTGGTAGGTGGAACCACCCACGCGGCGCGATTTGACCTCAAGGCGTGGCTTCACGTTTTCGATGGCTTTGTTGAGGGTCTCAAGAGGATCAACCGTGTCGCTGCCCTCGCGGCTCTTATCGATTGCGGTGTAAACGATGCGCTCGGCGATGGACTTCTTGCCTGCGAGCATCACAGCGCTAATTAAGCGTGCAACGATCGGGCTCGCATAGCGGGCGTCTTTTTTGACCTCTTTGTGGATTACTCGGCGGCGACGGGACATAGTATATTCTGATTACGGATTACTGGATTTAGAAATGGAATGGTGTGCTATTTTTTCTTGCCTTTTGCACCCTTGGTATCTACTTGGCCGGGTTTCGGACGTTTCGCACCGTATTTGGAGCGACTGCGGCGACGACCATCAACCCCAAGGCTGTCGAGTGTGCCACGAACGATGTGATATCGCACGCCAGGAAGATCTTTCACTTTGCCACCGCGAACCAGAACAATCGAGTGCTCTTGGAGGTTATGCCCTTCGCCGGGAATGTAGGCGATGACTTCTTGGCCATTTGTGAGGCGAACCTTTGCCACCTTGCGGAGAGCGGAGTTTGGCTTCTTGGGTGTTCGGGTCATAACTTGCACGCAAACGCCACGGCGTTGTGGGCAGTTCACCAATGCTGGTGATTTCGACTTGACCTTGATTTTTAAGCGTCCTTTGCGGACGAGTTGATTAATTGTGGGCATTTATAAACCTGATTTTGTGATTCGCGGCATATGGCGGAGGAACGAGCGGCGGTCTGCGGCTGGCGAAGTCCCCCATCACCTTGCGGGAGTGGAGGAGGTTAGGGGGGATACAATATGTTGCAAGAAAAAAAACACATTTTTTCTTGGTCGATTAAAAATGCCGATCGCGGACTAAATCTCTGGACAATTCGGGCATCTGAATAATCCTGCAAGCCGCTTTGATGACAACTCTAGAAGTTTTAAATGCCGCCGCCTCGTATTTGGAAAAACGTGGGGTGGAAAGTGCCCGATTGAATGCCGAGCATTTGTTGGCGCATGTGTTGGGAATGCCCCAGAGGATTGAGCTGTACCTTCAGTTTGAGCGTCCACTTAGCGAATCCGAAAGGGCTCCACTTCGCGAGTTGGTCAAGCGTCGTGGCGAGGGGGTGCCTTTGCAGCACCTTCTTGGGGAGGTCGAATTTTGTGGACGTCTTTTCAATTGTGATGCGCGTGCCTTGATTCCGCGTCCGGAGACGGAGTTGCTGGTGGAATTGGTATTGAAGGAGTCTGCTGCCGCCACCTCGATCCTCGATGTCGCAACAGGAAGCGGAGTTATCGGATTAAGCCTAGCCCTGTCCCGTCCCGATGTCGCCGTGACACTTTGTGATATTTCTCCCGAGGCGCTTTCCCTAGCCAACGTGAATGCCTTGCGTCATGGCATTGCTGACAAGGTCACTCGCAAAGAGTCGGACTTGTTTGATTGCGTGGAGGGAATTTTTGATGTCATTGTTTCGAATCCTCCCTACATACCGACATCCGATATCTCGACTCTTTCGCGTGAGGTCAAAAACGATCCTGTGCTTGCTTTGGATGGTGGGGCAGATGGATTGAGGATTGTTGAGAGGCTTGTTAAAGATGCGTTGGCGAGAATTACACCCGGTGGATTGCTCGCATTGGAGATCGGTCACGATCAGGCCTCGCGTGTGGTTGAGATTCTGAAAACGCATAATTTTCGGGACATCGTCGTTCATCGCGACTATCAAGGCGTCGAAAGATTCGTTTTCTCACGTCATGGATAAAATTGTGGTTCACGGGGGGCATCGCTTAAGCGGCTCCGTCAAAATAAGTGGTTCAAAAAATTCCGCCCTTCCCATTCTCGCAGCCACATTATTGACGAGCGAGCCTTGTACAATTTCGCGTGTGCCCGATCTCAGCGATATCCACTACATGCTCACGATTCTGAGTGAGCTTGGGTGCGAGGTCGAGCGGGCCAGCGGAGTTGTAAAAATCCGTGCGGAAAAAATTCTGAGTCAGGCTCCCTACGACATCGTCCGCAAGATGCGGGCATCGGTTTGCGTCCTTGGCCCGTTGCTGGGTAGGAAAGGTGAGGCGACGGTTTCCCTTCCGGGTGGATGTGTGATCGGGGATCGTCCGATCGATTTGCACCTTCGTGGGTTTGAGGCGTTGGGGGCGGCTGTTCGTGTGTCGGGTGGCGACGTGAAGGTTTTGGCTCCGAAGCTCCGCGGGGCCACGATTTCTCTTCGCAGTAAATTTGGCTCGACGGTGCTGGGAACGGACAACGTCATGATGGCTGCTGTGCTGGCCGATGGAGTCACTATTATTGATGGGGCTGCGGAGGAACCGGAGGTCGTCGATCTCGCCAATTTTCTGATCGCTATGGGGGCGAAAATCGAAGGTGCCGGCACGCGAAAAATTATCATCGAAGGCGTCAAGGAACTTCACGGTGCGGAGCATGAAGTGATCCCTGATCGTATTGAGGCGGGTACCTTTTTGGCAGCAGCTGCGATTTCGGGTGACCA
This sequence comes from Terrimicrobiaceae bacterium, assembly GCA_044377415.1. Taxonomy (GTDB): domain Bacteria; phylum Verrucomicrobiota; class Verrucomicrobiia; order Chthoniobacterales; family Terrimicrobiaceae; genus UBA967. The sequence continues at coordinate 8,147 of JBILZC010000060.1, read as the reverse complement.
TGTTCGACTGCTAAGAGTGAATCCACTTCATTTGAAGGCGGTCATTGATCCCTTGGTGGATGCGGGATTTTTAATCGAGGCCAACGGGTCCGAAATTTCGATTCGGCCTGGAGTCAAGCGCCGCCCACTCAAGCTCGATACATTACCCTATCCTGCCTTTCCGACCGATATGCAGGCCCAGATGTGTGCCTTGCTTGCAACGACTGAGGGAATCAGTGTCGTTACGGAAAATGTCTTTCCCCATCGATTCATGCACGTCGCCGAGCTTAAGCGCATGGGCGCTGATATCGATCTACAGGGAGCCACTTTGGTGATCAAGGGAGTTCCCCAACTCAGCGGAGCGCCAGTGATGGCCAGTGACCTCCGTGCCTCTGCTGCACTCGTTCTTGCGGGTCTTCAGGCCGATGGCGTCACCGAGGTGAATCGCGTTTACCACATCGATCGAGGCTACGAGTCCATTGATGAAAAACTGAATGGTCTCGGCGCTCAAATCGAGCGCATGAAGGCCTGAGTCGCAATCCCCGCCCGTAGATTCTCGGGCGGGTGGCGAGTCAATTCCTCAACCCAAAAGGGACTTCGCTTTCTCCAAAGCTTCGGCGATTTTGGAGGTATCCTTTCCTCCTCCTCGTGCGGAGTCGGGGCGACCGCCACCTTTTCCACCAACGATTGGAGCGATGGTCTGAATGATTTTTCCCGCTTGGATTTGGGATGTGTATTGCGGAGATACCGAGGCCACAAGCGAGACTGCGGAATTGGCTGATCCGGCGAGGACAACGACGCCTTCGAACGAGCCTTTAAGGGCATCAGCGATGGATTGAAGCTCGTCGCCGTCAGCGGAACCCAGGTCTTTGCAGAGGAAGGGGGTGCCGGCGATCGTCATTGCCTCGGCGATCAGATCTCGGGCTCGAGTGGTTGCCTCGCGGTTGCGGGCGGCTTTGAGGGCCTTTTCCAATTCCTTTTGCTGAGCTAGGATCGATTCCACCTTTCTCTCGATCTCAGCAGCTGGGCAGTTGATTTGAGCGGCAATATTATGCAGGCGATGGGAGTCTTGAATCGCGAGGTTGGCTGCTTCCAATCCTGCGACAGCCTCGATGCGACGAACGCCGGCAGCGATGGCGGACTCACCGAGGATGCGGAAAAGTCCGATCTCACCGGTGGACGTGCAATGGGTGCCTGCACAGAGTTCCATGGAATATCCATCGAGGTTGCCGGAGCCACCGATTTGGACGACGCGAACGGTCTCGCCATATTTGTCGCCGAAAAATTGCATGATGTCTGAGCGTCCCCGCACGTCGGCATAGGGGACTTCCGTCCAAGTGACTTTGGCATTTTCAAGGATGCGTTCATTGACTAGGCGCTCGATTTTGCCGACTTGCTCGGAGGTGAGCGCGCCGCTGTTAAAATCAAATGTCAGTTTGTCCGGTGCCACGGAGGAACCTTTTTGCGTGGCATCGGGAGAAACGACCTCGTGCAGAGCCCAGTGAAGCAGATGAGTGACTGTGTGGTGGCGCTGGATCGCATCGCGACGGGGTTTGTCCACGGTGATTTTCACTTCACTGCCAATCTCTGGGGCGTCAGCAGAATCGAGGATGTGAAGCCATGTGTTGCCGATTTTCTGGGTATTGGAAATGCTCCAGAGTTGGCCGCTGCCGGTGAGTGTCGCTGTGTCACCAACTTGACCGCCCATTTCGGCATAGCAAGTGGTCGCATCTAAGACGACGGCTGTCTTGTCCTTGATCGAAAGAACCTCTAAAACTTGAGGTGTTGTTACGAGATGGTCATATCCCAAAAACTGGGTAGGTATTGTGGTCTCGATTTCCGAGAGCGTGATGACGGTTTTTTTCTGAGCAGCACGGGCCCGGGCGCGTTGGCTATCCATCAGAGTTTCAAATCCGGCGTTGTCCACAGTGAGTCCGCGTTCACGAGCCATGAGTTCCGTTAAGTCCAGCGGGAAGCCCTGTTCGTCATAGAGGCGGAATGCAAACGCGCCTGAAATATGTGCCCCTGAAGCGAGGGTGGAAGCCTCCGAGTTGAAAAGTTCGATGCCTTTGTCGAGTGTGCGATTGAAGGCTTCTTCTTCGCGGCGCAAGACTTCCTCGACATGCTTTTGGCGTGTGCGGATCTCGGGAAATACATCACCCATCGTTCGGGCTAGCACATCGACGAGACGGAAGAAAAACGGTTCTGTGAGTCCGAGTGTGCGACCATAACGGACGGCACGCCGAAGGATGCGGCGGAGAACGTAGTTTCTATCGGTGTTTCCGGGTTGGATTCCGTCTGCCACGGCAAAGGAGAGGGTGCGAATGTGGTCCGCAATCACACGGAAGGCGACGTCGGTCGCAAATTGCTCTGGCAAGGTGGTGAGTTGAACGCCGGCTTCGGGAAGGGTGGCGCCATATGTCTTGCCGGTCAGCTTTTCCAACTCATCAAAGATGGGGCGAAAAATATCGGTCTCGTAGTTGGAGATGCGGGCATTCGCAAAATCTGTGAGGCCCTTGGTGCCTTGAATGATTGAGGTTACCCGCTCAAATCCCATTCCGGTATCCACATGACGGGCGGGAAGGGGGGTAAACGATCCGTCTGGGTTGGCGTTGAATTGGATGAATACAAGATTCCAAATTTCGATGCACTCGGGCGAGCCCATGTTGACAAGGGTGCCGCCAGTGTCACCTTTGGGCGTGAGATCGACATGGAGTTCCGAGCAGGGCCCGCAAGGACCCGTGTCACCCATCATCCAAAAGTTGTCTTTCTTGTTGCCGTTGACGATGTGCTTGTTCGGATCTAGGCCAGCCGAGCGGAATTTCTCAGCCCAGATGTCCCATGCTTCCGTGTCGCGCGAGGCGGGGTCGCCATCCGCTGGATTGTAGATCGTCGCGTAAAGGCGTTCTGCTGGAAACTTCCATCGTTCGACAACCAATTCCCAAGCCCACTCGATGGCTTCCTTTTTGAAGTAATCTCCGAACGACCAGTTCCCGAGCATTTCAAAAAAAGTGTGATGGTAGGTGTCGAGGCCGACATCATCGAGATCGTTGTGTTTGCCGCCAGCGCGAATGCATTTCTGTGTGTCTGCCGCTCGTTGATCGGATGCAGGAGATGCTCCCGCCCATTTGGTCACGTCTGGGGATTTCTGTCCCAGAAAGAAGGGGACGAACTGGTTCATGCCAGCGTTTGTGAAAAGGAGGTTGGGGGAGTCGGGCATCAAGCTCGATGACGAAACGAGGGTGTGGTTCTTCTCGTGGAAGAAATCGAGGAACGACTGGCGGATTTGTGCGGATGTCATAAAAAAATCAGTTGGTCAGAAAACCCGAGATCGCTCCGAATGACAACCCTCTTCAGGGGGCAGTGAGGGCATTGAGGATGGAGTCGGGCACTAAGAATATTTCAGGTGAGCCGTTGATATGGATAGGAACGGAGCCGTCTGGGAGGGGGGCAGCGAAGGCCAGATCGAGCACGACTTGCTCGCCTGCAGGAGATTCAGGCGTGTTTTCCGAAACAACCGAAAGAAAAGTCAATCGATGGAGTGGTGTGTTGAGGTTGTGTTTTTCAAGTTCCACAGGAGTGGCTGGAAGAAATGTGATCACTTTGGTGGCTTGGAGGATCTCAACAAGGTGGTTGATCGCTTGAGCGCTCTTTTCATCCCTGACGCTTGAGCGCTTGATCTCTCGTGGGACGCCAGAGTTACTGATACGAACCAAGTCAATCAGGTCGGGATTGAGGCGTGCTGTGGATCGGTCGCGGATTTCGCTTATGTCCGTGGAGAGAAACTCCAGATTCTTATCCAGAATCCGGCATTCAATATGGCGGGGTTCGATACGGGTGTAGTAACCGCCGTCCGGTGCAGGTTGACCGATGGTAATGGTCGAAGGGTCGGAGTCGCCTTCCTGATAAAGTTTGATGCGGGCCTTCTCCCCAGCCGTGCCGGTCAGGAGTGGATCCGTGGTGGGATTGTTGACGAACTCCTTGAGTCGTAGATGGAGGATTTGATCCACCAACTTGCCCACGGCGGATTCGTCTGCGGGAGTATGGATGGGTTTGACGATTTGCCAACCTGAGTGGGAGCGATTCAATTCCAGTGTTGTGTTGGCGCGGTGGATTTCCAGTCGATTGAGTCTGGACGGGTCGACCGTGGTGAGGCGTCGGTCGCGAAAGCTCGAGGGAGGCTCCATGATGAGTTGGACAAGATCGGTGGGAATCAGGAAAACAATCTTGGAATTTTTAAAGCAAACGTAATGACGGGTTCCATCCGCGCTGGTCTTCCCGACAAGGAGTGAGGGATTTTTATCTCCTTTAAAGTCAATCTGGAGGCTGCTTTTCAATACTCCGTATTCGGAGAGGTCGGATTCGTCGCGGATTTCGCTCGCATTGATGCGGTCGAGAACGAGTGTGCCGAGGGCGGATTGGAAGAGTTGTTTGATAGCCTCTGGTGCGGCGATATCCTCGTTCTCGGTCGCAACCACCCACTCCGCATCGGCTCTTTTTAAGAGAAAAGATTGGTCTCCATTTTTGATTATGATGCTGGTGATCTCGCTGGGTTCGAATTCGAATAGAGGAGATCCAGCGGCTTTCAATCTGACATCCGAAAGGCGCCATTTTGCAGTGGTAGCGACAAAAACGATAAGGCCTGTCGCCAGCGATAGAAGGAAAGCTGTGGCCAATTTGCTCACGATCGGCGCCTCCACCACACTATCAGGCCTAGCATCGCGGCGGCGGCGGGCATGGCGACCATGACGACAAGAGCGAGTTGGGAAAGTTGAAGGTCGGTGATTTGAAGAGCAAAGCGGACTGTATTTTTTGCCGTGATGCCACTGAGGTTTCCTTGGTCGATAAGGTAGTGGATGAAGCCGATCAGGAGATCCAGACCCGGTTGTGAGATTGAAGTGTTGTAGGCAAACTGGGACGAGCCAACGACAATGAGTCGCGATGTCTGGACATTCACGCGGTCATCTTCCACGCCGTCCCGATCGGCCAGAGCCGCGATGATGACGGGTTGGCCATGGTCGAGGCCATCGTCATAGCGGACGCCTTCCGCTTGATTGGGTGCATAGGAAGTTTCACCCCAGAATTCCTCGGCGGCTTGAGTGAGCGGGCGGATCTGGATTTTTTCTTTTTGAGCGAGATCCTTGTCAAATGAGAGGGACTGCGTTCCGCCGGGGAATAGGATATTCACCCCCTGAAGCCGTCGTGTGATTTCGGCATTTTTTAAAACTTCTGCGGTCACGTCGCGAAGGATGCCCATCGCGAAGGGCAGTTTGATGAGGCGAAGGACGCGATCGTCTTGGGGCCGGATGCCGTTTGCGGCTAAGAGAGCGTGAAGGCGGGGAGTTGAAGCGTCTGGGTCCAATAAGACCAGCATCTTGCCTTTTAAGCGAAGCCAAGAGGCAAGGACGGCCGCTTCACGCTCATCCAAATCCGACTTAGGTGCGGCGATGACAACAGCGGCCGCATCATCGGGGACATTGTCTATGGAGGAGAGCGAAAGCGGGATACAGGTCGCATTCTGGCGGTGAATGGCATCGATCCAAGTGGATAGGTCACCGCCAATATCAGGGGAGGGTTCCCCGTGACCTTGAAGGAAGTAGATGTTTTGGCTGCCCGGTTTGAGGAGGCTCATGAGGCCGCTGGTCAGTATCTGTTCACCACGGAAGCCGAGCAGAATTGGGGCTTCGCCTTGGGCGAGGGGGGACATATCGAATTCCCCCATTTCCGCCAAATTCACCACGCGCTGACGTCCCTCGTAGTCCAAGATGGCGACGTTATCGAGGTTTGTGAGGTTGTATTTTGTTTGGATGGCCTGAATCCTGGAAGGGTTGCGGGTCGGATCCACGTATTCCACAACCAAGCCTTGGCGTTTGTGGAACAGGATTTCTGTCATCAGGCTTCGCACGTCACCGAGGATTTGGGACACGGGCGAAAGAAACGAGGGCGAGGAAACAACGATGATGCTGAGCGGTTGCTTGAATTCACCAAGGATGACTTTCGTCTGTTCTGCGAGCGTGAACTTTTGGGATCGGGAGTAGTCGCGGCGCTCGTAGTGAGAGAACCCAAGATAGTTGACGAGCACGTAAATGACGGCTACGGCGAGGCATTGGAGACCTATGCTGATTTTGATGCCAGTGCGTCCCGGTGTCATGATTTCCAGCGGCGGTATTGAAAGACGTGAAGTGTGGCGAAGAGCACCAAAAGTGTGGAGCTGATATAAAAAACAATCGGGCGCGAGTCCACAATGCCACGCGAAAAATCCATCATGTGTTCGATGGGAGAAAAGTAATAGGTGACTTCTCTAATGAAAGCGCCACTGGCAGGCATAATGAAGGAGAGAAGTCCGAGAAAAAACAAAGCCAAGATCGCCGCAAACGAGATCATTGCAGCAACGATTTGATTGTCCGTAAGAGCCGATGCCAAGCAGCCAATCGAGGTGTAGAGCATGCCCATCAAGAATAGTATCGAGTAGGCGCCAAGGAAGACTCCCATGTAAGCCCCAATGTAGGATCCGGTGTAGCTTGTCCCGCCCGCGCTCAACCCTGTGACCAATTGGAAGGTGACGAAATAGAGGAGGCTTGGGACCCACAGAACGAGGTAGAAAAAGAGCGCCCCCGCATACTTAGCCAGCACCACCTGGGAGTCACGCACGGGTGCCGTCATCAGCGTTTCGATGGTGCCCATCTTGGATTCCTCGGCAAAGACACGCATGGTCGTAAAGGGGAATACTAACAGGAAGGGAAACCAGAAATACATCGTGTTGAAGAAGGCTTCGACGACGGTGGTTGTTCCCCGTGCATTGTTTAGCATCGTGATTCCGGCGTGAAAGTTGAAGCCTGTGATCACCAAAAAAAAGAATAGAACGATATACGCGATCGGTTGGTGGAATGTGGAAGCCACTTCACGGCGAAAAAGAATGAAAAACCGGGCCATATTTAGATGTCCTCCCCGTTTGTGACTTCCGCAAAAACTTGTTCGAGTGTCACCGGCGGGCGGCTCAACTCGCGGACCGGCCAGCTTTTTTCGACGGCAAATTGATAAATGGTCTCTCTGGGATCATGCCCCGGTGTGCAATGGATCTTGAAGATCGACCAAGCACCATCGGTCCGGATACTCACGGTTTGAACGCCCTCGAGTTTACGCAAATCCGCCGCAGCGATACGGGCGTCAGGCACACGGGCGTCGAGTAAAACTTGGCACTCCTGGCCGAGACGTGCGCGAAGATTTTGAGGAGTGTCGAGCGCTTCGATCCGACCCTTGTTGATAATGATCACCCTGGAGCAAAGCATTTCGACTTCGGGCAAAATATGCGTCGAGATGAGGATGGTGTGGTGTCGGCGAAGGTTGCGGATCAAGTCCCGCACGAGTCGGATTTGGTTCGGATCGAGTCCAATGGTGGGCTCGTCGAGGATGAGGAGATCTGGTTCATGCACCATGGCGTCGGCGAGTCCGACCCTCTGACGGTAACCTTTGGAGAGGCGGGAGATCATTTTTTTTTCGACATCCTCAAGACCGCAAAGCTCGAGCACATCGCTGATGCGCTCCCGTAAACGGCGGCGGGGAACTCCCTTCAGTGCTGCCCGATAGCGAAGGAATTCACTGACCCTCATGTCGGTATACAACGGAACATTTTCCGGCATATAGCCGATATGTTCCCGGGCGCGCAGGGAATCGGTAAAAACGTCGTATCCTGCAACCTCGGCATGGCCGGATGTGGGTGGGAGAAATCCGGCGAGCATTTTCATCGTTGTGCTCTTGCCCGCACCGTTCGGGCCTAGGAATCCGACAATCTCGCCTTTTTGGACTTCAAAATCGATGCCATCCACAGCCGTGTTGGCACCAAATTTCTTTGTCAGTTTTTCCACTTTGACCATGAACATGTCTTTTTAAACGGACTTTGCCGTTTGGGGAAGAAAAAGGGTGAAAATCAAGTGTGCGAAAAACGATTTTTAATGGAGAGAATCCAGAGTAAATTCGCAAATGCTCGAAATGCAGATGGGCGGTATTGCGCTGAAAGGGGTAGGGAGGGCGGATTGATGCGATGCACCCAGAAAGGGTTTGCCATAAACAGGGCGGTTGGAGTAGGGCTTGGCGCTGACATGAAAAATACAAAATTTCGCTCGGGTGTGTTGTTCGGAGATGAAGTCAAGGCGTTGCTTGATCAAGCC
>JBILZC010000059.1:0-15025 GCA_044377415.1 Terrimicrobiaceae bacterium | reverse complement strand
CCGCGCTTCCAATCCGCCTCCCGTGAGGGATCGAAGGTGGTCGTCTCCTTCAGCGGCATTTTGAATGGATTGACCACCAGCGATGGAAAGGCGCCATCGTGGTTCGAGTTGTCAACCGATGGAGTGTCCTTTGAGCCCGCACAGGCCGAACTCCGGGGGAACACCGTGCTGGTCTCCGCCGAGTCGATCCCCGAGCCGAAATTTGTCCGCATGGGCTGGCGCGACACCGCCATCCCGAACCTCAAGGACAACGACGCCTGGCCGGCCTTCGCTTTCCCTTCACAACCCGTCGCGCAGCAATAGCCTCAGCAAGAAATCAAAAAAAACCATGAAAATACCACTACTTACCCTCTGTATCGGCGCCTCCAGCTTGTATCTCGCTCAGACCGCCCAGACGGCAACCGCCCCGAAACCTATGATCGTTGCCCACCGGGGGTCTTCCGCACAGGCTCCAGAAAACACCCTGCCCGCCTTCCAGCTGGCCTGGAAGCAAGGTGCCGATGCCATCGAGGCCGACTTCCAGTTGACCAAGGACGGGCACATCGTTTGTTTCCATGACAAGGACACGAAGCGCGTCAATGGCCAGCAACTCGCCATCTCCGACGCCACCTTGGAGGAGTTGCGCCAACTCGATATGGGCGGCATTCAGCCCCAAAACTCTGAGCGCGCCCTCCGCGCCTGGAGCAGCGACCAATACAAAGGCGTCCAGATGCCGACTATCGCCGAAGTTTTCGCCACCGTGCCTGCGGGCAAGAAAATGTTCATCGAAATCAAGTGCGGCCCCGAAATCATCGATCCTCTCCTGCGTGAACTCGCATCCAGTGGATTGACTCCCGACCAGGTCGTGGTCATTGGCTTCAATAGTGCGTTGCTCAAATCCCTCAAAGAGCGCGATCCGAAATGGCAGACTGCCTGGCTTTGCTCCTTCGACAAAAAACCCAACGGCAAACCCCGCAACGCCCCGGCAAAAGTCCTGAAGACCTTAAAGGACATGCGCGCCCACGCTCTCATGTCCGGGCGAGGGGATGTGGACAAGGGTCTGCTCGATCAAATCCGAGCCGCCGGCATGGAGCACTATGTCTGGACGATCAACGATCCGAAACTCGGCCCCACCTACAAGGCCCAAGGCGTGGACGCCATCATCACCGATCTACCCGCAGAAATGCGCGCCGCTTTAAACTCATCTGCCAACCCATGATTAAAAAAACCACCTCCATCGCACTGGCCATCGCTTCAGCCGCAGGCCTGTCCTCGGCGAAAGACCTCCTTGTCGGAGCCGACCACCCGCTGAAAACCATCTCGGCGGCGGCGGAACTCGCGCAGCCGGGTGATACCGTCATTGTCCACGAGGGCATCTACCGCGAGGAGGTCAGCCCACCGCGTGGCGGAACCTCGGACTCCGAGCGCATCGTTTACACCGCCGCGCCGGGCGCCAAGGTCGTCATCAAGGGGTCGGAACCCGTCAAGGGCTGGACCCGTGTGCAAAACGACACCTGGAAGGTCACGCTGCCGAACAGCTTCTTCGGCGATTTCAATCCCTACGCCGACCTCGTTCGTGGCAATTGGTTCCAAGCCAAAGGCCGCACCCACCACACGGGGTCGGTTTATATCGATGGGCACTGGCTCATGGAGGCCCCCAATAAAGACATAGTGCTCAAGCCGGCGGGAACGACATGGAAAAGCAAGGCCCAGCCCGGTGCCAAGCTCTTGAACCTCGCCTGGCTGCAGCCGGTGGGAAATCCCAACGGAAAGGTCTTGGCGACCTCCGCCAAGGGGCGCAAGGGAACAAAGAATGTGCCTGCAGGCGAACTCGGGCAGGTTGTTGGCAACATCAAAAACGGAAATTGCCTGGAGTTCGAGGGGGTTGATTGCGGAAGCGAGAGCTACGAAATCGCCTTCCATGTCGCCTCGGAGGGTTCCTCCAAACTGGAAATCCGGAAAGACAACATCGACGGCGAGGTTTTGGGCACTGGCATCATCCCGGCTTTGGGGGGGTGGCATCAGTGGAAAACCGTAAAGGTGGGCATCAATGTCCTGACCGGCGTCAATAATTTTGCGGTGGTCTTCAAAAACGACGATACGACGAACGCGGAAGAGGTGTTCAACTACAAGGGCCTCTATGAGTCCTGCCTCTGGTTTGCCGAGGTGGATGACAAAAACACAACGATTTACGCCCAGTTCAAGGATCTCGATCCGAACACACGCGACACCGAGATCAATGTGCGGAAGACGGTGTTCTATCCGAAAAACCCCGGACGCAATTACATCACCGTGAGTGGCTTCACCATGATGCACGCCGCCACCAACTGGGCGCCCCCGACGGCCGAGCAGTTCGGGTTGATCGGCACGCACTGGAGCAAGGGGTGGATCATCGAAAACAACACCATCAGCCACTCGAAATGCGTGGGGATCACTATCGGCAAATACGGCGATGAATTCGACAACGGGCCCGCGACAGCGACGGCTTACAATGAAACCATCGAGCGCGCGATGAAGAAGGGTTGGAACAAGGAGACCGTCGGTAGCCATGTGGTGCGGAAAAACATAGTCTCTCACTGCGAGCAGGCCGGCATCGTGGGCAGCCTCGGGTGCATTTTCAGCACAGTGGAGGGCAACGAATTTCGTCACATCCACGCCCGCAAGATCTTCAGCGGCGCGGAAGTGGCCGCGATCAAATTCCACGCGCCGATTGATATGGTGATCAAGGACAACCTGGTCCGCCAATCGGGAGGCTACGGGCTGCTTTGGTTGGACTGGATGGCGCAGGGAAGCAGGGTTTCCGGAAATCTGTTCTTCGATAACCTCGACCAGAATGTGTTCATGGAGGTCAACCACGGCCCTTATCTGCTGGATAATAACATTTTCTTGGGATCAGCCTTGAGAAATTGGTCCCAAGGCGGGGCGTATTGCTACAACATCCTGCCCGGCGCGATCGCCGTGGATCCGCAGGCACGGGAGACCCCCTACCACCGCCCGCATTCGACGGAAGTGCTCGGACTATCTAGTATCCCCGGGGGGGACGACCGATATCTCAACAACCTGATGACGAAGCCGAACGCCTTCGACTCGATCAAAAAAACGATCAAGAACATGGTCGTGGAAGGCAACCAGCCGGTGCAATCCGCCAAGATCATCGAGAAGGACGATGGCATTTACCTTTCGTTCGAGTTGCCGGAAACGCAGCCCACACAGCCGGTCACCGCCGAACGCCTTGGCAAAACGCTCGTCTCAAAGACCACTTTTGCAAATCCCGACGGCACGCCCATGAAGATCGACACCGATTACTTCGGCAAGCCCCGCGACCCAGCAAATCCCGGAGCAGGCCCCTTCACCGGGCTGAAGCCGGGAAAACACGAAATCAAGGTCTGGCCGAAATAAACAAAGGACCCCGCGAATAGCTCGAATCCCCGCGAATCTTGGTAGGCCGTCCGCCCGTCGGGCGCCGAATGCATCCATGCAAAGTAAAAGCAGAGGGCCTCACGCGGAGGCGCGGAGATCGCGGAGGGAGAATCGCAAGCTCGGGGACGAACACATGCCAGCGGGCGCTGGCTGGGTAGCCTGCCGAAGGCAGCCCGTAGGGCGAGATGAGCGGGAGCGAACGAGGCAACCGTAGCGCAGCGGAGCACCGAGTCAACACGCGAAGCGGCAGGCGGGGTTCAGTGCCGATTTATTTTCCTTTTTGACAGAATCGAAGCGCAGCGGAGAAAGACTGCCTAAGGCAGCCCAAAGGGTGAACGCAGTGAATCAATTTGCAGGATTTTTATGATTAACAAGATGCGACGCGGGCGCATTCGTTGCACGAATGTGGCTATCAAAAAGCAAACTTCCACAAGCGAGCTTGCGTCGGTTTCATTTTTGCCCGCCAATCCCGGCAAGCCGTGATCTGTCTCCCGCGAAAGCACAACTAATTAAGGGAGAGTTAAAAGTGCAGTCTAGGGTAGGCAACCGGAGCGAAGACTAACCGTAGGTTGGCCCGAAGGGCGCAGCATCGGGGACAATGCAAGTCAAAGACTGCCGATAGGCAGCTCCGAAGGAGGAGCAGGTCGGGAAAACCTGCGAATCAACTGAGCGGGCACGACCGTGTCAAAGCACACGAAGAGAAATTTACTGGTAGGGAGTCCGCGCCGCAGAGAGCCCCAAGGAGAATGGGCGTCCCCGCCCAAGGGATGAAATTTCTGTCCGCGCTTTTTATTCAGCATCAAGCCGCTTAAGAATCTTTTTGGCAAGGGGTTCTTTGATCTCATTGTGGCGAGGAACAGCTTCAGTGACTCCGTTTTTTGGGTTCAACCAAAGGGAATGACTGCCACCTTCACGCTTAAGAAAGCAACCTGCCACCCGAAGTTTTCTCTCCAAATCCCTCCGCTTCATCCTACCAAGATTTTCTCTTGAATGGCATCATCAGGTAATCCTCGCAGGTAGTCCGCACGGCGATCCTCCAAAATGAATTGAATAGCCTCGATGAGATTTTGTTTTGTTTCTTCTAGGCTATCTCCTTGCCCATTAGCACCTGGTACCTCAGGACAAACAGCCCAGTAACCACCCTCCGGCGCCGATTCAATAATTGCAGTAAATTCTGACTTCATTGTTGTAATGTATTTGACGCTCAATTTTTTTCAAGATTAATTTCCGAAACCACCTTCTCGTCGAGCTTGCCGAGACACAGTGGAAAAGGGTCAGCGTGAAATGGCGTTAAGTTAAGACACTTTTGGAAAAAGGGTCAGTGTGCATTTTCTTTCATTTTGCAATAGAGGAGTAGGTTTTGGCATGGGGGAATGAAGTTTTAAGTTTTTAATTATTAAGTTTTAAGCGGCAAGAGCAAAACTCACGCGGTGACGCGGAGGCGCGGAGTGAAGAGCTGAGCATCTGTAGAATACGCAGAATTTGCAGCTTGCGCAGCGCAAAATTTAGATTTAGATCTTAGGAGTTGTGAAAATCTTTGTTGGAACAACAATTCCAAGTTATCTGGTATCTCGCCCCGCTCGTGACCTTGTGCAAATGGCTAGCCAGCAGACCACGCGCGATTGGTGGGAAACCTGTCGTGGTTATCATGAATTGTTTACATCGCAAATTGTCCTTGATGAAGCCGGGGCAGGCGCGCCTTCGTCGCCTTGCGTCGAGTGAAGGGTATGAGTTGCCTGCCATATGCACGCCAGAAGAGCTCATGGATATTATCCAATGAAAACAACCAGTATTTCACCAAAAGCCACTTTATCCGATGAGGTTCTGCGGGAAGTCTGGAGTTTTAAGTTTTTAAGTGGCACGAACAGATCTCACGCGGAGGCGCGGAGGCGCGGAGCAGCAGTCGGGGGTCAGTCCCGATTCTTTTTTCTAGACAATCGAGCGCCGTGGCAGGCGCGAGAACACCCGCGCGAAAGCGCAATAAACTAAGGGAGAGACAAATGTGTAGCCCAGGGTGGGCAACCGTAGCGCAGCGGAGCCAAGAGTCAAATGATCCCAGCAAGCTGGGATTGGCCGAATGAAGCCGTACGGACCCATGGCCTCACTAAAGACATTCCGTAACATAGTGAAATAGCTTGAGGAAATGCAAAAATAGACAATACTAAAAACATGACTGCGATTGAAACGGAAGCTGTTTTTTAAAATAACCGGACCTTACGTTTGAATAAACCTGTTAATAGTCAGCATGCAGAGACTATAAGAGTGATATTACTCATGGATGAATCCATTCCACAGCAGCAAGGCTGGCCTGAGCTTTTTTTTGAGCAAAACTATGGCAGTTTCGAAGCTGATCCGCTGAATATTCCTGCCGAATTGGTGTATGAAACCAATCGGCTATCTGTGGATTGCGAATCGCTCAAGAGTAGATTGGAGTTGCCTTGGGAACATGATGGGTGAAATATTACAATATGAAGTTTGAATCGTCAAATTGTAAATTTCCAGCGGCATCAATGGTCGACGAAGAAACTAACCACGGATTTCGGGCATTTTGTCCAAGCACCCCTTAAAGCAACCATTCCTGAGAATGCTGTCCTCCTGTCTAAAAAGCTCTTTTCGCAAGCGGGGATCAGTCCCGATTTTTCCTAGACAATCGAGCGCCGTGGCAGGCGCGAGATAGAGTAACCGAAGGTTGGCCCGAAGGGCGAGCTGAGCGGGAGCGAACGAGTCAATTCGCAGAGTTTTTTGACATAATTAAAAAAATTGAGATTCCGCAGCGCGGGCGCATTCGTTGCGCGAATGTGGCTTTCAAAAAAAGCAAACTTCCCCAAGCGAGCTTGCGTCCGTTTCATTTTTGACCGCCAATCCCGGCAAGCCGTGATCTGACTCCCGCGTGCTGGTGCGACTCAAAACTGGGTGAACTGAAAACTTGCCGCGCTCCTTCGCGCTGAGCTGACTGCCGCGGAAGGGGCAGACGGTGCGCCAATCTTCACGCCGGAGTTCCCGAAGGCGGATCCCTACCTATTTGAGAGAAACGTCAGCTGGAGGGTCCCACATAGTCACATGTTTTTCCGATAAATACAGTTCCCAATCGTGGAATCGTTTTTGCTTTTAAAAAGGAAATGGTTCTTTTAAAGGAGTCTTGTGCGGATTGTTTTAGACACTTGCGTTTTGGTGGCTGCAGCCCGTTCTCTGGAGGGAGCCAGCAACAGGATTTTGCGCTCTTTGCCGATCGATGGAATTGAGCCTTGTTTGTCTGTGGCCCTTTATGCGGAATGGCAGGAAGTGCTCTCTCGCCCGGAGAATTTGCAGGCCAGACAGACTCCGGAGGATGCGCAGGCATTTTTGCGCTACCTTGCCTCGATTTGTCATCATCAGGACGTGCATTTTCTCTGGCGTCCCTTTTTAAAAGATCCCGATGATGATTTTATTTTGGAGTTGGCTTTTGCGGCCGGGGCGCGCTACATTGTCACTCACAACACGAGGGATTTCGCGGGTAGCGACCAACTTGGTATTCAAGCCATGACTCCCGGCGATTTCTATCGGCTTGTTTTTCACAAAACATGAGCACACTGACTATAAAGCTTCCTGATTCGCTCCTAAAAACGATCCGCCGCCTTGCGAAAGCGGAGGGGATGAGTGTGAATCAATTCGTGAGTAGCGCGGCGGGCGAGAAAATGGCTGCATGGCAAACTCTGGAACACCTTCGCCAAGAGGCTGAAGGTGGTCGCCGCAAAGATTATCTGAAATTTCTCGATGCCGCTGGGGATGAAACGCCAGCAGAAACGGACCGAGTAACCTAAAAAAGCAGTGCGTCAGATAGGGTGCAGTCTCGCGCCATCCCTACCTATTTGGAAAGGGGCGCGTTGCGCGGAGCTTAAACCAAATCGTTAAAAAGGTAGGGACGCCGCGCCGCCGGTGTCCCAAACATCAGGCGCGTGAGCGCCGTCTCTGGGATATGATGGTGCCTCCAACCTCCGCGCTGCGCGACTACGGCTTGGCAAGCCATCCTTCGTGCTGCGCGACTACGGCTTGGCAAGCCAGAGCGTGAGAGACGGCTTCTGGCTCGTAGGGGCTACGAGCTCGGCGAGACGCGCTGTGCCCCTCCGCTGAAATCCAAAAACTAAAAGCAATTGGTATAATCCGCGATGATTTGCGTGGGACTCTCATGACAAAAAATGAGCAGTTTTTGTCATCAAATGAGAAGACGGCGAGGAGCTTTTTTGCATATCATATAAACCAAATGTGCCTTTGCCCCGCTTCCTCCATTCTCAGTGCATCCCATTTCTGCCCACGGCCATTTTGCTCGTTGATTCTATGAATCGACCTCCACGATTTATTGACAGAGGCGGAAGCCGAATGTTCATTAACCACATCGGCAATTTCGCCGATTTCCACGCCCATCACCCCTTAATGCTTTGAAACGCTATCTGCCAAAAAACGCAGAAGACGCATCAGCGCTCATTCTCACGCTGCTCGTGATTGTGTTGCTGTCCGCGATAGTGACCTCGTTCCTCTCCAGTACCCGCACAGAGCAGACCGCCACGCGCAACTACACCTCGAAGACCCAAGCCGAGATGTTTGTCAATAGCGCCACCCAGCAGGCCATGGCGAAAATTCAACAGGGGTTCAACACGACGAATGCAACCTCCGGATCATCCTCCGCCAACCACACTCAAATCGTCACCACCCAACCCGGGCGGATCGCTAAGTATTTTTTCCTGAACGGCTCCTGCACCGGCAATGCCACCACCGCTCTTTATACTGAAAATGGTACCACCACCTCCAATGCTACCGCGTATTTGAACAACCTCGAGAGTCCTTCCTCCAGTGCGAACGCTACCAGCAATCAATGGACCATCACGGGAAATGCCAGCGAGCGGATCAATGTGCCGATGGAAAATGTGACCGCCACCGTGAATGGAACCAATCAGACGGTCGGCCGCATCGCCTACTATGTCGATGACGAGGGGGCGAAGCTCAATCTCAATGCGGCTACGGGAGATCGACCTACACTGAATGTCGGTAGCTCGCGCTCCCTATCCCTCTCCACCTTGGTAAGCGCCGCCCAGGCTACGAATTTCACCCAGACCATTAACGGCACGACGAACACACCCACGTCGATCCAAACCTGGGCCCATTTTTTCCGACCTGAGCAATTGGCAGGGCTGTTTGGCGGTGATGCGGCGATCAGTGGCAATCTTTCAAAATTCAGCGCCGCTCCGATTGCCGGCAGCGACTACCACCTCAAAAAAACCCCGTGGGGCACGGATCGCCTCTTTATCAATGATCTGCCGATTGACTCGACTGGCGTGGATGCCATCTATGAAGCGCTCAGCGGCAAGAATGCGACGACTGGTAGTCCCACAGCGGATCAGGGCCTGCGAAATATCTACGGCACCACCTTTGCCGAGAAATATACGGATGCGGGCCTCAAGCAGATCGCGGCCAATATCCTCCAAGCCCGCCATGCCAATGTGCTGAATGATGGGAATAAGAGCTTCACCTACAATGGGTCACTTTTGGGGGCTACAAATGCCACGACGGACCTGGTGGCGATCGCAGATTGCTGTGATGATGTAGCAAAAGTCATCCCAAAAGACTACCTCGGCAATGCTCCCTACCCGATGTTAAATGAAATTGGCGTGACGGTAGTGTATGGAGTTGGAAATGTCCCGGAAGAGGCCGGTCATTTTATGCGCTTGTCGATTCGGCCTTATATTTCCATCTTAAATCCTTGGCGAGTTGCTTTTCCAAAAAGTGAAGTGGATAAATGGGAAATTCAATATCAAATCGATTCCTTTAGAGTTTTTGTAAGTTATGAATTTCTATTTGAGGGCACTCCGCGTAGAAGAGATTTTGTTTATGGTCCACAAGGCTATGAACTCGGCGATTCATGGGGGCATACCCAAACGGAGCGTGATCAAAATTCTAGTTCTCGGGATAGCGGGATGCCAAATGGTATGTTGGTAGAGAGGTATCCCCTTGGAACTGGATTTACAAGTTATTCTTTAAATGGAACATACAGTCCAAATACAGATTATTCAAATGCAGAACTGCTAACTCCGTTTAGCGAGGAATTGAGCCCGGGTGAAGAATTGCAATTCCCATGTCCGCCAGCAGCGGATGGGGGCAATAGATGGCAAAATGCATATCAGTTAGTTTTGCCGCCGGACTCACAGATTCTAAACATAAAGAACATCGTTGTTAAATTTGAATATATAAGGTTATTAGCTAAGGCAAGGGATGGCACTACCATTCGGGATTGGATCCTAGGAGAAGACTTGGAAGTCGATGGATGGTTGCAGTTTCCACATCCGACCGAAGGTTGGGCGGATGGATTTCCAAAGGAAGTCGATCTAGGTAATGTTACCTATACTTATGTAGACTACACTCTTACCAAGCCGCCTCCTAACATCGGAGACACGGTTGGGGCATCTGTAAAACGCCTTGATGGGCGCTTGAAAACTGCAGCCAACATGCGAGGAACCCAGCGTCCCTCGATGAAGCCTTGGAGCATTTCAGAGCGCCTTGCGAATGACCGGGGTTTTGTCCAAACCTTACCGGACGGGCATGAAAGACCCACCTGGCCGGATCAGAATGCATCGGGAAACGCTTCGAAGATAAACAACTATGATAGAGCCGCATTTCCATCTAATACAGCAATCAATGAGATCCCCGGTGATCGTATTCGATCAGAATCTATTACACTCCTCCACACCGCCTACGATCCGCAGACACTCCACTTGGATACAAACGACTGGCCCAGAATCGAATTTACAAACCCTGCAAATGGCACGGGCATTTTTACAGCTCCCGCCGACCTCGGCAAAATCCAAACCAATGTTTTGCACAGGAAGTTAAGATTCAACACCCAGCATCCGAGGGAGGTGGCGATGGGCAGTGGGGGCCTTGGCAGTGCGACTTATATTCCCGACTGGGCCATGCTGGATGTGATTTCCTTCGGGAGCAATGTCACCACTGTGCCGTTGCCTGCGCCGGTGAACCTGAATGGGAGATTCCATGTTCCATCCGGCAGTCCCCAACCCGCACTCCGAACTGCAGGCTTGGAATCCGCCCTCAAAGCGCTCGACTCTGCAAGCTCACTCGGCAACCCCTTTAATTCGGCGAACACAACCTCCGCTAACAAGTTGCAATACATGGGAAATAGTGGCAATGTGAGTAGCACGATCGCCGGCAATATAGGCAATCTCACATGGAGCACGGGGAACTTTGACTCTGGCAGCGCTACATGGGGCAAGGGGAACTCCACCAATGACCCTGGCAGCAGAAGAAAAACAGCTTCATTTCCCGCGAATCAAATCGTCCTGCCTTCCGAAGTCACTGAGATAAGGAGTGTCTCAGATGTTGTGAGCTCAGATACCTCCCTTATCAATTTAAAACGCAATGAAGGTCGCCTCAGTGCATTGTTTCCCGGGGCTACAACGCAAAGCCGCTTCTTTACGATCTATGCGTATGCGCAGGCTGGGCGAGAGAATCCAACAACTAACAATTTCGAAGTCGACAGCGAAGCGGTGACCAAGACTTTAGTGGAGGTCGAAGAGCAAACGCCAGTCACGACCCCTCCCACCTACAAGGTCAAAAAACTCTACACTCAGCCGATTTCCGTTCCGTAATTGCAAGCCATTAAAAAATGAAACTCCAATCGCACCTCGCATCAATATATATCTATCGGTCTGGCAATCAGAATGTAAGGCAGGCGCCTCGCCTGCGCTACACCGCAAAAGTCCAAAATCGTTTATGCGGTCTAATGCTCTCGCTGGCCTTGGCGCTTGCCACAGCAATTACCGCGCTTGCTGCCAGCGATAAAATCGATCTGGAGGCACTCACTAAAAAAGCACAGGCCGGAGACCCTCAAGCTCAATATGACTTAGGGATGGTATATCAAATGGGGGATGAAGTGAACGGGGATTTGGAAGCAGCGCTCGGTTGGTATCTTAAAGCTGCCAGTCAAGGACATGCAGAGGCTCAATTCACTGCTGGACGGTGCTACTTTTACGGAGATGGTATCGCAAAAGATAAAGCTCTTGGCGCCAAATGGTATTATGAAGCAGCGATGCAGGATCACACTCAAGCGATTTATGCCCTCGGCGAGTGCTACTTTGCAGGTCAAGGGGTAGAGCGGGATCATGCAGAATCCATTAAATGGTTTTCAAAAGCCGCCGCTAAGGGGGAAAAAGGCGCCCAATTCCGTATTGCGCGGATTTTGGAAAAAGGGGATCCCTCGGTGCGCAACCCACTTCAAGCTTTGGAAGGATACCAAAAGTCCGCGAACGGCGGGGACGCCCACGCCGAATATACGGTGGGAACATACTACGAAGAGGGCAAGGGGGTGCCTCAAGACTTGGCCAGAGCCCTCCAAAGCTACAAAACTGCTGCCCCCAAATCTGAATTGGCCCGCGCAAAACTTGCCCGGTTCTACGGCCAAGGCGTAGGTGTGGCAGCAGATCCAGTGGAGGCTTACAAGTGGCTGGAAACATGCAAGAGGTTCGCCAGCGGCGATCCGGCGCTCAAGCAACTCAAGGCCGAACTGGGAGCCACGCTCACCCCCGAACAACGCAAAGCAGCTGCCGCAAAAATCGAAGCCTACATTAAGCAACACAACATCCAGCAGGATGAATTATGAGGTCATTTTTGGAGACATGGTTCTCCGTGCTCAGTCTATGCCAAAACGAATGAACCCTCGAGTAGCACTGCTCACTTTGTGGCTTGGAGCAAGCGCTATTGCGTCAGCCCAACCAAACAATCCGATCCTGAAAGTGGGCGATCCGGGTTTTCTTTACACGGCTGATCCCGCCGCCGAGGTGTTTGACGGCAAGGTCTATGTCTACTGCTCGCACGACCAGTCTGATGCGAAGAACTTCAAGGACATGCAGGATTATATTGTCCTGGAATCTGCCGATCTCAAAACATGGATCAACCATGGGGTGGTTCTGAAGCCTCGGGAGTATTCTTGGGCCTCGGGGCAAATGAACGCGCCGGATGTCGCTTACAAGGACGGGTGGTATTATTTCTATTTTCCCTACGACAAAACCCATGTCGGCGTCGCCAAAAGCCAAACCCCCGTTGGACCCTGGAGCGAGGCGGTAACCGATAAAATCGGCACAATTTTCGATCCGTGCGTGTTCGTCGATGACGACGGGCAGGCGTATATCTACGGCAATGACCACAAGGTTGATATCGGCGACAAGGGATGGCATGTCACAGGGGCGCGGCTGAAGCCGAACATGATCGAGTTGGACGGCCCGTGGCAGCGGCTTTCCGAGGAGGAAGTGAATGAGGCGGTCGCGGTCTTTAAACGGAACGGCAAGTATTACTTCATGGCGCGCAAAGACAAAAAAACCATCTATTTCATGGCCGATTCGCCGCTTCCGACCAAACCCTACGCGACCTTCAAAGGCGACGTCACAGGCGATGTGATCGGCGCCCCCGCCCACACCTCGGCGATCGAGTTTTCCGGGCAGTGGTATCTTTTTTATCACCTCGGCAGTGAGGTGAATAATGGAAAATTCCACCGTCGCTCCGTCTGTTTTGACAAGATGGAATTCAACGAGGATGGCACCATCAAACCGGTTTCGTTCACGGTGGGGAAGATCGTCGGCGGGGAAAACGAAAGTCAATGACCTACGCAATAGCGCAATGAACCCCAAAACGGATTTTAGACAGACTGGGAGAGAAGCGGAGATCGACAAACGAAGTTTGCCCGAAGGGCGAGCATATCGAGTCAACTAACAAAATGAATAGAATTGAACTAAAGGGCCAAGAAGCTAAAAACGAGGGGGATTTCAGTGGCATCGAGTGCTTTGTTAAGCATTCTGGTAATTCGGTTAATTCTGTCAAAACTCATCAATCCCCAGATCCATCGAATGAATAAAATACTCACCTCATTGGCAGTCGTCGTGACATCCGCCTCGAGCCTCATGGCGGACAACCCGATCCTCAAAAATATTTTCACGGCAGATCCGTCGGCCCATCTCTACGAGGGGAAGGTGTTCATCTATCCTTCCCACGATCAGGATAAGGCCCAAGGGTTCAACATGGTGGATTACCATGCCTTCTCGTCAACGAACCTCGTAGACTGGACGGATCACGGAGTCGCCTTGGATGTGAAGGATGTCCCCTGGGCGAAAAGCTATATGTGGGCCCCTGATTGCGCTTACAAAGACGGAACCTATTATTTCTATTTTCCGGCTAAGGACAAAGCCGGCGATTTCCGGATCGGTGTGGCGACAAGCACCTCGCCTGCCGGTCCGTTCAAGCCCGAGGCGAAACCGATCGAGGGGAGCTTTTCGATCGACCCCTGCGTCTTCATCGATGACGACGGTGCGGCTTACATGTATTTCGGCGGATTAAAAGGAGGGCAGACCGATTCGCCGTGGGTCGCGCGCCTGAAGCCCAACATGAAAGAGTTCGCCGAAGAGCCCAGGCGCATCGAGGGGCTGGATTTCTTCTTTGAGGGATCGTGGATGAACAAGATCAACGGCACCTACTACCTGTCCTATTCCACGGGCAACATGAACAAGGACTACAGGCCGAGTGCCATTGCCTATGCGACATCAAACTCACCCTGCGGTCCCTTCAAATACCAGGGGGTAATCCTGAAGTCGGTGGGCATCTGGACGAATCACCACTCTATTATCAATCTCAATGGGGACTGGTATATTTTCTACCACAACGGCGCCTTGCCGGGTGGGGGAAAGCACAACCGCAGCGTGTGTCTTGACCGCCTCTACTTCAACTCGGATGGCACCATCCAAATGGTGGAGCCCACCAAGGAAGGCGTGCCTGCCGTGGATTTGAGTAAACCAAGTGCCCAATAATGTTGCCCGAAATCAGTTTATTTAACCACGGAGGACACGGAGAGCACGGAGGAAAATTCAGTTATCCAAAATTTTCGGATAACTGCCGCCAACAGAAAAATCTCCAACACTCCCTAAAGCCTTCCTGTAAATCCTGTCATCCTGACCTCTTCTTCCGCTCCGTGTCCTCCGTGGTTAATTTTCTTCTTCTGCTCCCCGCGTTCGCGATGGCCTCGCCGCTGGCCGCCGATCGTCGCCCGAACATCGTGCTTGTCGTCGCTGAAGACATGGGGCCAGACACTGGCGCCTACGGCTGCAAGGACGCGATCACGCCCAATATGGACCGCCTCTCCAAGGAAGGGGCGCTGTTCACCCGCGCTTTCACCCACTGCGGCGTCTGCGCTCCCTCCCGCAGCGGAATGATCACCGGGCAGTATCCGCTGAAATACGGCGCCCAAAACATGCGATCGATTGTCGTTAAACCGCCCCGTCCGTTCACCGAGAAACTCCGCGCCTCTGGATACCATGTCATGTGGCCCGGCAAGACGGACTTCCAGGGCGTGTCCGAAAAGAAACTGGCCGACGACAAGAATCTTTGGGTCAACTACTCCCTGCAGCCTCTCGGCAAGCTGACAGCCAAGCCGAAGGAACCCTTCTTCGCCTACATCAACGACACTGTCAGCCACGAGAGCCAAGTCCGCGCCACCGATGAGGAGCACGCCAAGAACACCGCGGCGCTCAAGCCCTCCGATCGCCGCGATCCGGCCAAGGTCGAACTCCCGCCCTTCTACCCGGACACCCCGGCCGTC
>JBILZC010000058.1:0-15051 GCA_044377415.1 Terrimicrobiaceae bacterium | reverse complement strand
TTTGCATGAACTGCTTATGAAAAGTGAATTCAAAAAATCAGAAGCTGAAGATTTTAACTAAATGGAGTTGTTTAACTTATAACCGGACACTAGTGGAAAGCATTATAAATCTAGCCCTAGTTTGCTTGAGAAGCTGGTGAATCGCTTTTACTGCAATTGCGGCTGCAAATGCACTTCAACGAGGACTTTGGACGGGGCGAGGCTTTCACGCTGCGAGCCTGATAGCAGGCAGGGCAAAGCAGCCAAACAGTAACATGATAAAAAAGCGGATTAGAACCAGATTTGACTGATGAATGTGTAGGCCATAGGAATACCAATCAGAAGATTAAATGGAAAAGTCACACCAAGGGCCAATGCGACGTAAATACTCGGATTAGCCTCAGGGAGAGCGGCGCGAAGAGCCGCGGGGACTGCGATATACGAACCGCTTGCACACAGCATCGCAAACAAGAAAGCATCCCCCATCGTCATACCCACCAAGTGCGCCACAAAAGTCGCCACGGAACCCGAAACCAGTGGGAATGTGAGCCCAAAAAGAAAAGGAAGCCATCCGCCGGACCTCAAATCAGAAAACCGCCGTGCTGCAACGAGTCCCAAATCCATAAGAAAGAAACAAAGGATTCCGGGAAACATATGGCTCACGAAAGGATAAAGAGCTTTGGCACCCGTGGGAGGAGTCACAAAACCAATCAATAGGCTTCCAAGCAGAACTAAGACCGACTTATTCGCGAAACACTCATGAATTACGCATCCCCAAGATATTTTTTGCCCATCACTCTTCGCGCTATTCATGCGAGCGAGAATAAGCCCGGTCAGGATCGCCGGGCTTTCCATCAAAGCCAACGCAGCCACCATATAACCTCCGAAGGGCGTACCCCTTGCCTCCAGATACGAAACGGAAGTCATAAAAGTAACCGCACTTACCGATCCATACGTTGCCGCAACCGCAGCGGAATCAGCCACCCCGAATTTTCTTCTGATAAGGGGATAGACGAGGAGAGGGATGAGGAAGGATGCCACAACCGGCGTTATCAGGGGAACAACCACCGAAAAAGAGAACTCCGTATTTTGTAATTCCGTACCGCCCTTGAATCCCAGCGCAAACAGCAAATAGAGGGAAAGAATTTGGAGCACCGAGTCCGGAATTTCGAGATCGGATTTGACGATAACAGCTAGAACGCCGAGCAAGAAAAAGAGGATTGCAGGTTGTAATAGGTATTCCCAAGCGCTCATTGCGCGCGCAGATTAGTGAACAAAGTGAATTTGAAAAGCCCAAATGAAAACCATCCTAGCCCTTAGCTTCCTCGCTCTCGCTGCATGCTCCAGTACGCCTAAAAAAGCGCCCCTGACAACCGTTCCACACGTGGATCTCCCCAGATTCATGGGCGGGTGGTATGTGATCGGCACCATCCCTTGGATTGTGGAGAAGGATAATGTCGGCACGATGGATATCTATGAGCTACGGCCCGACGGAAAAATCGATGTCCGCTATGTTTTCCACAAGAAATCGCTTCAGGCACCGAAACAGGAGTGGAAGGCAACGGCCTCCGTGGTTGATACGAATTCTAACGCCGAGTGGGCTGTCCAGTTCATCTGGCCGTTCAAGGCCCCCTATTTGCTCATCGATCTCTCACCCGACTACCAACGAACGATTGTTGGCCACCCCTCGCGGGATCTCATTTGGATCATGAGCCGTTCACCAGAAATGACGGAAACGGACTACGCCGCCGCATTGGAAGTGGCGAAACAGCAAGGCTACGAAACCTCGCGCATCACACGGGTTCCGCAAAAGCCCCAAGACTAGGCGCATCACTCAGCGCCACTCGTGTTTCGGATACTGACGCGCGAGTTGCTGCTTGAGTCCAGGATACGTCTCCGTCCAAAAAGACTTGAGACTTCGTGTGACCTGAACCGGTCGCTGACTCGGGGCCAAGATGTGAATCGTCACAGCATGGCGGCCAAGCGCCAATTTGACATCGTCCGTCACTCCATAAAGATCCTGAATCCGGGCGGAAAGAAAGGGATCGGCCGTCTCGGAGTAAGTGATCTTCGCTCGACGGCCAGCGGGCAACTCCAAACGTTCCGGGGCCTGCTTATCGACGAACTGTTGCTGCGTGTGAGTGAGAAGCGACCTTGCATGATGAAGCACAGGAGCATCCTTGATATCCCGGTAACAAACGGCTTCGTCGCAAACAAGGAGGAGGATGTGCTGCCTCTCATCCTGAGCCATCGCCGGAATCCCCTGCTCCGGACAAAGTCGTGCGAGAAAATTGACGCGGTGGATCCATTGTTCGACCGCATCATCCCAACCGTTCAGTCGCAATGTTCCAGCCGTGACCTGCTCCGCAAGGCAAAGTGAAGCTGCAGGGCCGGGTTCCGCATCGCGATCCCGATTTTCCAACACCAGATCTCGAAACATTTTGGCGCGGCGAACGACGACGCGGTTCTGCGTTTTGTCAAAATAAGACTCGGCTGTTTCATGAAAGTCGGACGGAAAAAGCTCACGCAACCAAGACTCCTCAATTTGAGTCGCAAGACTCAGAAGGATTTTTGCGTCACCATCCCTCCCTTCGATTTCGGCGATTTCGGAAGCCACAAGCAAGGTGCCGCCAGTCGCAACGCTGGCACGGGCGAGCATTCCTCGCCGACCATGAACAACATCACAAACAAGTGTCGCCGAACTTCTCCTGCACGCGACCTGATCCGCAAATCCAGCAAGGATACAACGTGCGATGGCCTCGTCGGAAGCCGGGGAATCCTCGAGCAAAAGCGCTTCGGCATGTGCAATATCAAGAAACTGCTCGAAAAGACGCCCGACCTGCCGAGCGGAATCCGAATGAATACCCAGCGAGCGACAATCCGCCATTCTAAAACCACGACTTCGGGCCCATTCGAAAACCCGCATCAGGACTTGAAAATCTGATGTCCCCTCGCCAAAGACGTCACCCCGTTCATCTTCGATTTTTTTGTCCACCCTCAGAAGCATGGATCGACTCTGGGTGATCGCCGCAATGAGCGCCGCCGCACGCACACACCCTAGCTCCTCCGCCGCGATGAACATCCGCGCGTAGCGGGGGTGAACCGGAAAATTCAACATCCGACGGCCGACAGGGGTTATTGATCCATCCGTTCCATCAAAGGCCCCTAGGTCGCGCAGAAGTGTTTCAGCACGCTGCAGAGGCTGAGCATCGGGACGCTCGATCCATCGAAATTTTTCAATATCGCTCACCCCTGCCGCCTTGAGCGTGAGAAGCGTCTCCGCAAGATCAAGGCGACGCACCTCCGATACCTCTCTCGGAGGACGGCGAGCATGATCCCGCTCCGTCCAAAGCCTCAGGCAACGTCCCGGTGCCGTTCGCCCAGCCCGCCCAGCACGCTGGGCCGCCGAAGAATCGCTGATTCTATCGATGAGGAGCGTATTGATACCTCGGTTGGAATCGTATCTGGCCATGCGCGCGAGACCGGAATCCACAACTAGCGTGATCCCGTCGATCGTGAGCGAGGTTTCAGCCACATTCGTCGAAACAATGATCTTTTTCCCACGGGAACGATTCACGGCCTTGTCCTGCTCGGCTGCAGTTAACTCTCCATGTAACGGAAGGATTTCGCACCGACTCCCAAGACGACCCTGCAACTCGCGAATGGTCCGCTGAATCTCATACGATCCAGGCATGAAAACCAAAATATCGCCCTCGGTTTTATCGATGTGGGCAGCGACCGCATCCGATGCGAGTTCCCAAACGGGATCGTCTTTGGGTTCATGATCCAGATGCTCAATCTCCACAGGAAAGACGCGTCCCTCGGAGCGAAGACTCACGGCAGGCTTCAAATATTCCTCCAGTTCGGCCCCGTCGAGGGTCGCTGACATCACAACGATCTTGAGATCCGGGCGGCTGGATTCCTGTAAATCAAGAGCCCGCGCGAGAGTGATATCACCATGAAGATGACGTTCGTGAAACTCGTCGAAAACAAGGGTCGAAACACCAGCCAATGTCGGATCGGCAAGCATTTGACGGAGCAAAATGCCTTCCGTTACAAAAAGAATACGCGTATCGCGGCAGGAGACATTGTCCAAGCGAATACGGTATCCGACTTCCCCGCCGAGACGGACTCCGCGTTCCTCCGCAACCCGCGCCGCCAGCATTCGAGCGGCCAATCGGCGAGGCTGAAGAATGATGCACTGCCCATTTCCAAGCAATCCCCCATCGAGAAGGATTTGCGGAACCTGGGTGGATTTCCCGGAACCTGTCGGGGCCTGCAGGATCAAGCGAGTTCCAAGCTTGAGCGTCTGGATAATCTCTTCATCCAAATCATAAATGGGCAAAGCTTGAGACATAATCAGTGGATAGGCGGAAGAGATTCCCGTTAACGCGCCGCAGCTACTTTAAAGAGATCGAGTGTGATATCACGAGCCGCGGAGTGATCGACAATGGGCGAAGGATAACTGGGCGTGAGACGCATTCCCGGCGCGGGAGGATCCATGAATTTCGACGAATCCACGTTCCGCAACTCGGGCACCCAGGTTTTGATATAGACCCCATCTGGGTCAAAGCGCTTGGATTGGCTCCACGGGTTTTGAATACGAAAATACGGGGCCGCATCGGCTCCAGTGCCGGCACTCCACTGCCACCCCCCGTTATTGCTGGCGATCTCCCCGTCCGCCAAAGTTTGCATGAACCACATCTCCCCCATCCGCCAGTCCAGATGAAGATCCTTTGTAAGGAACATGGCGGCGATCATGCGCGTACGGTTGTGCATGAATCCGGTTTCGCGGAGTTCCCGCATAGCCGCATCCACAATAGGAAAACCCGTTAGCCCATCGCACCAACGTTGGAAGTTCTCCCTCTTTCCAGGCCAAACCATACCCCGATATTTCGCATTGAATTCCTCCTCGAGAACACCGGGAAAATTCCAGAGAACCTGCATATAGAACTCCCGCCATACCAACTCGGAAACATACGTTGCCGCACTATCACGCCCAGCCGCATCGAGGGTTTCCATTTTATCCAAAGTGGCACGATGAAGCTCCCGAATTGAAATCAACCCGAAACGGAGATCCTGTGAAAGCTGAGAAGTTGTGCGACCGGACGGAATATTTCTCATCGCCCCATACCGAGCCAGACCAGAATCGAGAAAAGCGCTCATGCGCAGGCGGGACGCTTTTTCACCAGCCTCGAGAACTCCCCCTGCCGCTGACAGCAATCCCCATGTCGCATTCTCGGGAAGCGGAAGGGAGAAAATACCCGATGGCGACTGCATTCGTTGGATTCGCTTAGCCACAGCAGGCTTCGCCAACTTGGCCCAAGCTTTGGAATAGGGTGTGAAAACGCGAAAAGGATCCCCTACCCCAGTTAAGACCTCGTCCCGCTCATGGATGGCGACATCCTTGAATGAGCGAATGGCTATACCAATACGGGCACCCATTTTTTCAAGCCGATCCTCGACGCCTCGACCGTAAGGGTCTGGATCACGATTGAAAAATATCGCCTCGGCACGGGTCTCGATGGCCAACTTCTCGAGTTCTGCGACGACATCACCCTGCCGAATGACTAGTCGCCCTCCGATCTCGGCCAAGTCCCCCGCCAACGATGACAAGCAACCGCAAAGAAAGTGCTGACGGTTCGGTCCCGTCCATCGGTGATTTTTTTTCCAATCACTGAGAATGTAAACGGTCGTTACGTTTTCAGATGATCGCTCCGCTGAATCAAGCGCCGTATTATCTGTGACTCGGAGATCCCTTCGGAACCAATGGATGACGTTTTTCAAAGTGCATCATTCTATCACCAGTGACGTATCCTTGGCAAAAACAAGAAGCAGCTCGTATTGCAAGTGCCTGCCCATGTGATTGACAAGGTCGGCCATCCAAGGAAAGTCTCGCTAAATGGCTCTCTTCAATCCACGGCTCTTTCTATTAACCCTAGTTGCGCTCTTGTCTGCTTTGACAATGAGCCGAGCCACAGAAACACCACAGGGTGATGCGGAAGCCTTTCCCATTATGCAAAGAAACACCGTCACTGGTGAGTGGGTAGGAGCGAGGTCAAAGTGCTGCGATCGCGGCGTTGAACTCTTTGCCGGATACACTGCTGAGGTCTGGGGAAATACAAGTGGTGGAATCAAAACGGGATCGCTCTACACGGGCTTGCTGGATTTTGGAGTGAACTTGGATTTTGAAAAGCTGGCCGCTTGGAATGGCATGACTATGGGAACGAGTTGGAAATGGCTAAGCGGACGTGATGCAAGCCAAGACCTTGTTGGCAATTTCCTCACGTCCTCGAATATTGCGGGCTTCAACACGCTTTGCATGACGGATCTTTGGGCTCAGCAGGAACTGATGGATGGACAACTTTCTATTCGGGCGGGGCAAATCACAGCCGATTCCGAATTCCTTATTTCCGATTACGGCAGTCTTTTTATCAATGCCACATTTGGGTGGCCACCTTTTGCATCAATGAACCTTCCCAATGGTGGTCCCGCTTTTCCTATTGGAACACCTGGAACTAGAATAGCTTGGAACCCTGTTGAATGGTTCACCTTTCTGAGTGCGGGATTTCAAGGAAACGTCTTTGAGCCAAATATCAACAGGCACGGGTTCCGCTGGCGCTTGGATGAAGAAACGGGATTCACTTTTATGAACGAAACGCAGTTCCGCTGGGGGCAAGCAGATGAATCCAAGATTCTTCCCGGAACGATCAAAATCGGGGCTTGGTTTCAGACCGGCGAATGCGCCGATGCGCTTGCAGAGACAACGTCTTCCGGGAATTCCGGATATTATTTGGTCTTGGATCAAATGCTCTTTCGCGAGTCCTCAGATGGGACACTATTCCCTTCGATATGCTGTAAGCCGACCGACTGCACAACCATCACAAGCGACACAGAAAAAAAAGACCAAGGCATCGGATGCTTCGCACGAGTTGGGTGCAACCCACCCGACCGCAATGCGGTGGACTTTTATTTTGATACGGGCCTGACCTACAAAGGACTCATTCCAAAGCGGGACAATGATACAGTCGGACTTGCCTTTTGTTGCGCAAAAACCAACTCAAACTGGCAGCGACCATCGCCCGACGCGGACTTTCCCGCAAACGGATCGGAGATGGTATTGGAGGCGACCTATCAAGCCGAGTTAGCCCCATGGATGACAATTCAACCCGACATCCAATACATTATCAATCCAGGCGGACAAAGCAGCATTGACAACGCGTTGGTGATCGGTTGCCGAGCCTCAATTTTATTTTAAAGCAAATGATCCGTAACGTGATTCTAGATTGGTCAGGAACTCTCGCCAACGACCTCGCCGCAGTGCTGGAAGCGACAAACCTCATTTTTACAGAATACGGACGGGACCCGCTTTCTTTAGAGGATTTTAGAGCGCACTTCCGTCTCCCGTTTTCGGGATTCTACGCCGACCTTCTTCCGGAGGCGGAAGCGGAGGGATTGGAAGCCCTCTACGAGCGATTCTTTCTTGGCCTTAACGATAAGGTGGACCTCCTTCCGGGCGCCCTCGATTTCCTGATCTTTTGTCGAAACACAGGCCGGAGGACATTTCTCCTCAGCACGATCAAAACATCCCACTTTGAAAGACAGGCACAACGACTCGGGGTGCTGGAATATTTTGAAGTCGCCTACACCGAGATCATGGACAAACGGGAAAAAATCCGGGAAATCCTCAAAACACATGAACTCGACCCCAACGAAACCATGTTTGTGGGGGATATGATTCACGACATCGAAACGGCGCGTCACGGAGGTGTGCTCGACGTCGCCGTTTTAACTGGGTTCGACACAATCGAAAAACTAATGCCCTCCAAACCCACGATCATCGCCGTCGATATCGCGAGTATTCAAAAAATGCTATGAGCGAAATCCACATCAACAGTCTCCGAGTGAAAACCCAAATTGGTGTTCCTGACGAGGAGCGTGCCAACTGGCAGGAATTGGAGATCGATATCGTCATCACTCCCATTAAAGACTTCGTAGAAATGCAGGACATCATCGCGGATACGATCGACTATGCCGCC
The DNA here is from genome assembly GCA_044377415.1 of Terrimicrobiaceae bacterium. GTDB lineage: Bacteria > Verrucomicrobiota > Verrucomicrobiia > Chthoniobacterales > Terrimicrobiaceae > UBA967. The sequence goes on along the minus strand of JBILZC010000058.1, from coordinate 7,033 downwards.
GTCTGCCTGAGAGTGGCCGAAATCGCTGCAGAGCGCCCCCGCCTCCTCATTGAAACGCTGGCTGCAGAAATCGCGAAAGCCATGGTTAACGAGTTCCACGCGAAAAGGGCATCCGTCGAGTTGAGGAAATTTATTCTTCCACAAACTCGGCACGTCGCAGTCCGGTATTCCTGCGTTAGAGATTAAAGGAAGCCCTGCGGATTTTCGACCAGGCTTCTAATGCTGTCATCGAACTGAAATCCGAGAAAAGCTGAAGCAATCCCTGATGATCCTTCGCCGTGCGCCGAAGGAGGGGTGCATCCGCCCCAACAAGCCACTCGCAAGCCTTCAGAACTCGCCCGCTCGGATAAGGACCCCGGCGTGCCGCCGACTCATGCCGCGCCAAGTCCAAAGGCATCGAGGGAAGAAGCGCGTTGATCATCAAATCCCCTGCACGATCTGCCCCGACAAGCGCCATCGGACGCCCCAGCTTTGCCGCCCTCAGATTCCAATGGTGACTCCAATAAGGATGACTCAACGTTTCGAAGAAACGCAAAAAACCATCACTTCCCTCAGTGCGAATAGCGGCCTGAAGTTCAACGAAATCACGCGCAAGTGCAAAAAGAGCGCCCAAGCGACGGTGGGGGTGGTTCGAGGGTCGGAGTCCCGACATTTTCCAAATGGAAGATGGAAGGACCAAACGGGAGAGAGCATCGCGCACCGTCCACCAATGGTCCCAAAGCGGCTTGAGATAGCGACGGGTGATTTCATCGGCATTATCGAAACTCCGAGGCTCTAAAAAGCCGGCCACACCGAAAAGAAGAGCTTCCCCAGCCGAAGAACCCGCATCACGCAGGCCGATTCTCTGCGCGGCGAGAAGAAAAGGGGTGGCGTTGTTTTTGTATCCCAATCCACTTGCAAGCGCATAAAAAAGGGCCCTGTCAGGCCCATGCAACGCCGATGCGGACTCATAGGCTGACCGCTTGGCCCGTAGTCGAAACTCAGCAGCCTCATCGATCATCACCCTTGCCGACTCGAAATCGACTGGCTGGGATATGCTTGCAGACTTGGAAAGACACTCCCCCTCGATCTCCAAGCGCGCCTGGGCAACCTCGCGGTGATCAACTGTTCTGGCAAAAGCAGTCTCCACGGACTGGGATACGAACAACTGGAGCTGCACAGAGGAGAAGGCCGGATTCGTCGCATGGCCGTGACGCTCCCAGTCGCGGGCATCCCAGTCCACCTCGAGATCTCCGGTTTTTTCCCCACCCTTTTCGAAAGAAAAACGCACTCCCTTGAAATCAGGTCCGGACTCGCGATTCCACTCTCCGAAATGAACGACCTTCACCATCTCGCCTCGAGTCGTTCTCCAACGGGATCCATAGGCGCCACTGAAGAGCCTTGCCTGAACTTCGATCTCGCTGAGGTTCGCTGGGGGTGATTCCTTCAAATGCGATGACATCCTCGCAGATGCATAGTCCAATTTGGCCATCATTGGAGCGATGTCTGGGTTGAATTACCATCGATGATTTGAGGCGTTGGCTTAGGGATCAAACGACTCGCCTTTTCGATCTCCAAAGACAGTCGGGCGCCAATGGCAGGACTTTGAGTCAGACTTGAAGCGGTTCGAAATGAATTCAAGGCCATAGCCGCTTCGCCGGCATCCAACTGAGCCGAACCAAGAGCCTCCAAGAACATCGGGTCGCGAGTTTCTTTTGCGGTTTTATTGATCGCAAAAATGGCATTGAGGATATTGGATTTGGCGTTGCGTGTGACGCTCCGAAAAGACCTCCAGTTATTAACGGGGCGATTGCGCGGATCATAAAATGCATTCCACGCGGAATAGGGTCGATACAGCGGATCTCCAATGACGACACCTGCCCATGAAACAACCCGCTGGGACATCCAAGCGCTTTCGGCAAGGGTCAGACCGGTCATCAGACGATCTTGGAAGATGCTGAAATTCGCGGTGAATGACAGATACGGCTCATACACATTCCCCAGAGTGGCCGCCGCACGACGCGCAATCAGGGGTCCACACCAATTCTGCGTCTCACTTCGAAGGGTGTTCGCGCTGTAGGAATGCAAGTGCACAGCGATCGCCCCGGGCTTGAACTGAAACCCCTCATTGGCAAAGGGGCCGTTGATTTCGCCCGCATACCACCCATAATAAATCGCTGCATCGGTAATCGGAAAACCTGAAGAAAACGTCTCCGGATTATCGTCGGAAATTGTAGGCACACCCTGACGCCGCAGATCAAATACCAAGCGCCGCATCCATACATCCCCCTCCAGATAGGACTCGTCCGCTGAACCACGCGTGATCCCCCGAGCATCAATGTAAGCCCAGCCCCACAGACCCTCTTTCTCGACCTCCAACGAATCATCAATCATGCGGCGAACCATCGACGGCGTCGGCCCGTCAAGACGCGCTGGCAATAGCAAGCCAGAGAAACCCGGCTCATCTAGAATTTGAGTGAATCGCCCAAAATACGGATTCACAATCGTCCCGGATGGAGTGAAATCCCGCATCCCCAGTGCAGCTAATTCGCTATCTACGGAAGCATCATTTCTCCTTGCCATGAGAGGATGCATAAGCCCCAGCGAAGGAGCGAAATTGCTCATAGAATCATGAGCGATCTTGAGCGGCACCCCGCGAATGATCGCCAAAAAACGAATCGAGGAAGAAGCGACCTCATGATCTGCGAGAGGATTCATGCGCCACCATCCGGATGAAATCATCTTTTTTCGAAAAGGGTCGGCAATAGTGCGAATAAAATCATCGCGCGAGATTTCTTCCTTGATTGAACAATCCAGACCCAAAATATGCCCCTGAGCAATTCCCCGCCTCGCTGCATAATAGGTGGCCAACTCGGCGGAATCGGGATCGTTGATATTGTAGACAACAATCGTGGCTGCCGCAGCACGGTCTTGCGTATGGGCAATCGGAAGGCACCCGAAAACCAAAACAATCCCAAGAAATCTAGAAATCCAAACGCAGTCCGTCATAGGTCAACCTGATGTCAGCCGGCAGATCGGCCTCGGTCTCTTCGTGCCCCAACTCATGGCACATGTGGATGAAGTAGGTTCTCCGAGCCCGGATACGACGAGCCACCTCGATAGCCGCGGAAACAGTGAGATGCGATTGATGAGAGTGGTGGCGCAGGGCATCAATGACGAGGACTTCGACATCCATTGCGGCACTCACGGCATCAGGAGGCACCGCCTGGCAGTCGGTAAAATAGGCGAGCATGCGCCGGCCTTTTTTTTCAAAAACAAAACCATTCGTAACCATACTGGCGTGAGGCAATTCAACAGGAATAATATCAAGGCCTCCGAGTTGGAGCGGACCATTGAGAACCATCGGATCCGGACGAACGTAATTCGGATATCGAGCTGAACCATCAAACGCATACTGGAACATGCGGGCCAAGTCCCCAAGGGTGCGTGCCGATCCATAAATCGGAATGCTTTTTCCCTCCATCTCACAAAAGCGGCGGAGGTCATCGAATCCCAAAACGTGGTCGACATGCGAATGCGTATAGAGCACGGCATCCACCCGATCAATTCTCTCGCGGAGGCACTGGGTTCGAAAATCTGGTGACGTATCCACGATAAGAGATATCTCGGGTGTCCTCACATGAATCGCCGTGCGGAGGCGCTTGTCGCGAGCATCACTGGAAAGGCAAACTCGACACTCACAACCTATCACTGGGATGCCATGCGAAGTTCCGGTTCCCAAAAATGTGATTTCCATCTCCCTCATCGCTTTGATTTCTTCACGAAGAGTGACATAGTCGCCCCATGTCCGCAACGCTGACATCACTTCGAATCCGCAACCTTGCTTTGGTGGAGGAGCTTTTCTGGGATCCTCCCGGCGGCTTCGTCGCCATCACTGGTGAAACTGGGGCGGGAAAATCCGTAATCCTTGGCGCGATCAAACTTCTTCTTGGGGAACGCGCCGATAAGTCTCTCATCCGCTCGGGCGCGGACGCCTGCACGGTGGAGGGAATCTTCCTTATTCCATCAGAATCCCCGCTACACGAGATTCTCTCGGATGGAGGAGCCGATCCCTGCGAAGACGGACACCTCATCATCAAACGGACGCTTTCAACCACCGGCACTGGCAGGCAATTCGTGAACGCATCGGCATGCCCACTTTCTTTACTGAGACAAATTGGGGATCTTCTAGTCGATCTCCATGGTCCACACGACCACCAAAGCTTGTTCTCCCGTGACCAGCAATTACTCGTTCTGGATGCCTTCGCGGGCGCTTCGGAACACCGCAAAAGCTACGCCGCTAAGCGTAAGGACTGGCTCCATTTGACCGCAGAAAAAAAACGCCTCACCGAGGATGGCGAAGCCTTAGCTCGAGAGCTAGACCTCCTGTCCCATCAGGTGACTGAGATCGAAACAGCCGCCCTCCTGCCCGGCGAAGAGGATCAACTCCTAGCAAAACAACGCACCACAGCCAATGCCCAGCGACTCTGCGTGATTTGCGCGGAAATGAACGCCCACATCATTAGCTCGGATCAGGCCATCGCTTCGAGATGGACGGATGTATCAAGGCTTGCCAAGGAATTGCTTCGATTGGATCCCTCCACGCAAAACATTTCCATCAGCGTCTCCGGGATTTTTGAGTCCTTGCAGGATCTTTCACGTGATGTCGACCGCTATGCGGCGTCACTGGATGATGACCCGCAGAGCCTCACCGCCATCGATGACCGACTTGACGCCATTCAAAGCCTGAAGCGGAAATACGGTTCAACGGTCGAGGCCGTAATCGCTTTTGGAACGGAGGCATCAATCAAGCTGGCCGATTTACGCCAACGCGAGGAACGTGGAGCTGGACTCGATGAGGAGATCGCACTGGCCAAGTTGGCCTTGGACAGCGATTCAAAAGCACTCACCAAAATCCGCCAACAAGCCGCCCCAAAACTTGAAAATTTGGTCAAGCATCACCTTAAGGACTTGGGATTCGCCCGGGCTGGATTCTCAATTTCATTCGACGAACTTCCCGATCCATCCCCCATGGGGTGCGAGCAAATCGATTTTCTATTCGCGCCGAATCCCGGCGAACCCGAACGTGCGCTTCGAATGATCGCCTCCAGCGGCGAAATCTCCCGAGTGATGCTGGCTTTAAAAACCTCTCTAGCCGCGCAAGACAGCGTCCCGATCCTTGTCTTCGACGAGATCGATGCCAACGTTGGAGGAGAAATCGGTGCCATGGTCGGAGCAAAAATGAAGGAACTCGCTTCAAGCCATCAGGTTTTTTGCATCACCCACCTGCCCCAAGTGGCTGCTGGAGCTAGCAGTCAATTCGTTGTCAGTAAAGAGACGTCCGGCGATCGAACGCGCACCCATTTGACCGAGACTTCGGCGGAGAGCCGAATCACTGAGATCGCCCGCATGCTGGGCGGCAAGCTCGCATCGGCGCGCAGTCACGCCGAAGCTCTTCTTTCTGGAAAATAGTCTTTGGCAATCCTCCCTCCCCTATTACTATGGTATTCGTACACTAATGGAAGACTCCCCACGCCATCCCGTTTCAAAAAGTGGTGATACCTTGCGTGGGCCTTTATCCCATATGGAATCGGCCTTACGCGAACTTCGCATGTGGAAGCTGCGCGCCGAAGGGGTCATGTCCGCATCCGATCAGATCCTTCGTGAGTGGCATACCTCCGACGACGATTCCATTTACTCGGGTGCGATGGAGCTCATTCTCGGCATTCTTCCTCATGAGTTGCCGGGCCGATTTGAGACTTGGATGTCTTTGATCCATCCCGACGACCATCCGGCTTACCGCAGTCAAATCGAGGCGGTATTACTCTCCGGCGGGTCTTTTGAAATTGAATATCGAGCCCGAAAGAGCAACGGGAAATACACTCTGCTTCTCGAACGAGGATACTTCGTCACCCCAGAGCAGGGAGGTGGCGCCGTTCTTTCGTCCGTGATCACAGACGTGTCTGAACTCCGTGAAATGGAGTCTCGGCTGAGGCAAACCCAGAGAGCAGAAGCCTTCGGTCAACTCGTTGGCGGCGTTGCCCACGATTTTAATAACATGCTTTCGGTCATCATCGGTTACTCCCAAATCATGATGGAGGAAACCGATACCTCGGAGGAGAACCACACATTTCTCTCCGAAATCGAAAAGGCGGCTGCACGGGCCTCCTCGCTCACCAATCAACTTCTTGCATTCAACAAGCCACCAGACACGAAGCGCGGCCGACTTACGATCAATGAGCTTTTGCTAGATATTTCCAAAATGCTGAAACGGCTTTTGGGCGAACAAATCGAGCTCGAGATCATCCCTGAACTCACTTTGTGGCCCCTCGAAGCCGACCGGAGTCAGATCGAGCAATCTTTCATTAACCTTGCAGTTGGAGCTAGGGGCACAATGCCTAATGGAGGCAAGGTCACGATCTCTGCGAAAAACGTGACGCTCCGTGAAGCCAAAACGATCCATGATCAAAAGATACCTCCCGGCGACCACGTGCATGTTTGCTTGATCCAAACCCCTCGACTCTCAAGCGCCTCTGCAGAACAGGCCCTCGCAAACAGCAGTATCAAGAATGCCCAAATGGTCATTGAGCAGAATGATGGTCACTTGGTTGTGAGCCAGTCCAAAGACAATGAGATTTGTTTTGGCGTCTACTTCCCAAGCGCCCAAGCAACTCCGCTCACTCCCGCCTTCATAAACACCATCAAGACCGCCAAACAATCAACGATCTTACTGGTCGAAGATGACACCGCGATGCGCCGCTTCATTCGCACTGTTTTAAAACGACTCGGACACATCGTCATTTCCGCTCCAGATGGCGAGGAAGCTCTGGCTCTGCTTGAAAAGTCCCGCCCCCTTGAACCTAATCTTTTGCTCACGGATATGGTGATGCCAAGACTAGGGGGCTTGGACCTAGCCCAAAAACTTTCCGAGCAATTCCCTAAAATGCCGATACTCTTGATGTCCGGTTACCCCGAGCAACACGCGATCGCCTCAAAATCTGTCCTCGAGTTTTCGTTTCTAAGAAAGCCGTTCGCGACAGGGGAACTGATATCC
>JBILZC010000012.1:0-43676 GCA_044377415.1 Terrimicrobiaceae bacterium | reverse complement strand
AGGAATTTCTCAGCGTTGCCGAGGTCGGCGGAGAAACGCTCTAAATTCTCGTTGGTGAAGGAAATCAAACTATCGAGTTCCGATTGCTCGGGGTTACGTCCGGTCGCAAGGCGGATTCCCCTGCGCAGGCGATCGGCGAGTTTTTCCTCCCAAGCCCCATTGATGTCGGAAAAGAGGCGCTCGGCGAGCTTGCGGGAGAACTCGAGATAGGTCTCGTCGTTCATCAACACGAAGGCTTGGAGCGGGGTATTGGTGAGAGCGCGCTTGGTGATGCAGGCTTCGCGGCTTGGGGCGTCGAAAATCTCCATCTGAGCCGGCGGCACGGATTGTTTCCATAAGGTGTAGAGTCCGCGCCGGAAGAGTTTGTCGCCGGTATTGCGGGTGTAGAAACCATAATTGGTACTGGTGTTCATGGATTTTTCCTTCCAGATTTCTGGCTGGTAGGGTTTGACGCTCGGGCCGCCGATTTGTTCGTTGAGGAGGCCGGACGCGGCGAGAGCGTTGTCGCGGATCAACTCGGCCGGGAAACGGAATCGCGGCGCACGGGCGAGGACTTTATTCTCGGGATCGATGTCCTTGAGGTCCTCACGATACTTCGAGGATTGGCGGTAGGTGGCGCTCATGACCATGTTTTTCATGGCACGCTTCATGTCCCATTTGTTCTCGCGGAAATCCACGGCCAGGTAGTCGAGAAGCTCGGGATGGGTCGGCAGGGAACTCTGCAACCCGAAATCATCGGAGGTTTTGACGATGCCGTTGCGGAAGAGTTGTTGCCAGAGACGGTTCACCTGCACGCGCGCGGTGAGCGGGTTTTCGGGAGCCATCGACCACTGCGCGAGGCCGAGTCGGTTCTTCGGGGCGTCCTTCGGTAGAGGAGGGAAAGCGGTCGGGGTGGTCCGCTCGCGCGGGCGGTTTTTGAGCGGTTTGTCGTAGGAACCGCGGTCGAGCACAAAGGTCTGAACCGGGGTCGCACGCTCTTCCATCACCATCACGCGGGTGGCGCACTGGTCGTAGTGGTTTTTGAGAAAGTGCGCGCGAGCGAGATCGAGGCCGGTGGCGGGTGACTTGCCAGCGGCGTTGGCCTTGGCGGCGAGGTAGGTATCGTTCATCCAATACTGGCGGTCCTTGTTTTTGAACAAAGCCAACCAGTCGTCGAGGCCGTGCGGGTTGTTGGCGATGGCGACGCGGAAGCTATTTGAGAGAGCGCTCCCGTAAGTGGCCTCGGAGCCTTGGAATTTGATTTTCAAAATGAGCTTCGCGCCCTCCGCCAGAGTCACGGGGGCGGCGAGTTGGAGGAATACAGAGCTATCGATGCCGGAGACGCCGAGCTTCCAGCCATTAGCGGGATCGGCGGCCTGCGCGGCGGTGAGTTCGGGGCTGAGGCCTTGGAAGGTCGAGCGAATGGCGGTGACGGCAAGAGGTTTACGTTTTCCGCCTTGCTCCAATTCCACTTGGATATCGGGCAACGCTTGGCGGATGGTCGCCAAATCCATCCCGAGCACGGAACTCACACTGTCGAACTGGTAGTTCCAGAGATAATTGAACGGGTTCAACGAATCCACGCGCACGGTATTGATTGGCGTGTTCGGCAGGGCGAGTTCCATTTCACCTGGCTTTGGGCTTTTAGGACGCGCGGCGTTGATATTAGTTCGGGGCAAGGCGAACTCGAGGATCATCTCCTCGCCGGAAGAAATCGGGAAGATCGGGTAGATGGTATTTTCAACCGAAAAAAACCGGTCTTTGAGTTCTGGAATATCGAAATTAATGGCGCCCAATCCGTTGCCGCCATTGCCATTCTTGGTAGAAGCCAAGCCTAGATTTTTTTTCGAGGATGTCTTGGCTCCTGCCGGTGTGAGAACGCCCCAGTCGATGCCCTTGCTTTCATCAGGCACCTTCACCGCCTCGGGGTTCTTGTCCTCGCGCACGGGTTGGAGGTCAGCGAGCGTCTTCCCGACGGACTCCATGACTTTCTTTTGGGGCTCGGTCGGAACCTGCACAAACGGCGGGTAGGCACGGGCGCGGCTGCCGTCCTGACGCTCAAGACCCACTTCATTGATGCTGTTGAAATAGGCCATCAAGCTGAAGAAATCGTTCTGGGAGATCGGGTCGAATTTATGGTCGTGGCAACGGGCGCAACCCACCGACATTCCCATCACGGCCGTGCCGTAGGTGCTCACGCGGTCCACCGCGTATTCGATGAGCCACTCTTCAGGGATGGCTCCGCCCTCGTTGGTGATGCCGTGGTTGCGGTTAAAAGAGGTGGCGAGCTTTTGCTCGAGCGTGGCGTTCGGAATGAGGTCGCCAGCCAATTGCTCGGTGAGGAACTGGTCGTAGGGCATGTTTTTGTTGAAGGCGTTGATTACCCAGTCGCGCCACGGCCAACTGGTGCGAATCATCTCGTGGTGGATGGCGTTGCTATCGCCGTAGCGGGCGAGGTCGAGCCAATCGATCGCCATGCGCTCGCCGTAGTGGGGCGAGACCAGCGCGCGGTCCACCATGTTTTCGTAGGCCTTGTCGGAGGTATCGGCCAAATAGGCATCGATTTCCTCGGGAGCCGGAGGGAGTCCGAGGAGGTCCATGTGCACGCGGCGCACGAGGTTTTCCTTGTCGGCCTCGGGCGAGGGCTTGATGCCTTTGGACTCGAGCTTTGCGAGAACGAAATGATCGATTGGCGTGCGCGGCCAAGCTTTGTCTTTCACTTCCGGCACCGCTGACTTCACAGGCGGGACGAACGCCCAGTGCGGCTCGTATTCGCCGCCTTGGCGGATCCACTCAGCGACAACGCCGATTTGCTCCTCGGTGAGCGCTGGCTTTTTCGCGTAGGGCGGGGGCATGATCTCGTGGGGCTCGTGCGAGACGATTCGCTGGAGCAAGACGCTCTCTTCGGGCTTGCCGGGCACGACTCCGTAGCGGGGAGGTTCACCCGCTTTGGCAAGGTTGGCGCGGGAATGCTCCTCAGTATCGAGGCGGAACGGACTGGACTGGTTTTGAGAATCGGGCCCGTGGCAAGCGAAGCAACTGTTCGATAAAATCGGGCGCACTTCGCTGCTGAAGGAGATTTTCTCGACCGCAGGAGCTGTGGCGGCTTTTGGCACGGCGGGATTGGCCGGAGCTGCGGCCTGCGCGGGCGCTTTTTTCTCCGAGGAATTAGCCACGGCTTGGTCGGGCGCTTTTTTGCAAGAGGCCAAACACAAGATCAGCAAGCAGGAAAGGATCGCTAAAGTGGATTTTTTAATCATTGGGAAGAGGTTGCGGGAGATGGAACGATCGCCACTAGAATGCATCCCGCCCGCGCTGGCAAGTAACACGTTTGAACTACTGCGCGCCCGCCTTCTCCCGCAGATCCGCCATGGCGCAGAGTAGAAAAAAGGGGGGCGTGCGGCCGTCCATCGAAACGGTGATTTTCCCTCCCCCGACTATAGATCATTTGAACTACTGCACAGCGATCCGAGTCGTGCTATTAATGCAAATTGTGTCATTGTCGCTCTTCCCCCGTTATCGCACCTGCAGGCGCCACATCGTAATGGCGGTTTTTTTGATGGCGCCTGTGGTCGGCCTCTTGGGAGAACCGACACCACCGGCACAGGAGAGACTGGAATCGCGAACCCTCGAGGCTCTGCAGCGGCGGGGCCAGGAAATCCGGAATGAACTCAGGGCACTTTCTCTGGAAAACATGGTGGGTGGAATAGGTTCGGTGGGGTTCGAGTCGCAACTCCATCTCAGCCCGCAAAACAAGGAGTGGGTCCAAGTGGATTGGGAGAGCCCGGTGCGGATCGACCAAGTCGTGCTGGCCCCATTGCTCTGGCAAATGGGGAGACTGGGATACACGGCGGGCGGCTTCCCCGAGGAATTCCGCGTGCTGGCGGGAACGGCTGAGGACCGGGTGGGGAAGGAGATCGCCTCCTTCCAAGACAAGGACAAATTCCTGCCAAGGAGTGCCCCGCTCGTGATTCCGTGCGACACGACCGCCTCCTGGGTGCGGGTGGAGGCCTCGCTCCTCTCGAAACGCATCCAAGACCATCAATACAGCCTTCAAATTTCCGAGATTCTTGTCTTCTCGGGGCAGGACAATGTGGCCCTGAACGCGGCGGTCTCCTCGTCGAGCGTGGGGAATCTGGAAGGCACCCGCCGGTTTAGCAAGGCGCTCTCGGATGGCTACCTGCCCTACGAGATGAATATGCCGGGCGTTAAAAGCAGCATCGCGTTCCTTTCCACACCCACGGGCGGAGAGCGTTTCTCGCTACAGATCGATCTGGGGGAATCGGTGCCCATCAACCAGATCAATCTCTTTGCGATCGATTCCAGTTTCACCTCCCCAAGGGACTTTGCGGGAGATTACGGGATTCCCGACCGCTTTGTGATCGAGGGTGCCAACCGCGCAGATTTTTCCGACGCCGTCGTGCTGGTCAATCGCGAAAAAAGGAATTTCCTGGATACCGGCCAGATTTTGATGCTCCGCTTTCCGGAAACCCGTCAGCGCTACATCCGCCTCATTTCCCTGAAGCATCATGAATCCAAGAATGTGGTGGGCTTTGCCGAGGTGGAGGTTTTTTCCCATGGCCGGAATGTGGCCCTGCGAAAACTGGCGGTCATCACCGGCGGCGCCTTCACAAAGCGCATCGAGTCACTTACCGATGGTCACAACCTCAACGGCCGGATACTCCCCATCAAACAATGGCTCGGAGAACTTTCCCGCCGCCATGATCTGGAAAACGAACTGCCGCGCATCAACCAGGAGATCCAAGCACACCTCGCGCAGCAAAAGAGATACCTCGCCGTCCTCGGCTGGGCCGCTTTGTTGGCACTGGCGGGAGCAGCCATCGCCGTCCTCCTCCTGCAGCTTCTCAAGATGCGGCAGATCGCGGAATTGAGGGTGCGCTTCGCGGCCGACTTGCACGATGAACTCGGCGCGAACCTGCACTCCATCAGCCTCCTCGCCGAAATGGCCCGTGAGGACCTCCGCTCGCCGGAGAAATTGGAGGGCACCTTGGAGGAGATCAAAAACCTCGTCGCGAGCACGATTGCCGCCGCGCGGTATTGCATCGAAAAGCAAACCCATCCGCTCAAACACAATCTTCCCGAGGACATGCGCAACATCTCGCGCCGCATCCTGGCCGATATCGATTGGGAGTTGGATATCCAGGGTGGGGAACACCTGCGAGACCTCAAGGTGACCTTCCTTGATGACCTTTTTCTCCTCTACAAGGAATGCCTCGTGAATATCAGCCGCCACTCGATGGCCACCCGCGTGCGGGCCTCGCTCCGCGCCGACGCCAAACGCATCGAACTGCATGTGGAGGACAATGGTAAGGGCCTCGATGGCCGCGCACCAAAGTCCTTGCAACGCCGCGCCCGTCTGCTCGGGGGCCGCATCTCCGCTGAACAAGGCGATGCCGGGGGATCAAGCATCCGCCTTGTCCTGCGCCGGCCGCGCCCCTCGATTTTTTCCAAAACCAAAAAAACGACACCATGACCGATTCCGCCAAACCCGTGAAAATCCTGCTCGTCGAGGACAACCCCCAATACCGCCGGGTAATCGATTTGGCATTGAAGCGCCGCCCGCGCTTTCAACTCCTCCTAGCTACGGGAACCGCCGAGCGTGCCCTCGAGGTGCTCGGCCGGGCGAGGGATGCAGAGGAGCGCCCCGATCTGCTCCTGCTGGATTTGAATTTGCCTGGCATGGGCGGCTTGGCGGCCATCCCGCGACTCCTGGAGACCGCTCCCGATATGAAAATTCTGGTGCTTAGCCAATCCGACAAGGAAGCCGATGTCGTGAAGGCCATCACCGCCGGCGCCTCGGGCTACATGCTGAAATCCTCGGACATGAAGCAAATCACCGAAAGCATCCTCAGCGTCATGGAGGGCGGCGCCGCGCTGGACGCCAAGGTCGCGCAATACATCCTTGATACGCTCCGCGAAAAACACCCCGCCACCGAAGACGGGCACCTCATCACCGGGCGCGAATTGGAAATCCTCAAGCTCCTCGCGGAGGGCCTGGTGAAAAAACAAATCGCCGAGCACCTTCAAATCAGCCCCTTCACCGTCGCCGCCCATGTGCGCAGCATCTACAACAAGCTCCAAGTGGTGAACGCCCCCGCCGCCGTCCACCAAGCCTACCGCAAAGGCATCCTCCCGCTTTCCTGACAGCCCGCCAAGACTGCCCGTGGGGAATCTACCAAAAGCCCGCTTGCTTTTGGATTTTAGTAGAGGGGCACAGCGCGTCTCGCCTGTGTGCTGCGGTCTGTTCCTTTGGTTCCGATGGGCAGTGTGCGAGAAAGTAGACCAGTCTCCACACGGCCGAGACGGCCATGCCCCCCTTTTACGCTGCAAAGTCTAATTTCAAAGGGACAATGGTATCAATCCCGCGTATTGACGCATTTTTGTTTCCCGCCGTTTGAGTCTTTCGCCTGCCAGGGCACCTTCACCGAGAAGCTGCGAGAAAAGCGACAAGGTTATTGGGTCACTGAGCACCGAAGGAGATCACGGCCTCGCCCAACCGATCCGCGATCGCCTGCGCTTCGGCGGGTTGGAAAGCTTTGCCTTGGCCCGAGACATAGCCTGGGGGTAGTTCTGCAGCCTTCGAGTAGATAAAAGGAACCTTATAGACATCCTTGCCCTCGAAGAATTGCTCCGAGATTTGATTGAGATGCTTGGCCGTGTCCGCACGCTTGGGATCGCCGGGATGGGATGCCGAGGGAATCGGGACCCAGTAGAGCTTTTCAGAAGACGCTGAGAGCGTCTTCCAAAGAGCCTCCAGATTTTTGAGGAAGTTCGCGTCAGAAATTTCCGAATCGAGATCAGACTCTCCGAGAGTGAACACCACGCGGGAGTATTTCCGGTCACCGATGGCGGCCTTCGCCTCGCCTGCCGCAAGACTCGAATAGCTCAACACAGCGGGCTTGTCCATCCGCACGACCTCTTTGAGCTTTTGGGTCAAGGGCCCGGCGAGTCCGAGTGTGACGGAATCCCCAAAGAAGCCCATGAGAGGGAGTGCTGCAGCAGTTTTGCTTCCGCCGATGTTCGTGCCAACGAGGAAGTCGGGCATGGGATTCGGGGTGCCATAGAACTGGCGCTTGGCCGGGGCAATTCGTGCGTCGTGGGCGGCGAGCCTCTTAAGTTGATCCTCGCGCCCGCCGGCGGCGTAGGCTTTCTCCGCAGGCATCGGCGACGAACCGCCAAATGGGACACCGAGGTTCGTAAGCAGGGTCTGCATGACGCGGCGGGATTTTTCTCCCCCGGCGGACAGGTCGAGCTGCGAAATCAAGGCGCGGCCTCCATTTGCGGTGACCTCCAGCAACACGGGGTCGCGATTGACGAACCAGGTGTTCTGCCGCAGGTCGCGAACCCCATTGAGCATTTCTCCGTAAAGATTGTTGGTGGACTCGGAGCCGATGTGCCAATTGCTGATGAGGACTTGGTGGTCCTTGCCCGGCGAGACGGGATTCATCCCTTCGATCTCGATGCCGTTTGTGAACATCGGCTTTCCATTCCACACGAGGTCGATGTTTACCATGCCGGCTAAGAGCGGGCTGTAGTTCGGCTCGAAAGGATAGGGAACGAGAACGCCGTCGTAGTAGTCCACCCACTGGTGGGGCGTATCAATCCTAGTCCAAGAGACCGGGGCCTTGATGCAATAGGCGCGCTGACCGAAGAAGGGATCGGTGAGTCGCAGGGGCTTGCCGACGAGCTTTGCTACGGCACCGATCGTCTCCGGAGTCACTTGCGAGAAGATCACGGTGCCACTTGCTTTGAGATGAGCAGCGAGGGCGTCTTCATTTCCTTCAAAGGATTTTGATGCTCGGGCATCGACAACAACGATCTCCCCGGGCGCGAAGGCTTTGCCCGGCTTTGCGGCGGTGGCGTCCGCGCCAAGATTCTGGAGCCATTTCAACAGGCTGTCGTCTCCAACAACAACGAGGGGGCGTGTGCTTTTGGCGGGTTGGTAATCCGCCAAATAATCAATCATGCGATCGAGGAGAAATCCACCGGCGGGCTCCCGCAGGTCGTCGAGTTTCAAGGCACTCTCGAGCACCACTCCGCGGCCGAAGAAGACTTCCTGCAAGGCGGAACCGAGCCCGTCCTTGTTTCCAAAGAGGATTCGTCGCGCATTCCGACCGGCGGGCAAATCCAGCCGCGATGACGAGCTACCCCCGCGCCAGAACGAGAAATCCTCTTGCCCAAGCCCATCCATCAAGCGGTGGGCCACTCCGCCCGGTTGAACAAACACGGAAGGGCCAGCCCCACCAGCGAGATCGAGGCCTTCAAATTGCATCTGCGCGCCGGAATTGCTTTCGTCGAACACGAATCCCACACCCGAGATTTGCGACATATCGGGCTTCGCATCCCCGCCCGTTTCAACCAGGCCGGTTGGCTCGAGACGCGCGGGCCGCCAAGACATTTTCAAGCAATCGAAAGCAATTGTGCCCTTGAATGGCGTCGGCTTCGGGCGTTCGATCGCCATCGCATCCTTCTTGTCAGAGACGAACCAATTTCCGGAAGCATCCTCCAACACAAGCCGCACGGATTTTTTATAAAATGGAGCTCCTCCGGCATTCTCCCATTGTTTGGCGTAGCCGTCCGTGCCGGGATCTTTCCACAGCCCGTAGCTCATCAAAACACGGCCGGCGTTCGAAAAATCCAACACGCCATCGAATTCGAAAGCCGTCCAAGAGCGAGGTTGCGGGCTCTGGAGGAGATATTTCTTACCGCCAAGGGTTGTCGACTCGTTCCCGGGTGTACCGTGGCGAAGGGTCAAGCCGTCGTGCAGACGATGCCCCGAGACGGGGCCCTGAAATTGCGATTGGTCTCCGGCAGGCAGGATGGAGAGGTGGCTCAACACACCGGAGCTTTTTCCGGGACCGACCGGTTGCACCAAAACCCGCGCGCCCTTTTCCACAAGGGGTTCCCAGGCCGTATCGAATGCCTCAGCCACGATGATACCGGCATCCTTCAGCGGGACGCCCGCGCCGCCGAGCAGCTTCTGGAGTGGCTCGCCGACCACGGCGATCTTGTGCGCGGCGAGATCGGGCTTTTGGAATCGCGGGAAGATTTTGGCTTCGCTGATCTGGCGGTATCCCGTGGCACCCTTGTTGGAAAATTGACGCACCAAGCGAACTGGCGAGGCGGTTTCGACACTGGGCAGAGTCCAAGTGGATTCGAACACCGGCACATACTCGCCGGCCTTGAGGGAGACGGCGCGCTTGGCTGATGCCAGCACTTTCCCATCGGGAGATTCCACGCGGAACTCCACCTCGTCGGCTGGACGGTGGTCTTCATAAAAAAGGCGGCCCTTGCGCGCGATTTTTTCACCGGAAAACCAAGTACGCTCCTTGGGATCATCCGGAAAGCGGACGCGCTTCAGGAACTCATCGAAGCAATACAGGCCGGGATTCGGCTGGTTTTCTGGCAGCGTGGAATCCCACACATTGATGGTTGTGGCACAGGGCTCGATAAACGCCGGCTTGATACCCAACTGGCCGGTGGTGTCGCCATGGTTGAGTTGGAGCCGCTGCATGTTGTTGAACGGCTGGTGGCGGAAAAAGACATAGCTGAATTCCCAAGGCGCATAGAGATTCACCCGGTAGAACTGACCCTTGATTTCCTTGCCATCCGCGAAAAGAAGGATGTCGTTGCGGAGTTGCTCCCAGCCATCGCGCCAGATGCCAGTAGCCACATCCTGCGAGGAGATTTCATAGCCGGCGGGGCCGTTCTTTAGCGGGCGGTCTTGTTGCCAGACATTGCCGATTTCGTCCCAGACCATCGCCTTGTCGGGGCCGAATTTTTCCCAGTCCGTCCACACCGCCGAGGCGTCGTAGTGCTTGGCAAGGACATCCCCGTGCCGGCTCCACTCGCAGAAGTCGCTGTTGAAGGCGGGGCGTGTCGGATCGAGCCGGTGGCAGAGATCGATCAAGAAAACCGGCTCGGGAAAATTGCGCCAATGAAGCTCGTTCGCGACCGACCACATCATCACCGACGGATGATTGCGCAGCCACTTCACCAGGTTCTCCATATGGGCCTTGGCCATGTCATCCGGCGGCAAGCGGAAATGGTGGCAGGCCTCGGAAATCAGCAGAAATCCCATCTCGTCCGCCGCATTATAGATTTCCTTGTGTCGGGGAAGGTCGTGCAAGCGCATGAGCTCCACACCCTGGCTCTTGAGTTGGCGAATCCAGGCCTCGCTGTATTCCTTACCGCCTTGCAGGTCGCCCTGCGGGTGATCGCCGTTTCCGCGCAAGAAAATCTCATTTCCATTCAGATAGAGATGCGGCCCCTTCCAAGTGATCTCACGAAAGCCAAATCTCTGGCGGTGCCGGTCGAGAACCTCGCCTTTGGCCCCCACCACTTCAGTTTCCAGAAAATAGAGATGCGGGTCGTCGATCGACCACAGATGCGCATCACTCCAAGGCTCGGAGGAGGCCAGGATTTTCTCCGCGCCGGGAGCAATCGTCTGCTTCTCCGGGGAGGACCAGGATTTCACCAGCTTGCCATCCTTCTCCACCACGCGGAAGCGCAGGCCGACCGTTTGCTCCTTCGAAGTGTCATTGCGCACTGGGATATCGCAGGCGATCTCGCCGCGTTGCACCGAGGTTTTGACAAAGAGATCGGGCGTGACACGCACCTCCGGGACGAGCTTCAAAAACACATCTCGGTAGATGCCTCGGCGGCGCTCGTTGTAGTCCTCGAAAAGCCCGCACGTCCTCGCATTGGATACATGAACGCGTAGTTCATTGGCGCCCGGCTTCACCGCATCGGTGATATCGAATTCAAATGGCACATAGGAGTCCCACCAACTGCCGACTTCCTTGCCGTTCACCGAGACTTTCCCGACATGGCGCACCCCGCCGATGTGGATCAAGACCCGGCGGCTACCGAGGTTTTTTGGCACTTCGATCGAGCGCACATAGGTGGCCGGTCGTTTGGCCCAGTCCTCGGGATAGTCCCAGACATCCCAATGCTCTTTTCCCCAGAGTTGGTTCTGCCCTGCGAACGAACCCGGCACGCGCACCTGCACTGGTTTTTGGATTCCCTCAAGCTCCAGGTTCCAAGTTCCGTTCAGGCAAACCTCATCGCGAAAAGCTTGATCGGCAGCGGCTTGAACGGGATGCAGGATCAGGAAAAAGGCGATCTGAAGAACAATGCGTCTAATGATTTTCATTTTTGCGGGGGTTTTAGATCGCAGTCGGAAACGGGGGTTTTAAGATCGGATTTAGCAGGATTTAGGGGCGGGAACATCTTGTCGATTTCCCGGGGACATCGTCCAAAAGTCGCGCGATAAACTTTGGAGAATTGGGCGTAACTGCCAAATCCCGCCTCATAGACTGCCTCGGAGAGCGTCATGTGTCGAGTGGCCTTGTTCCTGATTTCCCAAAAGCGCTCGAGTCGCATGGTGTTCCGGTAACGATTGATCGGCACGCCGACCTGTTGCTTGAAAGTGCGGCTTAGGTAGGCGCCACTGACGCCGCACTCCCGAGCCAATGTTTTGAGACAGTCGGATTCGGATTCCTTTTTTAAAATATCAAGGGCCCTTACGACGGATGAATGCAACTGTGTGGCGCGCGACTCGGTTACCGAAGCCAGTTGACAATCCCACGCCAACTGAAGGATGAGCGCGAGGCCTGAATTGAGTAAATCGGGTTTCGCATGCTCGTAGCGGAACCCAGGAGAAAGACCGTAACCGACTTCGCGGTTCAACGTGTCGGAATCAAGCCCCGACTCGAGAAGCGAATCCATAATGTCTCGGAGCAACCCAAGCTTGGCCGGGGGCAAATTCGTGTGGAGGACGGCGTTTTTGCGAGGGCGGTTTTTTTTTAGAACGGCATTTTCTTCTTCGCGGCAACTGCGAGCGATCAACGTAGGCTTGAAAGAAACGACATAGTAGAGCGCATCCGACGTGCGATTAATGCAGCGGTGCGGTTGGCTAGGAAAAAGCCATAGGCATTCCCCTTGGTGAAATGTGTAGCTTTTCCTGCCGACGACATAGGTCACAGAACCTCGAGCCACCACATTAATCTCAAGTTCCACGTGCTGGTGGGTCTTCAGCCAAGGGATTCCCCGCGCGGCATCCGCAAGAAATAGAAACCCGCCATATTTTCCACGAAGCTTCAGGTTCTCGTTCTTCGTCATATCTCAAGATGAGTTCCCGCCCAGGTATCCTCCAACGACAAATCAACCGCAGACGCGCACTGGCTCAAAGACAGCGATCGGTACTGCTTGGCTGGCATTATGGTATCAATCATAGGATTGGGGCGGAATTGGTGAGTGCGGAACGGAAACGAAAGAGCGACAACTCTAGATGTAACCCATCACCGAAAGTCGTCTTGTATTTTATCGTTTTTAGTTACGTTGTCGTTCTGACTTGGCGGCGGCGGTAGGCGTAGAATCCAAGGCCGAGGAGCAGCAGCGCGGAAAAACCGGAGGACAGGAAACCGGGAAGGAGAGCGATGAACATTCATGGGGCTTGAATAAATGAAGGTTGCGTATATAGGCAAATTCGACGAACAACCCGATTTCGTCTATAGCACGTTTGAACTAGTGCACAGGTATCCGAGTCGTTCTATTGAGGTGTGTGTCTCGCAAATGAGTTCAGCCAGTTTTCAGTCAGGCTAGTTTTAATTCGTGTTCAGCGCGCGGAGACACGGAGGGGAGCGGTTGACATGATTTACAGGACTTACAAAATCGCAAGCTCGGGAGAGCTGAAGATAGACTGCCGCAAGGCAGCCCGAAGGGCGCAGCATCGGGGATGATGCAAGTCAATTCGCAGGATTTTGACAGCAGATCGGCGTGCATTCGCTTTGCGAATGGGGCGGGTAAAAATCCCACACTCTACATGCGAGCATGATCGTGTTCGGCTTTTTTACCCGCCCCTATCCTGACGAGTCAGGACTTATCGCGCCGATCGGGAAATCCGAGATACGAATGCGCCCTCCGCTCGGGAGTCAGATCACGGCTTGCCGGGATTGGCGGTCAAAAAAGCGAAACAGAAGCAAGTTCGCTTGCGGAAGTTTTCTTTTTTTGAAAGCCACATTCGTTCACCGAATGCGCCCGCGCGCCGAATCTCAATTTTTTTAATTATGTTAATTATGTCAAAAAGCTCTGTCTGCTGACATCTGCTTCTACCTGTTAATCCTAAAAATCCTGCAAATTGATTCACTGCGTTCACCCTTTGGGCTGCCTTAGGCAGTCTTTCTCCGCTGCGCTTCGATTCTGTCTAGGAAAAATAAATCGAGACTGACCCCCTCCGCTCACGCCAGCCTTGGAATGCTGGGAATCAGGTCAAAGTGCGCGTCGCGCGAGTAGAGAACCAATGAGTGCTCGATGGCGAGGGCTGCAATCCAGAGGTCATTCGTCGGGATCGGCGTGCCGGCTTTGCGCAGTCGCGCATACAGTGCCGCATAATGGTGGGTGGTGGAGTCACTGCTGTGAACGACCCTCACGCCGGGCTGCTGAAGCAACTCGCCAAGGATACGCACCTGTGCATCCCCGCGTTTGATCGATTGCGCCCCAACGCGAATTTCCGCTAAAACAATGAAGGGCACCACCACCAATGCGGCCTGCTCGAAGGCATCGACGACCTCCATTTCTCCGGCACAGAAGTCGATGAATCGATTCGAATCGATCAGGATTCTCACTTCCAGTCCTCGGGATTCGTCGTGTCCATTTCCTCGAGTACGGCGCGCCAAGCCTTCGTGGAGACCTTCGGCTTTTCGGCGAGCATTTGCCGAAGATTGCGGTAGCGCACAGGCTCCCGTTCCGTCCCAAGACCACGTTGCAATGCGCGCAGGGCAGCTTGATTCAAACTCACTCCTTCCAAGGTGGCAGATTCCCGCAAACGGCAGTCCACATCCTCCGGCACATCGCGGACCGTGTATTGAACTGTTGATTTTTGCGTCATGCCTGCATACTCACACTTTCATGCAGGCAGATCAAGTTTTTTTTCGAAAAACCCCCTCCTGTTTCACCGTGCTAATCGATCTTATGAGATCGTTCTTTCAGCAACCCGCAGGCGGGGCAGGGAAAACATCAAAGAACGATCTACACTAGACGCTGGTTTTCACAGCGGTTCGCCGTCCGTCTCTCATGCTCTGGCTTGCCAAGCCGTAGTCGCGCAGCGCGGAGGTTGGCTGTCCTGTTTGAGAATTTCCCCTGCTGATACTATCGATGCTGTAGATGTCATAGCCTCCAGACTACGACATCTCCACTACCTACGGCAGGGGGTGCTCCGTGCAACGCTTACCTTTGGGCTGCCTTAGGCAGTCTTTCTCCGCTGCGCTTCGATTCTGTCACCTCCCCTTCCCTGTGCCCACTTAAAACTTAATGCTTATAAACTTAAAACTCCCCTGCCCCCTCTGGAAATCTTCAAAAAAGTACCGCCGCAGCCCCCTCTCCCCTAAGAGCGAACTGCAGCGGATTTTTTTTCACCATTCCCCAATGGTGAAAGTTGGAAATTTGAGTTTACGTTGTCGTTCTGACTTGGCGGCGGCGGTAGGCGTAGATTCCTAGACCGAGGAGCAGCAGCGCGGCCGTGGCGTAAGTCTCGGGCTCGGGGACCGGCCTCACATGGTATGGCGAAGGCCCGAACGAGTTTTCTATGAAACTACTACCGATGAGGGACGACCCACTGTCGCTGTAGAATTTGATGTGGGAAAGGCTTTCTGAGACATTTGTGGTATTCACAAAGTAGAGGTAGTCCGAGTAGAGAGTGTAATTGTAGATCTTCAGGTCGAAAGCCATTTGCGGTGATAACCCCGAAAACTGGAGCCAGATGTTCCCTCCTGCCATGTCGATCGTCGAGTTGGCTAAAAGCGTGAATGCCCCAAGCGTTTCGGTGACATTGCCGTCAAACTCGATTGTCCCCCCATTCAACTTAACGGCTGCCGCATTGTCGATCGCTTCGCTTGCGGCGATGAGAAGGGAGCCACCCGAGTTGACCATCACTTCCCCAGTGTCCCCCAGCGCGTTGGCGGCTCCCGCTCGCAGTGTGCCCGAGTTGATCGTGGTGTTGCCCGTGAAGGTATTGTTGCCAGTGAGGGTGAGTGTGCCCGTGCCGTTCTTGGTCACCCCACCCGAGCCGCTGATGGTTCCGTTGATCGAGAGAGTCGTGCCGCTCGCGACATCGTAGGTGGTGTTCTGCGCGGTGATACTGCCGCTCAGCGTCATCGTCTGGTTCGACGCGACATTGTAGATCGACATGTTGTTGCTCACCGTGCCGGTCGTGTCGAATTTCAAGAGTGAGGATCCACTGGATTGGGTGATCGTGCCGGTGCCGGCTGCTGCGGTGTTGCCGATGACCAGTGTGCCGGCGTTGAGCGTTGTGCCGCCGCTGTAGGAGTTGGAACCAGTGAGTGTGAGGGTGCCGGTGCCGTTTTTGGTCAATCCGCCGGAGTTGGTGCTGCCGATTGCGGTTCCCCATGTGACCGATTCCCCATTGGTATCAACCAGCATGGCCGAGCCGCTGTTTTTGATGCGGGAGGAGAGGTCTGTCGTGATGCTGCTGCCATATTGTAGGCTACCGCCGCTGAAGGTGATGTTTCCGGTCGTTCCCAGACCATTGGCGTGGCCGATTACGAGCGTGCCGGCGTTGATTGTGGTCAGGCCAGTGTAGGTGTTGTTGCCGCTGAGTGTGAGGGTGCCGGTGCCATTTTTGGTGATTGCAGCGCTGGTGCCGGAGATGTTTCCGGAGACGGTCATGGTGAGGCCGGGGTTCACAGTCCAAGTGTTTGTCGTGCCGGATAGACCTAAATTCCCCGTCACCGAGCTGTTGCCGGTGGCCGTTAAATTCAATGCAGGAGTCCCGGAGGCGACTTCGACCGTGAAACTGGAAGAAATATTTAAAGCGCCCGTCAGATTGGCGCCCGATGGGCCACGCCAATTGCCACTCCCCGCGTTGGCCCCAGATACGGTGAGATTGCCCGTGCCGGCATTGGCCGTGAAAGAATTGAATCCAAACCAGTCCCCGTTTCTGGATATCGAAACATTCAAGGTGATCGCCCCATTGGTGGCGCTGGTGTCCAAGGTGAGATTCCCGCCATGCGCAGTGATGCGTCCCAAATCCCCACTGATTGTAATGTTTCCAGCGGTGATTGTTGTGTCGGAGACCAACTCAATTCCATCTGTGTAAGCCGCCGTTCCATTAGTGCTGCTCGCGAGGGTCACATTGCCGCTCTGCGTGATGTTGCCATTCAGTCGGATTAGCTTGGCTGTGGCCGCGAGGCTGCCTGTGCCGGTGGTGGATGAAGAAAGCCCGTAAGTGCCGGTGGTCGTGGTGGTGCCGTAAAGCAAATTGGCATTGTTCACGACAGCAGAACTTGTGGAGAGCGATCCGGTGGTGCCGTTACCGATCTGGAGTGTGCCGGCATTGATCGTGGTCGTGCCGGTGTAGGTGTTGGCACCGCTGAGCGTCTGAGTGCCGCTTCCGTTCTTGGTAAAGCCGAGTGTATTATTGCTGCCATTTGCAATCACACCGGAAAAGTCGCCGCTGCCGTTGTTGTTCCCGACCGACAGAGTCCGGGTCGAGGCAGCAGTTTTCATGTTCCCGACAACCACACCGGTGCCGTTGAGGGCGTTGATACTCACGGTCGTGCCATTGACACTCTGTCCGGACCACCCCATGCCCGTAAGGGCGTTGCCCAATTCCAGCGTGCCGTTGATAGTAAGGTTGGCGTTCGAAAGAGCGGGGGCGCTACCATAGTTGCCAATCATCAGACCGCTGCCCGTGCCCGAGGTGGTGCTGGCGTTGCCGTTCACCGTCAGGGTTCCGCTATAGGTCGAATTTGCGGTTCGCAGCACCAAGCCGACACCATTGGTATTGCTGGTGACGGTCACATTCGCGCTGCCCTTCAAGCCGCCGTCGAGAAACAATCCCGCAGAAGTGATGCCGCCAGCGCTCAATTGAATGGTGGAGGGCGCGTTGGCGGTGACAGAGGCGTTCATCACATGGTAAAAGTTTCCAGATGGGTTGTAAACCAATGCGCCTTGGAGATCCACAGCCGCCGCAGAGCTGGTTATAAGGCTGTTCGCCGTAGGAGCGTAGCGCAGCGTGGCGCCCGCATTGACGGTTGTGGACGAGGCGAATGCCGCAGTAGTGCTGGCAAAGTTCAAAGACAAGGTGCCAGCGCTAATGGTTGTGGGGCCAGAGTAGGCGGTGGCCGCGTTGGAGAGCGTGAGGGTGCTTGCGGCGTTTTGAGTAAGCGCGCCGGTGCCGCTAATCACGCCGGTGAGCGTTTGGTTATTCGTGCCGCTGTAGATAAAGTTGGCGTTATTGGTGATGGCTCCGGCGTAGGAGCCCCCACCAAGACGGCCGCCGGCTCCAATCTCGAGCGTGCCGGCCGTGACGGTGGTCGCTCCGCTGTAGGTGTTGTTGCCGCTGAGGGTGAGCGTGCCGGCACCGCTTTTCGTCAAATTGCCCGTGCCGCCAATCGTGTTGGAGACTGTGAGATCATTCAATCGGTTGAAGACGAGGTTGGCGTCATTCGTGATCGCCGTGGAGGCAGAGAGAGAGCCGGTTGTGGAGCCTTCGCCGATTTGGAGTGTGCCTGTATTGATCGTGGTGTCGCCGGTGTAGGTGTTGGCGGCGGTGAGCGTGAGTTTGTTTGAGCCGTTTTTGGTAAGGCCTCCCGCTCCCGAGATCGCGCCGCCGATTGTGATGTTTCCCGTATTTGCAGCGATCGTGCGGGTGGCGGCGAAAGCCAAGTCGGTGTTGAGCGTTTGGGTAGCTGTCGAGTCGTTGATGATCGAGCCATTGACAGTGAGCGCCGTGCCCCCGCTGGCACCGGCCGAACCGGTATCGGAGGCAAGCGTGTAGGCTCCCGCGCCACTGCGGAATTCGATATCACCCACGGTCGTGAGGGTGCCAGTGGAGATGTTGTTGGTCGCTGTGCCCCCTGCTCCGGAAAAGGCGATGGTGGCGCCATCGGTGGGTGCTGTCGTGAATCCCGTGCTCCAATTTCCCGCTCCCCCCGTCCACACCGGACCACTTGAAGCCGTGTAAGTGAGCCGGATGATCCCGCCGCTGGGGTTGCTGAAGGAGAAGGTGCCCGTGCGATTACCTGCGGCGATCCCGAAGTTCGTGAAATCCAGCGCAAAATTCCCAGCCGAAAATCCGCTCACGCTGTTGGCGCTGAAGATATCCCAGGAGTAGTTGGCGGCGTTGTCCCAGTCCCCTGGCGTGCCGTAGGCGTAGACCGTCAGCAAGCCGGAGGAGGTGAGCGCTCCGGTGCTGGTGATTTGGTCGTAGGCCGTGCCGGCCGAACCGTTCGCGCTGGAGAGCGTCCAGTTGTAGCCGCCGCCATTGATCGTGATCGAGGAGGTGCCGAATGTATCCACCGCTCCCGAGGTGCCGGGGGAGATGATGCCGCCGGAGTTGATCACCAGACCGCTGCTGGCGATGTTACCACTCACGGCCAGCGTGCCGGCGCTGATGGTGGTCGCGCCCGTGTAGGTGTTGTTACCCGATAAAATCCAAGCCCCCGCCTCAGCCGTCCCCCCGACCGGTTGATGGCTCACCACTTGCACGGCGATATTGCCTGAGATGACTCCCGAGACCTCATTGAAATTGCCCCCTCCATCGCCGCTCAACTGCAGGACGGGGGTGGCTCCAGTCGGGGAGATATTGCCCGCCAAGGTGAGCTTGGCATCTTGGGATATGATGCGGGTCGTGCCGCCGTTCAAGTTGATGGTGCGGTTTGTAGAATTCGCACTTGTTCCTGTATACCAGAGGTTGGGAGTGCTCGCCACTCCGTTCCCGAAAACGAGGGTGGTTCCATTGCCCAGAGTGCCTGCCACTCCGATGTTGTTGACACGGCTGACATTCAACTGTCCCGTTTGGACGACAAGATTGCTTGTGAAAGTGTTGGTGCCGTTCAAGGTGACCGTCCCAAGGTTGTTTTCCGTGCTGATGGCAAGATTGTTCGATACACTTGTTGCACCGATGTTGCCATTGATAGTCAACTTGTCTGCAATGCCGCCACCCCCTCCGATCGTGCGAGCAGCATTGAGGACGAAGGTAACATTGCTGTTGATCGTTTGCATGTCGCCGGTCGTGTTGTCGGCCGACGTAACAATATTGCCACGAATAGTGATGGTGCCACCGTTCAGAATAACGGCCCCATTGGTGCTGCCAAAAACTATACCGTTATTTCCGACATTGCCCACAGTGATTGTTCCCCCACCCAATCCGTAGTCCGTGGTGCCGAAGTAGGTGACGTCACCAGCACTAATGCTCGAGGTCGTCGTGGTGCCGGATAATGTGGCATTTCCGGTTACAGCGGTGCTCCAGCCTTGGGTTGAGTTGTTCGTGGTCGGCGCGGCCCATGTGCCACCCGCCGTGCCGAAGCCGTCGGTGGAACCGTTGTTGTCCCAGTAGTAGTTCACTGCGTGGAGACTATGCGAAGCCAGCAGAGCCAATGCCAGAGCGGCCGCGCGGAAGAACAGAAAGACAGCCATGCCGCGAGAAGATCTTTGGATAGAGCCGCAATCGGTTGTTTGGAGGAGATTCATTTGAGGGAAAATGTGGGAGAATTACCTCATCAAATTACAACGCCTCTACGCTGCTGTCTTCTCGTTTTATGACAAAAACTGCTCGTTTTTTGTCATTTCACCACTTTTTACTGTTTTTGATCGAATCCAGCAGCATTGGAGGACTCGAAAGGGGGAAGAAAAACCGGAAAGGGACTCACGCGGAGACGCGGGGATCGCGGAGGGGGTTGGAAGCAGAAACCGGAAACCGGAAACCTGAACACATGCCAGCGGGCGCTGGCTGGGTAGCCTGCCGCAGGCAGCCCGAAGGGCGAGATGAGCGGGAGCGAACGAGGCAACCGTAGCGCAGCGGAGAACACATGCCAGCGGGCGCTGGCTGGGTAGCCTGCCGCAGGCAGCCCGAAGGGCGAGATGAGCGGGAGCGAACGAGGCAACCGTAGCGCAGCGGAGAACACATGCCAGCGGGCGCTGGCTGGGTAGCCTGCCGCAGGCAGCCCGAAGGGCGACATGAGCGGGAGCGAAGGAGGCAACCGGAGCGCAGCGGAGAACACATGCCAGCGGGCGCTGGCTGGGAACCAAGCAACAGGGCGGTTGCGCGGTAGGCTGCATAAGCAGCCCGAAGGGTGAACCGAGACCTTTGGGAAAGGTCGAGATAGACTGCCGCAAGGCAGCTCCGAAGGAGGAGTGGGTCGGGCGAGCCTGCGAATCACCATCTCGGGGGAGTGCGAACCAACACTGCCTGCCGCAGGCAGCCCGCGTAGCGAAATCAACCGGGAGCGAACGCGTCAACGCGCGGGGCGCACGGAGGAAAAAGAAAGAAAAAGAAAAAAAGCGGAAATTTGAAACCGTAGCGCAGCGGAGCAACGAGTCAACATGCACAGTAAAAGAAGCGATGCCTCACGCGGAGACGCGGAGATCGCGGAGGGAGAACCGAGCGTCGGGGCAGACGCGAGATAGACTGCCCCAAGGCAGCTCCGAAGGAGGAGCAGGTCGGGAGAGCTTGCGAATCAACTGAGCGGGAGCGAACACCCGCGCGATAGCGCATGTCCAAAGGGAAAGTCAACAGTGTAGCCCAGGGTGGGCAACCGGAGCGCAGCGGAGTAACGAGTCAATTCAGAGCGGTTGACAGGATTTACAAAATCGCAGGCTCGGGAGAGCTGAAGATAGACTGCCGCAAGGCAGCCCGAAGGGCGCGGCATCGGGGACGATGCAAGTCAATTTGCAGGATTTTGACAGCAGATCGGCGCACATTCGCTACGCGAATGGAGCGGCTAAAAATCCCACACTCTACATGCGAGCATGATCGTGTTCGGCTTTTTTACCCGCTCCTATCCTGACGAGTCAGGAGTTATCGCCCCGATCGGGGAATCCGAGATACGAAGGCGCCCGCAGCGCGAGAGTCGGTCGGCGACGGCGCGCCAACCCTACCATTTATTTACACTCCCCGCGCAATCGTAACTTGCAAATAGAAGACTAATATGTATAGTATGCTTGCATGTTTAACAGACCGTTTTGGCAATCGCGAATTGAGAATGCGTGGCAGGAGGCCTCGATTGTATGGCTGTGCGGAGTTCGCCGTGCGGGCAAAACCACGTTGTCCCGAAATGTGGGCGACTCGCTCTATATCAACTGCGACCTGCCATCGGTCGAAGATCGCATCAAGGACCCTCACCTCTTCTACCGCTCGTGCGAAAAGCCAGTCATTGTGTTTGATGAAATCCATCAACTCCGCGACCCGGCGCGACTACTGAAGATTGGGGCTGATGAATTTCCCAAGCTGAAAATTTTGGCCACGGGATCATCGACCCTTGCAGCGAGTCGAAAGTTCCGGGATACGCTGACGGGACGCAAGCGATTGGTGCACCTTGTACCAGTGCTGGTATCGGAGCTAGGAACCTTTGGTGAGGTGCCTCTTCTGCGCCGTTTGCTGCACGGCGGGTTGCCTCCGGCTTTACTCGCAAGCTCCAAAAAACCCTCGTTTTATCGAGAGTGGCTGGATTCCTTTTTTGCAAGGGATATTCAGCGACTTTTCGGCTTCCGTGATGTGAACCGGTTCAACGCTTTTTTCGAATACTGCCTACGTCAAAGCGGCGGGCAATTTGAACAAACCAAGGCCGCCAGTGCCGTGGGAATCACGCGTCCGACGGTGGAGAGCCATTTGCAGGCCCTAGAGATAACTCATGCGGTCAAAATCGTGCGGCCTTTCTACGGCGGCGGACAGAACGAAATCACCAAGCAACCGAAAGTCTATGCGTTTGACACAGGCTTTGTGAGTTGGGCGCGCGGGTGGGAACCTCTGCGGCCTGAGGATTGCGGAGGGCTGTGGGAACACCTTGTTTTGGAACATTTGCAGGCGCACGTTGCAGATGATCCGATCCGCTACTGGCGTGACAAGCAAGGGAGGGAAATGGATTTTGTTCTATCACGGGGTCGTGATGTGGTGCACGCCATCGAGTGCAAGTGGAGCGCGGATACCTTGGATGGTGCGGCTCTAAAGGCATTTCGAGCCCTGTATCCGAAAGGGCAAAATTATCTCGTGACTCCATCCGCCAACGAGGCCTATCAAATTCGCAAGAGCGGTATGGACATAACCGTTTGCGATCTGGGATCCCTTTTGGGATTGCTGTAGCTCTATCTCGGAAAGAAACGTAGATCTGGCAGAGCTTTCAGTCGCGCTACCGCGCGGGAGAGGGCCTCACGCGGAGACGCAGAGATCGCGGAGGGGGGGAGGGAAGAAAAACCTGAAACCTGAAACCTGAAACCTGAAACCTGAGACCTGAGACCGGAAACCTGATCACATGCCGGGCGGTTGCGCGGTAGGCTGCATAAGCAGCCCGAAGGGTGAGACATCCCGGGGGGGGGATGCGAACCAACACTGCCTGCCGAAGGCAGCCCGAAGGGTGAAGCGTAGCGAAATCAACCGGGAGCGAACACATGCCAGCGGGCGCTGGCTGGGAACCAAGCAACAGGGCGGTTGCGCGGTAGGCTGCATAAGCAGCCCGAAGGGTGAGACATCTCGGGGGAGTGCGAACCAACACTGCCTGCCGAAGGCAGCCCGTAGGGCGACATAATCGAACGTAGAGAGAAAGACTGCCGCGGGCAGCCAGAAGGGTGAAGCGTAGCGAAATCAACCGGGAGCGAACACCAGCGCGAAAGCGCACTGATCTAAAGGGAGAGACAAATGTGTAGCCCAGGGTGGGCGACCGGAGCGCCTCGGCGGCAGCGCGCCGACCCTACCTTTTTTCACCCGTCCTGCTGAATCTTGAAAATCTTGCTAATCTTGTCCCGCCTGTCCGGTTTTTTTACAGCTCGCGGGCGAAGGATTCGATGTCAGCGCAGAGGATCGCCGCGCGGTGCAGGTTGGTGAGCTTGACGGGATCGCCGATGAGCTCGATCTCTTCGCGAAGCCCTTCTGGAACTGTCCCGAAACGTATCTCGAGTGCTTCCACGATATCCTGCTGCTTCGAGGCAATGAGCCCTTCCTGATGGCCTGCTTGATGGCCTTCCTGACGGCCTGCTTGGCGGCCCTCTTTGCGAAACTGTTCTGCAAGTGAGCGTACCTCTTGGCGACCTTCTTCACGGAGTTGTTCGGCGAGTGACATAGCGTTTTCGATGAGTTTCGGATCGGTGATTGTTTTTAGTTTCCTGCGAAAGTCGGGTTTGTCAATGCCGCGGTCAAAGATATAGCGCAAAAACCGATCGAATTCTTCGGGCTGCAGTTGCACCATCAGCATCTCGTCCCACACGGCGTCGTCGAGCAAGGCGCTGATTTTTTCGGCTTTCAACGCCCTCAGTGTCAGGATGCCCATTGGCGTTCCGAGGATCTTTTCAAATGGCATTCGGAACAACTCCACTAGCTGGAATGAAAAGTCGGGCGTGTGTTTTTGAATCGCCTCGGCGAGGGCCTCGGGCGCTTGCACAAGGTCAGCGAAGCGCGTGGAGGTTTTCCACGGTTTGTTGTCCTGCGCGAGAACGAGTGGCAAGATCGGCGGCAGGCGCGTGCCGGCAGGGGCTTTGCGTGCGTGGTCTCTCCAGATGCCGACCATGTAGGAGAGCAGGCGCAGGGCGATCCATGGATCCTCGCTGCTTTGATGCTCGAAGAGGATGTAGATGTAGGCGGGATCACCGCCGAGTCGCGCGGTATAAAGCAGGTCGCTGCTGGAAGCGGAAAACTCCGCATCAATGTGGCTGCCGCTCTCGAGCCGGAGCGTGGACCAGTCGATGTGCGGAACGAGGCTGGTGGGGAGTTCGGCTTGGAGAAAGGCGCAGGCGGTGGGGATGTCCGAAAAGGTGGCTTTGACGATTTTGTCGTGCGGTTGATGCAGACCAGACATGCATGCGACCATAAACAGAGAGAGGAGATGGAGGAAGCGGAAACTGGAACACATGCCAGCGGGGGCTGGCTGGGTAGCCTGCCGAAGGCAGCCCGTAGGGCGACATGAGCGGGAGCGAAGGAGGCAACCGTAGCGCAGCGCAGATCACATGCCAGCGGGGGCTGGCTGGGTAGCCTGCCGAAGGCAGCCCGTAGGGCGACATGAGCGGGAGCGAACGAGGCAACCGTAGCGCAGCGGAGATCACATGCCAGCGGGCGCTGGCTGGGAACCAAGCAACAGGGCGGTTGCGCGGTAGGCTGTATAAGCAGCCCGAAGGGTGAACCGAGACCTTTGGGAAAGGTCGAGATAGACTGCCGCAAGGCAGCTCCGAAGGAGGAGTGGGTCGGGCGAGCCTGCGAATCACCATCCCGGGGGGGATGCGAACCAACACTGCCTGCCGAAGGCAGCCCGCGTAGCGAAATCAACCGGGGATCACGCGGAGACGCGGGGATCGCGGAGGAGAAAAAAAGAAAAGAAGAAAAAGCGGAAAATTGAAACCGTAGCGAAGCGAAGATCACATGCCCGTCATCTGGGGATCAGAAAAAGGCCGCATGGCCTTCCCAGCTTGGTTTTATTCTTCTCCGTGGCTTTGTGCTTTCGTGTGAGTTTTTAGTCCGGAAGCGGAAAGGGGGCTCAGGCGGGCGGCGCATGATCGTGTCCAGCAAATCCACCCGCAACTGCTGAAAGCCAGAAGCCATTCGCGCCGATCAGGGACTAATGAGGTTCGCCCCGGGGCGCTGGAGGCGGATTTTTTCGAGAAGAGAGGGCATTTTTTCCACCGCGTAAAGCGGGAGTGAGTGTAAAAAATAGCGACTGCCGAGATCGCTGCCTTTTTTATCTGTGACTTTGGTATCGATCTCCTGCAGGGAGGGCGGCGAAAGATCGAAGCGCACGGCATGGCCGAGACGACGCCGACCGCAGAAAAGATGAAGCGATTTCAATGAACCGCTTTTGCCCGCCTTGACCTCCACGGGGAGCATAAGAAAGCCCTGCGAGACGACAAAGTCGACTTCGGCGTTCGCGTTTTTGCTTTCGTTGAGCCAGTAAAACAACTCTGGAGGGGTTGCGAGGGTGGTATCGAGATAGAGGTGCTGCGCGATGAATTGCTCTGCGAGGGGACCTTCATTCACCAAGGTGCGCTCCTCGAGGCCTTGGACATCAAGCCAGTCCTGCCCGAGCAGCCGACTCAAGAGACCAACATCGAGAAAAAAAAGTTTGAAGGTGCGGAGGCTCATTCCGGCACGCAGAGGAATCCCTGCGCAATCGCTGGCGTAAACAGGCAACACCAGCTGGGCCTTGATGAGTAGCTCTAGAAGCCGTCTGGCATGCGCGCTTGTCGCCTCGGGCAGCAGGTGCACGTATTTCGTTTTTTTCCCAAGGCTCAACGGCAGATTGCGAAAAAGGCGTTGCATGTCGGCTAGGTCAACCCCGCGGGCATACTTGGAAAAGTCATCCACATAGGTGTTGAGAATCCCATTCTGAATACTCGCGACGGCGGCAAGATCCTGAGTCTCCGCAAAGCATTTCACGGCTTCGGGCATGCCTCCGGTCAGGAGAAACTGTCGCTGGCGATTCAAAAGTCTTTTATGAGCCTCTTGGGGCAAGGGCGCATCAATGGACATGGATTCCAGCCACTCCATCGAAGCAGGATCGACGGCCTCAAGGAACTCGCTGAAACTCATGGGCTGCAAAAACAGATATTGAATCCTGCCGACAGGCATCGAAAACGCGGCTTGGCTCAGGGCAAACTCCAGCAAGGAACCCGCTGCGATGACGGGCAAGGCAGTCCGCTCTTCGTAAAAATATCGCAGACTCTCGATCGCATGGGGCGTGGCTTGGATTTCATCCAGAAAAAGCAATGTTTGCGGTCCAACACGCTTGCCAGCAATGGCCTCCAGATTACTCAAAATCAGATTGATATCCAAAGAAGCAAAAACCCGATCCATATCCCGATGCCTCTCCAGATTCAACTCGAGCAAATCGAGTCCCTGCTCTGCGGCAAAAAGCCGCACCAGCGTGGACTTCCCAACCTGTCTCGCTCCCCTTAATACCAGTGGCTTTCGACCTTTCGAACCAAGCCAAGAGTTCAATATAGGCACTACTTTTCGCTTCATGAAAGTGATTTACCATTAGCATTTCCGAATATCAACAATTTAAACACCATTGGTATAATGTTTTTTATCCTCGGTTTTCTTGGGGGGGGGAAGAAAAACCTGAAACCTGAAACCTGAAACCTGAAACCTGAAACCTGAAACCTGAAACCTGAAACCTGAAACCTGAAACCTGAAACCTGAACACATGCCAGCGGGGGCTGGCTGGGTAGCCTGCCGTAGGCAGCCCGTAGGGCGACATGAGCGAACGTAGAGAGAAAGACTGCCGCGGGCAGCCAGAAGGGTGAAGCGTAGCGAAATCAACCGGGAGCGAACACATGCCAGCGGGGGCTGGCTGGGTAGCCTGCCGAAGGCAGCCCGAAGGGCGAGATGAGCGGGAGCGAACGAGGCAACCGTAGCGAAGCGGAGAACACCAGCGCGACAGCGCCATGGTTCAAGGGAAAGACAATCGAGCGCCGGGGCAGGCGCGAGATAGACTAACCGAAGGTTGGCCCGAAGGGCGAGCTGAGCGGGAGCGAACGAGTCAACAGTGTAGCCCAGGGTGGGCAACCGCAGTAAGGAGGCAACCGTAGCGCAGCGGAGATCACATGCCAGCGGGCGCTGGCTGGGAACCAAGCAACAGGGAGGTTGCGCGGTAGGCTGTATAAGCAGCCCGAAGGCTGAGACATCCCGGGGGGATGCGAACCAACACTGCCTGCCGAAGGCAGCCCGTAGGGCGCAGCATCGGGGACGATGTAAGTCATAGACTGCCGGAAGGCAGCCCCGAAGGAGGAGCAGGGCGGGAGACCCTGCGAATCAACAGAGCGGGGCATTCGCTTCGCGAATGAGGCGGGCAAAAATTCGGCACTCTACATGCGAGCATGCTCGTGTTCGGCTTTTTTTACCGCCCCTATCCTGACGAGTCAGGATTTATCGCGCCGCTCGGGAAATCGGGATACGAAGGCGTCCGTGGCGCACCGCCCATTAATGGAGAGCTACGCAGGCGTCCTCAAGGATGGCGGAAAAACTGAGCTTCTTTTTCTTTGCAATCGCATCGATCTTGGCAATGACCGCAGAGGACAGGAGCACTTGCTTCCTCACTTTGCCAAGAGGTTTGCGACCAGCTCCCTCGCGCTTACCTCCCCAGATAATGGGTCGCGAGAAATCAAAGTAATCTGTCACATCTTGGTTGGATTCAAATTTCCCCTCAAGATTCTCCATCGTGGTTGGTTTATGCTTTTTTGTAGTATTTGATTTCATTTTTCCTGCTCCTCCTAGCGCTAATGATCCGAACTTTTTCATTTCTAAGCGTGATAATCACTGTCCAATATTTTGCACCTAGCACTCCGATCGCCAAAAAGCGACTCTCGCTACTACTTCGGCTTGGTGCGGCAATCACTTTACCCTCCCAAATTTCTTGGATTTCTTGGAAGTCAATCCCGTGCTTCGCGAGATTAAGCGCGCTTTTTACGGGATCGTATTCAAAATCCATCTTGAAATAATACACTCTTTTTCATAATTTGAAAGATTTTTTTGATGTTCGGGATTTCGCAAGTTTTCAGTCGCTCTGAGGGAGAGCCGGCAGAGTTTTCAGGGGTGGGAAGAAAAAGCGGAGACCTGAGACCTGAGACCTGAGACCTGAGACCTGAGACCTGAGACCTGAGACCTGAGACCTGAGACCTGAGACCTGAGACCTGAGACCTGAACACATGCCAGCGGGAGCTGGCTGGGTAGCCTGCCGAAGGCAGCCCGAAGGGTGAAGCGTAGCGAAATCAACCGGGAGCGAACACATGCCAGCGGGGGCTGGCTGGGAACCAAGCAACAGGGCGGTTGCGCGGTAGGCTGTATAAACGCCCCAAGGGTGACAGCAATGGCACCTCCACTTAAAACGTAATTCTTATAAACTTAAAACTCTCCCTCCCGCCTCCCTTTTGCGGTTTAAAGTCCAACCTCAAAGAGACAATGGCAGCAATCCTTCTCCGCCATTGAAGCTGGCGGGTCTTCGATTTAGAAAATCATCACAGAGATACAAAAAAACGCGAACGGTTTGCCGTTCGCGTTTTCACTGAAAAAAGGGCGTGTGCCCGTTGGGATTTGGGTTAAAAACCCGGTCGAAAATTACTTTTTCTCTTCGGACTTTTTACTGTCCTTCGTGCCTTTGTCGCAATCGCCTTTTTCGCCGTCTTTTTCCTCGCACTTGCCTTTTTTGTCATCCTTGTGATCGCAAGTTCCGCAATGGGCCTGAGAAGAAACGATCGTGGTGACAGCAAACGCTACTGCTAATAGGAGTGATTTAATCATAGAAATCTATCTAGATACGGAGTTACGCCATCTGTCAACCCGGTTCTTTGAAATCACGCTAACCGCGATTTCAAATAATGCACTCCCCCACCGCCAAAGGGATGGAGCAAGTCAACAAAACCACTTGAGTCGGTGTCCACCGTCACTTCCACCAAAGAATTTCAGAAAAACCAAACTCGACCCACAAAGTCCAGCGGCGGGGTCAGTCCCACATATTCACATATTATTTCTCTTGTCCCATTTCCACCTCTTTCCTGCAACCTCCTCATCGCATTCCAAACTCTATTCGGCGCGCCAGCGTTGAGTTCTTTTGCAACCCAACCCCATCGCTTCTCCCACGAACACCGCCTCCATCGCAAATAACTCTAAGAATTCAAAAACATGTCAATATGTGGGACTGACCCTTGAGGCGGCTGAGCAGGGAGAAAGGTTATTTCAAAAATAAAAATTAAATGTAGCCTGAATCTAGTTCCAGAACACCAAACACATGACTCTTCTCATTACCAAATATGCGGTGACGGCGTTCGTCATCGTGCTTGTTTCCGAACTTGCCAAGCGGAGCGACCGGCTTGGGGCGCTGATTTCCTCGCTGCCGTTTGTCACCATCATGGTCATGGTGTGGTTGCATCTGGAAAAGCAGGGAACGGAAAAACTCGCGAGCCATGCCTTTTACACTTTCTGGTATGTGATCCCCACGATACCGATGTTCCTACTCCTGCCGTGGCTGCTGCACAAGGGCACTGGATTTTGGTGGGCCCTCCTCTGGAGCGCGCTGCTGACCTTCGTCTGCTTCATCGCCACCGCGCTTGTGGCAAAGCGATTCGGAGTGGATTTAATTCCCTAGTCGCAAGCCGAGGAGCGTCGACATGAAAGCGCTAAAGAAAAATAATGCGCAATAATCGAAGGTCAAACGCTCGGCATCAAGCGATCTTATGAGATAGATTTTCAGCAACCCGCAGGCGGAGCGCTGAAAATCTCAATGCACTCTCTGAACTCGACGCTGGTTTTCACAGCGGTTCGCCTCCTTCATTGAGGATGCCGAGGTAAGCGTCATAAATGAAAACGCGGTTGCGGCGTTGACCGGTGAGTTCACGAGCTATACCAGCGGAAACAAGCTTCTGCATGGCTTTACCGGCTGTTGGGAAGCTTATCTGGTGCTGGCGGCAGAGGTGACCGAGAGTCAGGACGGGGCGTTCGCGCAGAGCGGCAAGGACGCGCAGGGTATTTGCGGCAGAGCGGCCGGTCGCAGCTATTCGGCGGGTGTCCTCTTCGAAGAGATCCACGAGCCGGCGGGCGGTCTGAACGGCGCTGTGGGCTGTGGTTTCCACGCCTTCCAGAAAGAAATCCACCCATGCTTCCCAGTCGCCCTTGGTGCGAACGCGGTCCAGCAGCTCGTAGTATAAGGAGCGGTGTTCTTTGAAGAACAGCGAGAGATAGAGGAGTGGTTGCGCGAGGAGGCGGCCGTGATGGAGCAAGAGGGCAATGAGCAGACGGCCGAGGCGGCCGTTGCCGTCGAGAAACGGATGGATGGTCTCGAACTGCACATGGGCCAGCGCGGCTTTGAGCAGTACGGGCAGACCTATGGTATCTTCGTGCAGAAAGGCTTCCAGTGCGGCCATGCAGGGTTCGACCTCTGGCGGAGGAGGCGGGACGAATCGCGCATTCCCTGGCCGGGTTCCGCCAATCCAATTCTGGCTGCGGCGAAACTCTCCGGGGTGCTTGTCGCTGCCACGGCCTTTGGACATAAGGGCGGCGTGCATTTCGCGGAGCAGGCGATTGGAGAGTGGGAATCCCTCCCGAAGCCGCGACATGCCGTGTTCCAAGGCTGCGATGTAGTTGGAAACCTCAACGACATCATCCATGGGACTGACGGGGACCTCTTCCAACTCGAAAAGCAAAAGATCGGAGAGCGAAGACTGGGTTCCTTCGATCTGCGAGGAAAGAACAGCTTCGCGCCGGACATACGAATAGAGAAACAAGTGCGGGTTCGGCAGAAGCGTGCTGATGCTATCCAGTCGCCCAACGGCCAAGGTGGCGCGCTCCAGCAACAACTGCCGCGCGCCTCCGATCTCCAGAGGAGGAACAGGCGGCAGGCGATGCGG
Source organism: Terrimicrobiaceae bacterium (assembly GCA_044377415.1). Lineage (GTDB taxonomy): Bacteria > Verrucomicrobiota > Verrucomicrobiia > Chthoniobacterales > Terrimicrobiaceae > UBA967. Next base: position 13,337 of record JBILZC010000012.1, on the reverse strand, counting down.
CACGAAGGCACGCACCTGCTCTCCCGCAGTGGCGGTTGTGATATAGTGGCCTGTGGCGTCACGATTCATGGTATGAGCCTTAAATAAGAAATCCTCTTATTAAAGAAAATAGTATTTTTATTTAATAAGAATGAAATAGAATGCAGCCTGACCATTCGTTCCCAAATGGCCCTGCTCTGGAGCGCGCTGCTGACCTTCGTCTGCTTCATAGCCACCGCGCTTGTGGCAAAGCGATTCGGGGTGGATTTAATCCCCTAATGGCAGATGGGCGCTACTCCCAGGCTTTCAGTGTCCCCAAAGTTTCTGCGGAGTTGATCAATCCGATCCGGCCGGTGGCATTGGCAGGCAGGGCGAAGCTTTCGACCAGGATATCATCAAGGTAGAACTCCATCAGCGATCCCTTGAGCAAGAGGCGGAACTTCGCTGGATTCGCAAAGGTCATTTCCCGGTCGATGCGTTTCGGATTCTGCTTCTTGCCTCGCTTATTGAGTTCCCTGATTTCGAAATCGTCGCCGTTCGCCTGCAGGGAACCCAGTTCGGCCACCCCGGAATGATCTATGAGCACCCCGGCTCCCTCGCGATTCCCACACTCGATATACAGCCCACTGCGATTCTCCCCCTCGCCCTTTGGCAGCCGCAAGGTGCCCTCCAGGATGATTCCTTTGCCCGTATCAAACTGATGATCGAGCATGGCAATCGCCTTGGAGGTTTCGCCAGGTGCATCGACCGCAATGGCCGCGCGCTTCATTTTCTCATTCCCCTTCCACCATCCGAGACGCAGGGTTCCTTCGCCGTCGATGCGCGCGCCTTTTAGCGGAGCAAAAGAAACCTCCCCATTTCGGTCATGTAAGAAATGGCACACCAGCATCCCATCGGCCGGGTGAGGGAAAAAGCGACAAAAATAGGTGTGTCCCGTCAAGATGTTGAAATTCTTCTCCGCCGCGCGAAAGGGGCCCTCGGGGCGGTCGGCGACCAGCGTCACCATGTAGGGAGGGTAGTTCCCCAACAACAGGTAATACTTGTCCCCGATCTTCTCTACGGCTCCGACTTCTGCATGCTCGCGATTGACCCCTGACACTTCAGGCGGCGGGAGTGCTTTCCAGTGCAGTCCGTCGTCCGATTCGCCAAAGCCGAATTTGCTGCCTTTGGAATGCGGACTGGCTGTCCAGTAGCCATAAAATCCACCGCCCGGTTTGGGCAGGGTCCAGATGCAGTCCCAACGGCCGTTCTTCTGATACCATCGTTCGTCCGGCACAAACCGGTATTCCTCCCCTTCCAACCGAGTCCAATGAAGAAGGTCTTTGGATTCCGCAAAGTAGATGGTTTGACGCCCGCCGATCTCTTCCGAGAAATTCATGTAAAATTTGCCGTCCTGGTCGAAGGTGGGTGATTTCCAGGTTGAGCCGGTTCCCATCCAAGTAGCCTCTTCCGCCTTTTTCAGGATCGGACCTTTCTCCGTCCAGTTCACACCGTCAGGCGAGGTGGCCAACGAAATGTTGTTCCACGGCTGACCCTTGGGAGGTCTGGGCCCGGCATTGGCGAGGTAATACAGGTAGTAGATCCCCTCATGATGATAGAGCCACACATCCCACATATTGCCGGTTTCTGGATGCTGTGCTTTGTAGAAAAGGGAGTGCGAGGGAGGGTGAGAAGCCTGCGGCTGCGGCTCACCCAGAGCGGTCAGAATCATATCTGCGACCTGCTCGCCCAAAATCTTCGAGCCATCTTCATTGAAGTGCACATTTCTGCGCTTCTGCAGGGCGTTCCAATTCGGCAACACCAGCTGATAGAGATCATTGACCTGAATGTTGTTGGCCCGAATGACACCCAGGGCGGCCGCATTATATCTCGCGGCATCCTCCGGTAAGCGGAAGGGTTTCACCCCCGCAGGGAACGGCGTCGTGGTGGCAAAGATCAGCTTGGCACCGGTGGCCTTCAACTGCTTGACGAGAATCTCCAAGTTGGCGGTATAGGTTTCCAGATCGGCCTGCCGAGGGTCGTTGGGATCATTGGAATTCTCCGCGGTTTCTGCTTTCACGCGTTTCATGTCGTGGAGCCCCCAGTTGAAATGGATGACATCCCATTTCGTATCGCCGAGCCATTCCTTCAGTTTTTCGAGTCCGAGCTTGGTTCCCTCCGCATTGCCCGGATTATGGATCACATTGGCCTTGCCCGCCAACTTGGAGCTCACCACCCCGGTATAGCCGATGGAAATCGAATCCCCGATAATCAGCACATTCGGCAGATTGGGATTCACTTTCGCCGGCCTCTGTTCGCGAGAATCCCTCGACAGCTCTGCGGAACCCTCTTCCGGAATGTAGGGTTGAGCCAACCCATTCAAAGCCCCCAACAATACAAACGCCACCAGAGTCGCTGCAGGACTACATGCCAAAAACAACCGCCTGATATTCATTTTTAATTTCTGTAGTTGAAGGAATAAGGATGGAGGTATTCCGATTTATATTACTTCGTTGTCGAAATGCTCACCGGGCCAAGGAGGCCGGAGGGTTGAAGGGCGGGTTCGCCGGTTTTTGGCGAATTGTATTTCGTGATGTTCGTGCGCGTGCGGCGTTGGTCGGCGGGGAGCTTGGCGTCGCCGATCAGTCGGTTCGGCCACTTGTTGACGACTTCGATCTCGAGTTCGTTCTCGCCAGTTTTAATGGCCTCGGTGATGTCCACCCGACGCGGGGCGCACCAGACGACTCCGAGGTCTTTGCCGTTGAGCGTGACCTTGGCGGTCTCGACGACGGCTCCGAGGTCGAGAAAGACTTTTGAAACCGGAGACGGGAGAGCGGAAACCGGAAAGGTTTTTTTGTAAACAGCCGTGCCGCTGAAGTGCTTCACGGCGTCCTCAGGGCGCTTGGTCCAGTCCTCCAGCTTGTCGAAGACCACCACATTGTTCGTGGCGGGGTAGAACCAGTCTTTGTCGAACTGCACGGTCCACGGCCCTTCGAGGGTTTGGGCGGTTTCGAGGGACAGGAAATTGCTCCCCTCACCTGCTGTCGCGGTGGTGGGTTTGCGGAAGACGACAAACATCGAGCCGTTCGGATCGAACTCGAGCGGGATGCTGGTGCGGCCGTTTTCCATTGTGAACTGCGGCAGGTCGCGGCGTTGACCGCTGACCGCATCCCACAACTCCGGTTGCTTGCCGTTCACGCGGAAGGTGGCGGTGACTTTTTCCGGGCGATCCTTGCGGTTCGCGAGGAAGTAGATTTCCGCCTCGGGCGTCGTGCGGTGAATGAAGTCGATGAAGGTGTCGGGCGCTCCGGAGGCTTCGAAATCAGGCTGGATGCCATCGGCCAGCAAAATCTCGCGCTCGGTCTTGTCGGCGAAAACCCGCCCCTTGCCGGTCTTTCCGCCCCACAGTTCCTCGCCGATTTTTTTCACCTCGTCGTCGCACTGCGGGTGGTTTTTGAGGCCGGGGTCGGTGAGTGGCTTCGGTCCGATCACCGTCGCGCCGGCTTGGACCAACTCGCGGAGTTTTTGCGCCACCGGCGCGGGCATTTTCGTCGTGTCGGGCAGAACGAGCACGCGGTAGGACATGCCGTCGGGAAGCACGATCTTACCGTCCTTCACCGAGAGTCGTGTGAGCAGGACCTCCTCGTTGCAGACATCGTAGTCGTAGCCTTTACCGAGCCCAGCGGGGACATGCTTCGGACCCACGAGATTCGGCGCCCAGTCGCCGTTGTAGTAGAGCACATCGGCGGCAAAGAGCCCGCTTTGGAGCAAGGCCTGACAGCGGTTGATGTAGCTGACCCACGGACCAGCGGTCTGATTCCACCAAGTGACATTCGGATTGAAATGCGTGCCCGCGCCATACTCAAGGCCGGGCTTGCCCTCTGAAGGCTTCTGGCAGGTCATCGTATGGAAGACCACCTGGTTGATGCCTTCGCAGAATGCACGGTCCACCGTCGGCTTGAAGTGCGACGGGCCCTTGCCCCAGTATTTACCTTCCCTGGCGTCTGTCAGTGCTTCGGCCGCGACAAAACGCTTGCCGTAGATATGGGCGGCGCTCGCAGCCATCTTGGCCACCGTGTTCTGATTGTTCTTCATAAAGCGCCCGTCCTCCCAGAACTCGCCCTGTGGGAATTCGGTGCGCCCGAGGTTTTTGAGACCGTCCATGCAGACCGTTCCCGACCAACTCGGGCCTGATGACTCGCATCGCGTCACCATGCCGTGTTGACGGCTGAGCTCGGCGAATCGGCCATAGTGTTCATCGGCAAAACAATCGGCCACGGTCTTGCGGTAGTCGTGCAGGAAGCGATCTGAGATCTCGGCGCTTCCAACGATCCAGCCCTTGAAGACCGGAAGGAAGGGTGTCGGATCATAACCACGGTAACGCTTGAAATGCTTCAGCATGTTCGCCGTCCAGTTCGGATAGCCGGCCTCGAAACTGTCTTCGGCAAAACCGCGCAGGGTGTTACCAGCGAGCGGACCCGCGTCCTCGATGAGCACCTTGCCCACCTTCTCGAACATGAGATCGACACCGGCGCGATCAAAATAGTCGTTTTCAAGACCGCCCTGGCCGTGCATCGGCACGCTGAGCTTGGCGCCAGTCATGCGATGCCCTGTCCTCAGAATCGTCCACTCCCCTTCGGGCACATCCCATTCCAAAGTGCCGTCAGGTTTCAGACGAGCCGTCAGGTCTACGACATCCTCCGCACGGACCGGCAGATCATTTGTCGTGGTGGTCCATGGCACAAGCGTCTGAGACATCAGCTTGTCCGAGGGGATGTTGCAATCGGCATCCAGGCGGTTGCTCTTGGCCGGCAAATCGGCGCGGGCGGCAGGACGACTTCCCGCCGGCGTGCGGAAGGCCACAACCGCCGTGTCACGGTAATCCACCTCCTCAAAGCGAAGCTTCAAGCTGTGCTCGACTCCAAGCTGCGGAGGAGAATCATAACCGTCATTGACTCCCGGCAGCGGGAGTTTTTCTGAGTATTTCTGAGGTCCTTTCACGCTCGTCTCCGACTGCAGGAACCAGCGGCAGGCTTTGTCCGGGGTGACCCACGGACCGCCCATGTTCCACCCGGGCGCGAGGTTGACATCCACCTTGATCCCGACACGATTGGCCTCCTGGAGTGCGAATTTGTAGAGCTCACGCCACTCATCCGAGAGGAACGCCGGCCCACGGACATGATTCGGACCGGCCCAGTTGCCACTGCAAACCAACAACACCGACCCGATGCCCTTGGCGGAAAACTCATCCATGTCACGCGTGATGGCCTCTTTGTCGACATTGGCATTGAGCCACCACCAATAGCCGGACGCCTTTGCCGAATCCGGCGGATTGACGAAATTCTTTTCCAGGTCGTCAGCGGCGTGGATCGCAGTGAGCGGTGCGAGCAGCAGGGCGGTGAGGGTGAGGATTGTGAGTTTGTTCATGAGGCATTCTTTATCGACGCGTTCATTTAGCGGCTCCCGACGGAACGACGGAGACCGGCGCGGTGAGCCCGACCGGCTTGCCTCCTTCACTCTCAAAGAGAATGCGCACCGGGCGCTTGCCCTTACCGGGAGGAAAAGGGGCCTCAAGCGGTGCATTTTGAAACTCCGATTTCGTTGCCGCGAGTTTGCCATCGATCCACACCTCGGCCTTGCCAAGCAACCCGCCGAATTTCAACACCCCGCCATCGCGCTGCATGTTGGCAAATGGCTCGAAGCTTCCAGAGAAGATGCTCCACGGCCCGCCATTGGGTGTGAGCGGAGTCCCAACACTGGCGCCAACCCACGAGTTCATGTCATTGTTTTCCGCTTTCATCAAAGGGTCGGGCTTCGTTGTGAAACCGGAAGCGGCTTTCCACTGCTCGATGCGCTGCTCGCAGCGGGCGGTCGGAAACGCTGGAGACGCTCGGACCGCTGCCACAGGGATTTTGATTTCAGCAGGCACGAGGCCGGCGGATTCGGCGCGCAAGATGACATCGCCCGAGCTGGCGAGGCGGGTTTGAAGGATGACTTGCGCGAGTCCGTTGAAGAGCGAGCGCTGGTCGCCCTTCTGGGGTTCGTGGCAACGCGGATCGCCATTGCCGAGGCCGATGATGTCCGCCGGGCCTTGGAGCGAAAACTTCACGGGATTCATTGCCGTCGGAACTTCACGCCCCTTGGCATCCACCGCACGAACTGTGAGCGGCATGGCATCCTCGCCATCGCCAGCGAGAGATTTTCTGTCAGGAAGAAGCTCGAGCGCCACGGCCTCGCCAGTGGTTTCCACCAGTTTGCGCGAGACTTCACGCCCGTCTTTTTTCCCCACAGCCAGCAATGCGCCGGGCTCATAGATCACATCCCAATGAACCATCTCAAAGGGATCGACCGGTTTTTCGCCGAGAGATTTTCCATTCAGGAAAAGTTCCACCGAATCCGCGTTGGAGAGGGCCATCACTTGGATGGTCTGTCCCTCGCGTCCGCTCCAGTTCCAATGCGGGATCAACTCGAGCACATCGATGTCTTTTCGCCAATGGGCCTGATGGATGTAAAACGCGGACTTGGGAAACCCGCAGAGGTCCAAAATGCCGAAGGACGAACTCACACTCGGCCACTCGAACGGCGTCGGCTCGCCCGCGTAGTCGAAGCCAGTCCAGACAAACCCACCCGCAATAAAAGGGCGTGTGGCGATCGCCTTCCAACCATCGCGGTGCGACGCACCCCAGCGGGCCGCGTAGGTGTCGCGCGAGTCGGCGGTTTGCTTTTCCTTGTTGCTCTCATACTCGCCGCGCGTGATGAAGGCAGAGGTGTCCTCGGAGCTGAGGAGCGGCATATTCGGATTCAGCTTATGAAAGGTATCGTAGCTCTTCTGTTGGTAATTGAATCCCATCACATCCACGGCCTGCGAGACATTGATCGGGTTCATAAATCCAAAATTCATCGCGGCAGTCACAGGTCGACTGGTATCGAGACGCTTCACCGCAGCCACCAAGCGGCGGGTCATTTCGTAGCCGACCTCGGTTCCTTGAAACGGCTCCTCGTTGAACACCGACCACATGAAAACACTCGGGTGGTTGCGGTCGCGGCGGACCATCCATTCGAGCTGGCGAATGTATTCCGGCGAGGTGTTGAAATTTCTCACCTCATCCATCACGAGCATGCCCATGCGGTCGCAGACTTGGAGTAACTCGGCGGCAGGAGGGTGGTGCGAGCAACGCATGGCATTCACGCCCATTTCCTTGAGTTTGCGAACACGAAATTCCCACATCGCGTCGGGCATCGCCACACCGACTCCGGCGTGGTCTTGATGGACGCACACACCTTGGATTTTGAGCGGCTTGTCGTTAAGGTAAAATCCGGTCGCGGCATCGAAGCGCAGCGTGCGAAATCCAGCAGGCGTGACCGTTTCATCCAAAATCCGTTCGCCGTCTTTGAGGACCGTTTTCACCGAATACATCGTCGGCGAATCCACCGACCACAGGCGTGGATTTGTGACCGCCAGAGTGAGCTTGGCCGTCGCCTCGCCGAGGGCGGCGACATCGCAAGATTGGGACACCGTGCCAACAGCCTTGCCTTCGGGATCAAGGAGCGTGAACTCCACCGTGGCCGTGGCATTTTTTCCGCCCGAGTTGGCGAGAGTGACCTCGGCGGGAATCGACCATTGACCATCCGGAGCCTTCACTGGCTGGGCGAAGACGCCATCGGTGACGATGTGAACGGGCGAGCGCTTCACCATCCAAGTGTGGCGGTAAATCCCCGCACCCTCATACCACCAGCCCTCCTGGGCCTCGGCATCAACGCGCACCGCCACGGTGTTGAACTCGTCGCCGTATTTGAGCAGCGGAGTGATATCGGCGGAGAACGAAGTGTAGCCGCACCAGTTGCGATGCACGACCGTGCCATTGACCCAAACGGTGCAGTGCGTAGAGACGCCGTCGAATTGGAGTTCGAAATGCTTGCCGCGATCGGCTGGATCGACCTGGAAATGCCGGCGATACCAACCGAAGCCGCGCTTGCGATAGCCTTGGGCGATATTGGCTTCCTTCTCGATCGGCGACTCGGAGGCCCAATCGTGCGGGAGGTCGACCGGTTGCCAATCGGAGTCGTCGAAGGCCTGGGCAGCCGCACCAGAAGCTGCCCCAGCCTTGGCGCTTGTATAGGTGATGAAATGCCCTTTCACCTCCGGAAACGGAATGTCTCCTTTGTGGAAGAGCCACCCTTGGTCAAAGGACAGGCGCTCGCGGGACGGCTCGGCGGCGCCAAGCGGCAGAAGCATGGCGAGGAGCAGGAGAAAACAATAGGTCACGGGCTTTTTCATGGGTTAGGCAGGACAGTTGGTGTGAGCGTGCAGGAGTAGGTTGATGGAAAGTGAAAGTGAAAAGTGAGAGGGTTCCGCATATTGACATCTTTTGCTTCCCGCCGTTTTGAGCCACTTGCTGGAAACTCGAATGTTCCTTTTTTTCCCACCTCTGTCTATAGCACGAACGAGCGATATCTAAGCGCGCCCTGCCGACATTTGAGCCTGGGGAACGGACTCCCTCAAACCGATACAAGCAAAGTGGCATCTCTTCCTCAGCAAAAACAAAATATGTGAATATGTGGGACCCGACCCGCAGGCATTATTTTGCGTAATGAAACCTGAGTTGTGCGATCTCAAGGTTCTTTGCAGCGATTCGGTAAACCATACGATGCTCATCCGTGATACGGCGAGACCAGAACCCAGCAAGGGTGTGCTTCAAAGGTTCAGGTTTCCCGATCCCGTCATAATGGCTCCGCACAGTGTCCTTGATCAGCTCGTTGATTCTTCTGATCATTTTTTTATCCGTTTGCAACCAGTGCCGGTAATCTTCCCAAGCTTGGGGAGAAAAAACAAGATTCATGCCTCCGCGAGGTCTTTAAGATTCTTTTTCAGGGTCTTTCCAGAGTTAAGACTTTCTATAGAAGCAATTAAGCGCTTTGCGTTGGCAGGCGACCGAAGTAGATAAGCCGTCTCCTGAAGTGATTCATAGTCAGCAAGCGAGAGCATGACTACAGCCTGATCCCGATTGCGCGTAATGATAACAGGGTCATGATCAACACAAACTCTGTCCATTGTGGAGGCGAGATTTTCTCTCGCTGCGGTGTATGTCATTGCAGTCATATGGACAGTATCATGCACAGGCACAAGAACCGTGTCAAGGACGATATTTCCGGATCGACTGGAGGATCGAAGCTGTTTTGTTGCGAAAAAACTCCGGTAACACTAATCACAAGGGCTGCGGCAGCATTTAGTGCAAATCTCGTTTTCAACCTGTTTCTGTTTTTTGGGGATTGTTATGATGGTCACAGATTTCTTCCTCCACAAAATATGTTGATATGCGGGACCTATTTTACCATCACACGCGAATGAACAAAGCCCTGCGGTTTTCTCTACTGATGCTTCTTTCACTTGCGGCCTGTGCATTCGGGGCCGGGAAGCCGAATGTGCTTCTGATTTGCGTGGATGACCTTAAGCCCCTTCTTGGATGCTACGGAGACAGCAAGGTGCAGTCCCCTCACATTGATAAACTCGCCGCCCGCTCGACGCTTTTTGAACGCGCCTACAGCAATCAGGCGATATGCGCGCCCTCCCGCAATGCCTTGATGACGGGTCTGCGCCCCGACACGATTGGGGTTTACAATTTGGAAACCAACTTCCGGGCGGCTGTTCCAAACGCCGTGACCTTGTCTCAAGCTTTCATGCGAGCGGGATACACGGCCTCTGCCCTCGGAAAGATCTATCACGAAGGTCATGGCAACGGCGACGATCCCGCGTCTTGGTCGACTCCCCATTGGGGGCCCAAGGCCGGCGATTATGCTCTGCCGGAGAATAAACTTCCAGAGCGCAAGAAAGGGGGAAATGGCAAAGGCCCCGCCAGCGAAAATGCCGATGTTCCCGATGACACATACTATGATGGCAAGATCGCCGTCGAAGCCATCAAGCGCCTCAAGCAATTCAAGTCCACCCCAGACCAGCCCTTCTTTTTGGCTGTCGGCTTTATTAGGCCTCATCTTCCCTTTGTCGCACCGAAAAAATTCTGGGATCTTTACCAGCGCTCCGAAATCCAACTCGCAGAATTCCGCAAGGCGCCCGAAGGCGCGCCCTCTTTCGCGACGCAACCCGGCTGGGAACTACGCACATACTTCGGCATCCCGGGCGATGGTGCTTTGCCCGATGATCTCCAACGCGAACTCATCCACGGCTACTACGCGGCCACCAGCTACGCCGATGCGCAGATTGGAAAGGTGATCAACGCGCTCGATGATCTCGGTCTCGCTAAAAATACAATCATCGTTCTCTGGAGCGACCACGGATTTCATTTGGGCGACCATGGGATCTGGTGCAAGCACACGAACTTCGAAGAGGCCGCGCGCATCCCGTTTCTGATATCGGCACCCGGCATGAAGCCCGGCCAGCGCACCGAAGCCTTTGCGGAGACTGTCGATCTTTATCCCACCCTCTGCGAACTCGCCGGCGTGCCTTTACCCATCAAGCCCGATGGCCTGAGCCTCGTCCAAGCCCTGCGCGATCCACAGTCCACCACCAAGGATCACGCCTTCCATGTGTATCCGCGACATCCTCTGCTCGGCCGCTCGATCCGGACCGACCGCTACCGCTTGGTGGAATGGAAGGCTCCCGGGGCGGCTCCCGACACGGCGGTTCTTGAACTTTACGACTATCAAAAAGATCCTCTGGAAAAGAAAAACATCGCAGCCGAAGATGTGACCACGGTTGCCTCGCTGCGGAAAATCCTGAATCAATATCCGGAAGCGCAACCTCAGGTGGCTCCATCCGATAAAGATGGCCCTAAGGGGAAACGGGGCAAAAAGAACGAAAAGTGATTTGCTGTTAAAGCCCGGTGACTGGAAAAGAGTTCCACTTCCAAGGCCAGGCATTCGCGGGTGTATTCGACAATGCTTGACCGAAGGCAATCGCCGAGGCTCATGGAGGTGTCGTGGTTGAGGAAGAGACCTTTTTCTCCACAACCGTGGGCAGGGCTTTGATGGCATTGGTGATCCCTTCATAGGCCGGCTTCTTGGCATACGAGCGGTCGAAAGGCAGGGAGTGACCCCAGCCGGGCCAGGCCCAGGGAATCCATGAGTAGGCGTCGGTGAAGCCCCACAGCACCAAGGCGGGACAGTTCGGCTCGGACAACGCGGTGGATACGATCAACCGGTATTGGTCCCCCTGCAGGGCGAGTTGCTGGCTCGTGACATTGCCCTCGGTCGTGGCGCTGTCGGTCTGCAACCATAGGTCGAGCTCGGTGACGATGCCTTCGAGTCCCAGCGCGCGGAGCGCGGCAAAGGTCTGGCGGAATTTCTCGGCATTGGAACTCGAGAAACCACCCGCTCCCGATGTATCGGGGCCTTGGAAATGGCACTGCATGCCGACCCCATCGATGGGCACCCCGCGCGCAACCATGCCGCCGACCATGTTGAGCATGAATTTGCATTTCGGACTGCCATAGAACTCGATGCCGTAGTCGTTGTAGACCAACCGCAGATTGGGGTCGGCATTGCGCGCAGCGCGGAAGATGGCGTCGATGAACGCCTGCCGATCGGCCACCCCGTCATACCAGGTGCCGGTGCGGTAGCCGATCGAGGATTTCGCTGCCGATCCGCGCGCCCGCTTTTTGTCTTTTGCCGTTGACTTATCAATCGTTTCGTTGATCACATCCCACTCGTAGATCCGCACCGGCGCGTCTACGGCATCGTTGATGCTTTTGCAATAGGTGACGACCGCCTTGATGTAGGAAGTGGCGAAGGCGGTGATCTGGTCCGAAGTCCACCCTGTTACCGAGGTAGTGAGCCACGAGGGGGCCTGAGTGTGCCAGATCAGCGCGTGTCCCCGGATCATGCCCACGCCGTTTTCCCGAGCACGGGCGACCAGGGTGTCGATTTTTGCGGTGCTGAGATCCGAAATCTGGACGTCGAAAGGGTTGGCCGGCGCGTTGGGGAGCAGTTCCGACATTTTGAACGAATTCTCCGACACATAGACATTGAACTCATTGGCCAGCGTCGACTGGTATCCGCTTGGCATGGAAGCAGGATTGTCGATGTATTGGCTCGGAAGCGCCGTTCCCACCAGTTTGCCCTTGGTTTCGGCAAGGGCGCGCAGGGTGGTTTGGGCCTCCGCATTTCCCATGGCGAGCAGGCAGGCGCCGCACCAGATCCAAATAGAAAGTTGGCGACTGGCTCGCGAGCGCATCATTATTCGTGTTGGGGTCATGTTCGTTCTTTATACTAAATCCAGCGGCGCCGTCTTCTCATTCTTTGCCAAAAACTGCTCTTTTTTTGTCGCACAAGGGGTCTGATACTACTGACTCTTTTGATGACCCTTTTGGCAGGTCGCCGCCTTTGCTGAAGAGAATCATATCGAGATCAATCTGGATCATATTCATGCTAGGCGACGGTCCGTGACTCGCCCATCAAAGTGCGTTGGGAAAAAATTGCTGCATATTTTTATCTGGACTTCATTTCAGTAATGATCTTTGATTTTTTTTCAATTCAACCCCTTCGAATATTTTAAATATGCAGACCCTGAGTTCACTAGATTACATTGTCTTTTTTGTGTATTTTGCCATCGTTGCGAGCTACGGACTTTGGGTTTACAGGCGAAAAACCAAATCCTCAACCTCTGCTTCTCATGAATACTTTCTAGCGGAAGGTTCACTGACTTGGTGGGCGATTGGGGCTTCGCTGATCGCCTCGAATATTTCTGCCGAGCAGTTCATCGGAATGAGCGGATCTGGGTTCACCATGGGCTTAGCCATTGCGACTTACGAATGGATGGCTGCGGCTACTTTGATCATCGTGGCTGTGTTTTTCATACCGGTCTATCTGAAGAATAAAATCTACACGATGCCGCAGTTTTTGAATCAGAGATATAACAGCAAAGTGGCTATGATCATGGCGGTTTTTTGGCTGCTTCTCTATGTTGGAGTCAATCTCACTTCCATCTTGTATCTCGGGGCCCTGGCGATCAACAGCATCTCCGGAATCAACCTCACACTTTGTATGGGGCTACTCGCGTTATTTGCCATTTTCATTACTCTGGGAGGCATGAAAGTCATCGGCTACACAGATGTGATCCAAGTTTTCTTTTTAGTCTTGGGTGGGCTGATTACGACTTATCTTGCGCTTGACCTCGTGGCCGAGAAGTTTGGTGGCGATGGGATGTTGCAGGGCTTTGGATTCTTACAAAACAAGGCTCAGGATCATTTTCAAATGATTCTTCCTCAAGAAAATAAGTATTTCATGGACTTGCCGGGACGGACCGTCCTCCTTGGCGGCATGTGGATTGTGAATTTGAATTATTGGGGTTGTAATCAATACATCACTCAAAGAGCTCTCGGGGCGGACTTGAAAACGGCTCGTACCGGTTTGCTGTTTGCGGCATT
>JBILZC010000057.1:0-15504 GCA_044377415.1 Terrimicrobiaceae bacterium | reverse complement strand
CAGGATACATTGCGCGCAATAAATTCGCGGCTGTTCCACGCCACTGGACGGTCTTCGGTCGCCGCACGCAAATGGTCATCTTTGAAAACAACGACTGCTCGGATGGCGGGGTCAGCCTCAACAGCGTGCATGACATGGTATCCAACGATGGCAAAACCAGAACGCAAAGCATGTATTCCCGCGAAATCTACATCGCCCGCAATGCTATGAAGGACAGCTATCGCGGAGATCGCGATGGTGGATTCAACTCTGATTTCCACGCCCCCGTCGGCATCTACACCGGACAAGTCGAAAAATGCGACGGCACCTCACTTCTCCTGCCCAAAGAAACCGAAGATCCCGAGTTCGCAACCAAGTGGCTCGGTGCCGTGGTTGTCGTTCTGGATGGAAAAGGGGCAGGCCAATACCGTTCGCTCGCTGGTGGATCAGGTAAAACCTTGCTCGTCGACAAAGCGTGGGAAGTGCCACTCGATAGCACCTCGTTCATCTCCGTCTGCAAGGCACTCGACCATGTGATCGCGGTGGACAACATTGCACACGATGCCGGTAACACCGTCCTCTTCTGGTGCGGCGGGATTGAGGTCGTTGCCGCAAGAAATAAATCGATTCGCGGCGGTGCCATTCAGCAGATCACCATTTCCTACCAAGGCCAGGTTCTTCCCGGACTCCGCGCCCAGTTTTTCGACAACGAGATTCTTGAAGGAACGACTTGGGGAGCCTCATTCATCTTCCCGCGAGGTTCGAATATCGGCACCCTCACCTACCCTCCACTTTACCACGATAGAAAACTTCAAGCCGACAAGGGCGTTCCCGTCACCGCTCCCGACTACCACGGCCCGATGGCTCTGGATCAGGTTTTTCGCCGCAACGCCATCGCGAACAACGGCCGCTTCTTCGTCGGCGGCAATGTGCAGAATGTCCTCTTCGAAGCTGGTCGCGTGAGCGATGCCGACATCGGAATCGAAGTCACCACGCGCGGTGGACGCTGGGCCGACTTCCTCGATGGCGGCCCGACTGACATCCTCGCTCGGAATAACATTTTCAAAAATGTCGCTACCCCCTATGCGGGTGACCGCTTGACCGAAACAAAAATCCTTCCTGAAGTCGTCGAGTCTGCAACTGTGCCCGTAGCAAAAACTAAACCCTCATGGATCGATCGCCACGAAGCCATGAACGCGAAGGCCAAAGCTGGCGACATCGACCTCATCTACATCGGCGACTCGATTGTCCAATTCTTCGAAACCAAAGGAAGGGATGTCTGGAACCGCTATTATACTCCGCGAAAAGCACTCAATCTGGGAATCAGCGCCGACCGCACACAACACGTGCTCTGGCGACTCGACCATGGCAACATCGATGGTATCGCACCCAAGCTGGCCATAGTCATGATTGGACAAAACAACGGGGGGCATAACTCGGCCGAGGAAATCGCCCAGGGTGTCACGGCCATCGTCGAGCGCATCCGATCCAAGCTTCCCCAAACAAAAATCCTTCTTCTAGGAATCTTCCAGCGGCGCGAAAAGCCAAGTCCCGAGCGCGAAGTCTTAGCCAAAGCCAACAAAATTCTCTCCAAACTGGGTGATGAAAAAACCATCCACTTCATGGATATCAACAACCTGTTCGTACAAGCCGACGGCACCATCACATCCGAATTGATGCCCGACTTCGAACACCCCAGCGCCAAAGGCTATCAACTTTGGTCGGAAACCATTGAGCCCGTGGTGGCGAGATTGATGGGCGAGAAATAGTCTGCAATTTAATCTTCCAGGTCCGCGTAACGGTCCAACTCCTTACTCAGCATCCAGGCCACGCAGAATTGAATACGAAACCCAAAAAACCATCTACCACACGGTCCGCACCAGTCCGCTCGCAGATATGTTTTTATCGCGGGTGAGGAGCGGCAGTTTGTGTTGCAAGGCCGATGCGACAAGGATGCGGTCAACCTGTGAGCGCCTCCAAAGCGAGTGTAGAAAATCGATGTGAGGCACTGGAGAGAAAGCGGAAGTTATATCTCAAACCATTGTCCCTTTGAAATTAGACTTTGAACCGCAAAAGAAGGGGGCATGGCCGACTCGGCCGTGTGGAGACTGGTCTCCCCGCTCACAGCATACCCATCGTAACCAAGGAGCAGACCGCAGCACACAGGCGAGACGCGCTGTGCCCCTCTACTAAAATCCAAAAGCAAGCGGCTTTTGGTATCAAATACGGAAAGAACGCAATTATTGAACAATAATGAAAACATATTTTTCATTATTGTGTTGCATGAATCATTTTAGGGATTACAAGAGAATCTTATGAAACTCCCCTCTCTGCAGATTCTTCTCACCCTCCTCACCCTCCTCACCCTCCTCACCCTCCTCACCCTCCTCACCGCCTCAAGCCTCTTGGCCCAAGCACCAAAAGCCACGGAGGCAAGCGCCGCTCCGACGCGACTTCCTGTATCCGAGTGGACCTGCATGGGTCATGAGGACAAGAAATTCGGCCCGACCGTCAATGGCGATGCAATTTCGTTTTCCGGCGAGGGATTCCAAGACAAGGGACGGGGCATAGCGGCGTTTTTTCCCGAAACAACACTCACCGAGGGACAATCTCTGACAGTCACCGCAAGAGTCACATTTTCAGGAGTGCAAAGTTTTGGGCTCTTCAAGTTTGGGATATTTCAAAGTGCATCCAGAACCAAGGATGCTGGCTGGGTGGGATATTGCGCTTTTGCTGGCTCGGAAAAGTTTTTTCCGAAGGGCGGCTTGTTTGCCAGCGAGGCGGGAAACAAGAAATACTTCGGCTCTCAAACGGAGAACATCATCGCGGAATCCACAACGCCCCAGCGCTCAAGCAAAGACGAACGCTTTTTGTTTAATGTCAAGGAGGAAGAATATTTCATTCAAATGTCGCTGACCCAGTTGAGCGGCAACAAGATCGCCTGCAAATTTGAAATGTCCCCTGTAAACAATCCGGGCAACCCCATCGCCTCATACGATGGGGTAGATGTCGCCCCAAGCTCAACAAGCTTCGACGCCTTGGGCTTTGCTTTCCATCAAGCCCTCTCGGCGGATTCCGTGGAATTTCGCGATGTCGTTGTGAAGGTCTCCACCGTCCAAAAATGATCAATCCCCGGCTATCCGGGCCTGAAAAGATCGCTTGGCCATATTCATAAATCAGGGTTTCTTTAGCGCGATGGCATTGAAGAAAACCGCTCCGGGATTTGGGGCGATATCCACTTCGACATTCTGACCGATGACGCATTGAGTGAAGTAATTTCCGTTCGCGTAACGGTTCCCCGCCCGGATTCCATCCCGGCGGTTGTAGCGTGTGACATTGTTGAAAAATAAATTTTCGTTGGCGGTCTTGTCTTCCGACCGCCCTCCCACGCTTGTTCCCATCCAGTTGCCGTTGCACTGATTGGCGGAAATCACATTCAAGCCGGTATTCCCTTTCACAGCTTCGTTCCAAGTGTGAATACCCGCGCCGAAGTTGTTGTCGGCTGTGTTTCCAAAAACAATGGTGTTTTGGATGCCTTCCTCCAGAAAGATGCCGTGGCGACGATTGCCGGTGGTCGTGTTGAAGAGTGCGGTGCAATCCTTGGCGTGCGCGTCGAAGTCAATTCCGTCATGGTAATTTCCGGCGCAATTGTTGGCAATCGAGTGAACGCGCGATGAGACATGGGGCCAGATGCCCCGCGCATTGTTTCCATAGACATTGCAGCGATAGATGAACGCCGGGGCACCGTGGCCCTTGAGATAAATGCCATCGCGCGATCCGGCAGTGATATTCACATTTTCAATGACAGCGACGCCGCCTTGGCTGGCGTTGAGCGGGTGGTTCGCTTGGCGCCCCCCATCAAGTTTCCCGCCCGAAACGGAAGAGTAGCCGGACTTCGGAAGTTTGACCATTTGGCCCTCCGCCTCGCCCCTGACCCATAGACGATCGAGAGGCAGCCCGAGATCGGCGAGAATACGACCCTCGAGGATCAAGCAGGTATTCGGCGTGAGCTGCAATCCCTCGAGCGTCTTCGTGACAAATTCCCCTTGGAGTTTTAAAACCAGCACATCGTTGGGATGCTCTGTGCTGGCGAGATTCAGGGCCTCTTGAACGACGACGATATCGACGGGAGGCAGTTCTTCCTCGTCGCTTTTTTTCATTTTCCCTCCGGTGATCACCGGCAAATCAAAGCGCCCCATCCCGGCAACGATCAGCGCATCCTTGTGGGGATGTCCGTAGGTCGGCGGGTTGAAAAATTTCAGGCCAGGCGAGGCGGGATCAACGGTCAATCCCGTGTTCGCAATAAGGTAAATGTCTTTGCTTCCCGGCGTGATCGTTGCCGTGCCTTGGAGGTCGTTTCGGAAAAACTGCTGTGTCGATCCCGCGATTTTGATCTGGAGGTCTTTCGCCGTGCCGATGTTCTCGGTGACCAATTGCCCGGCTCCGCTTGCCGTGATTTCCAGTGCCGCCACATCCCCAATCAGATTGCGGGTGATGACACCCCTGTCGGACGCGCTCACGATGGCCGCTTTGTTTTCGGAGAATTCATTTCCAGCAACCACGCTGCAGAGGGAATGGATCGTGAGCGCTACGCCTTGGTTTTTGTGAAAAGTATTATCGAGGCACTGGAATCCAGCCGTCCCAGCCACTCTCAATCCATCGCCGTTATCACGGATGTCGCATCGCGTCAAACTTCCCGCTTGGTTCACCGCCCCCGCTTCGCGACCAGTATAGTCCACCCCTGCCACTCCGCAGTGCTGAAGAGCCAACCGATCCAGGTTAATCCGGGAACCGCCAGTTACAGAAATTCCTGTCACGGCCTTCCCTCCCCCATCGATGACTCCCATTCCATGTCCCATTGTCCCGATCGAAACAAACTCCGCATTATCGACCGCAATCAAAGCGGCGGCTGTGAGATCGGATGAGGCCACAAAGCCCCCCGCCGGGGAGAGCATCAGGCACATCTTCGAACCGAGACGCAGTGGCTTGTCGGACACCTCGAGCGGTCCACGGGTTTCAATAAAAAGAATCGCATTCGGATTTTTAGCGCGTGCCGAGTCGATCAACTCCTGAGCGCGCTCGGCCGCCACCACTGGTCGGATACCCCTCAACCATGCAAAAACTCTTTCCACAAATCCCGTCGGTGCCACCGGCGCTTCCGGCAAGACCACCCGCTCGACCAGTTCATCAGGACTGATCAAAAAAGGAGCACGGGGTTCCGAAAAAAATTCCCCTCTTGCATTACAGAGAGAGCTAAATCCAAGAATCAGGATGGCTAAACATAGGGAGACGGCTTGTAGAGATCGCGGGTTCATTATTTTTTTAGAAGGGCTGATCCTTAGAGAAAACTCGAGTTCCTTGCAAATTAAAAGTAAGAAATTGTTTTATTATTGAAATTTTTTGTTTAATCTGGTTGATTGCCGGATCACAACTTGGTGATGAAAATCATGCATGGGCGCTTTTTTTACCGCATATAGTTGAGATATTTGAAAATGTTCTCTTTCCCAGTCTTTTATAGCAGCCATAGCGATCTATTGCCATTGACTCATCCAGAGTTTTCCCCATTCTTAGTTAACATACTTCAAACCAGATCATAGCGAGCCAACATCCACAAAACCTCAATTCACGAGGTGGAAAACTGCAGCAGCTAATTAACGCTGCAAAATGCATAATACCCCAAGCTTTCGATCCAGTTTTATGCTGATGCAATACAGCAATGTTCATGAATACTTTTCCCATTATTACTCGTTCTATTTTAAATGATCCACTCAGCTCGTGAAACTTCCACCCAAGCAGACTCTTCTTTCACTCATCACAACCTCCTGCCTCTTGGCGCAGGGAGCGCTGTGGACAGATACTGATCTTCCATGCCCTCGCTGAACATCATAAGCCAACGGCCAGCGACGCTGTAGACAACGGCATTTTCCACCCCGTCGAGTGTTCGGTCGTTATGGGGGGGGCATGGGAGGAATGAGAAGAATTTAACTACGGAGAGGACGGAGGCGAAGAAAATCAATTGATCCTGTATGAAAAATTTTAGACAGGAATACAGGATGGGCAGCAAGAGGTCGTTGAGGCCTTCGGCAATGAATTGATCCCTCAATGCGAAATGCAATCGTTTTCTTTTTTCCATATTGCACATGCTGATTTTCCAGAGTGCGCGGAAGGTCTCGACATTGGCCTTGGCTCTGGAAGTCGGGGATAGAAGGAACTACCGGCCTTTCGATTTTTTAATACAAGGGCGGCTTCTTCAGAAAGAGACTACGTATCGGCATGGCCAATACGCTAGAATAGAAGCAGTTTATCGCGGACTTGCATCTCGTAGTTAGCGACATTGAAACTCGGTAAAGCACGATGCTGAATCGAATCCCATAGTTGAGTGTACTGAAGAGGTAGCAGGTCATTGTGGGCGACGTCCGCACTGAAACCAATCCTACAGAGGCGGCACATGTAACGAGCCATCGCGACGGCCATAACAAGTTCAATGTCCTCAGTGGCTTTATCCGGTTCTTCCACCCAGCGGATCACGTTTTTGAAACACGTTGGGAAGCATTTTTTCTCTACAAAATCAATGGCCATCTGACGAGTGGAGAGATTCATATGGAGCAATTCCGACTCCAAAATCGACACATTATTTTCTTGAGCGTAATGATAAACGTGAGCGAAGCCCGCCGGCTGCACACTCAAGAAAAGCAACTTTCCGATGTCGTGAATCAAGGATCCCAAAAACGCCATTTGTTCGAGGCTAATCAACCTCATGTAATGGCAGGTGAATTGAGCGATATCGGCTGTAGCGAGCAGAAACTTGAGGTAACTATGCCAATTTGCATCATGGTTCAGATACATGAAGCTCTCGTGGAAGTGCGGCATCGTCTTGGCCATCGATCCAAGTCGTTTTTCTCCAATGACGTTAACGCACAACCGGACGTCCTCTATAAACGTCGAGGTATCCTTCTTTTTAGCCTGACGCACCTCGTTGCCTGCCTGAAGCATCTGGAAGGCCAAACCAGGATCACGTTCCGTCAAATCCATCACGGGATGCAGAGAAGTCACGATACTGCTCGTCGTCAGCGTAAAAGCGGCAGATGCTGACTTGGTCACTGGGCAGCCTTTCAGGGCCAAGACCTCCCTCCTCATTGCCACTTCGGAAACAACGGGGAAGGTTTTACTATCGACCATTTTATTCCAATGTTCGACACATGCCATCCCTCGCCGGATCTCTTCTTTTTCCTTTTCCTCGTTCTTCGCAAGAAATCCAATCGGAATCCGCTCACTCATCTCGCGGACCTTCTGGGCGGCCGATTTACTCCAATCGGATACGTCGATGGTGCCAGATCGCTTGTTGATGCTATCCATCGAACGGTGCTCCGCAAGTGCCTGCACCGTCTGTTTCATTTGAGGAGATTGAAGAACGAGCCGTTTAAAAGCGCTTTTATCCAAACGCAACATTTGCGAATGAGACTGGGCAATGATCGTGGCACTACGCGGCGCGTTCCTGATCAAGGCCATCTCACCAACTATATCTCCATCCTTAATCTCGGCGATTTTTTTCGGCTCAGGTTCATTCTGGTTCTCGATGTAAACACCGAGCAGTCCATGCACAATCAGATACATCGCATCTCCCGGATCCCCCTGCTTGAAAAGGGTGGCCCCATCCTCAATTTCACAATCCCGAAGATTGGGAATCATCGCATGCATCTCATGAGGAGGCAGAGAGCGAATCAATGCGTTTGCGGCGAGTTGATCCAGCACGGCAGTCGCCTTTTTTGTCTTTCGTTCCAGTTTACAAATATCCGCACGATAACTGAAGAGAACAGCATAATGTCCGAGCGCTTCCGCTGCGTTCTTAAACTCGTCCCAGCGCGATTCCAGCGCACAAGTGATGAGGAAGTTCAGACATTTTTCCAAATTGGGAATTCCCAGGCCCGTAAAGTCCCCTCGAAGCTCGGAGATTTGCAAGAAGAGGTTCTTTTTTTCGGCCTCCATGATTTCATCCGTTAAATCCGATTTTTTCAGGAACTTATCGGCAAGCTCCTTGTAGGACTGCGAAGCGGATTGAATAATAGGAATGAGCTCCTCCAAAACCTCTGCCAGTTGGTCCAGCGATAAACCTGTGCGTCGAAAAAATACATCATCCGACTCAAAAAAGGACCAATACCATTGCTTTCCCTCGACCTTTGCGACTTCATCCAAGATCGACTCTTGAACGTAGGGCTTTCGATAAAAACTTTGAACGACCATGGTGTAAGCTTCTTGAATTTCTTCATGCGTTGTTTTTGCCGCATAAAAGACGACCGGCACATCGCGAAAGAAGTAGTCGTTTCGGAGGGTCTTCAGAAAAGCCAAGCCCGTGGACGCTTCGAGCTTGAGTTCAACAATAATCAAATCAACCAGAACATTCTCACGCAGAAATTCCATCGCCTTCTGGGAACTCGATACGGAGGCTGTCCGGTGTTCATCGCCGGCCAAAAATCCCTTTAGCGCCAAAAAGGCGATCTCATCAGGATCAACTAATAAAACATTGGCCATGGGTGTTCGTGAATAAAAAAACTGTAGGTTTTATGAATTGCGAGCGGATCAAAAAACCATCAGTGCCAAAACTTGAATTGAGAAAACCATTAACATGACTGGGTGTAAAATACAATGTGCTCTCGCTGTTTTTTAAAACTATTGAAGTGAAGCTTATCACAGATGTTTTTTGCCTTGCAAGATGCTTGCCCTAGACACCTAAAGCGGCATTGTTACGATTGCGTAACATTGCCTTCGCAGGTCTAACCTCTCAGATAAGATTCAATCCATCACACGCTCATTATCAGCCAATCAGACTTTCCAATTCGGTAACTCGTCGGGAAAAGAGATCCAGAGCGGCTTGGATCGGCGCCGGAGAACTCATATCGACACCGGCTTTGCACAATGTCTCCACCGGATAACGACTTCCCCCGCTCTTGAGAAATTCAATGTAGTTCGTGGCATCGCCGCTCTCGAGAACCTGAGTCGCGAGGGCAACCGCGGCAGATATTCCAGTGGCGTATTTATAAACATAGAACGCGCTGTAAAAATGGGGAATCCGGAGGCACTCGATTTCGAGTTCCTGGTCGATCACGAAGCGAGGGCCAAAATAGTCCTTCAATAATCCGCGGTAGATTTTCTTAAAGCCATCAAGCGTCAATGCCTCGCCGGATTCTTCGGCTGCATGGACCTCGCGCTCGAACTCCGCAAACATCGTTTGGCGATAGATCGTGCCACGCAAGTCGTCGATCTGGCGATTGAGAATGTAGGCCCGCATCTTGGTGTCGGTTGTTTTTTGAAGTAAATGTTCCGTGAGAAGGATCTCATTGAAAGTTGATGCCACTTCAGCGAGAAAGATCGGGTATCCGTAGTTCTGATAAAGCTGAGTACCTCTTGCATACCAAGTGTGCATCGAGTGCCCGGCCTCATGAGCCAAAGTGTATACATCAGAAAAAACATCCGCCTTATAGTTCATCATGATGTAGGGCGGGCTTGTGAATGTGCCATAAGAAAAGGCCCCACTTCGCTTGCCTTTATTTTCGTAACGGTCACACCACCGACCAGCCTGCAGCCCATGAGCTAGAGTTGCTGTGTATTCAGCACCCAGAGGGTGCAGGGAATCCATCACCTGCTGAACAGCTCCATCCCAAGGGACATTGGTTTGGATGTTTTCGACCATCGGGACATAGGTGTCGTAGTGGTGAATTTCGTCCAACTTGAGCACGCGACGCCGAAGGTCAAAGTAGCGGAAAAGGGCATCCAGATTCCCCCGTACAGTGGATATCAAATTATCATAGATGGTCACTGGAACATCATCAGAGAAGAGGGCTGCCTCGCGAGCCGAGGGATAATTCCTAGCCCGGGCGTGAAAAACATCCGCTCTCACCGAGCTAGCCAAACTCGCGGCCAGGGTGAATTCGTGGTCCTTGAATTCGTCGTAAAACTGATGAAATGCCGCCTTCCTTACTTGAGGCTCGCGCTGTTGAAGAAAGGAAGAAAAAGAACTCTGCGTCAATTCGCGCTCATTGCCCTCGGCATCCGTCAGTTTTCCAAACTTCATATCGACATTCGTGAGCTGCGAAAATGTCTCACTATGTCCGCGGATTGCGGCTGAACCTAGCGCCAGCAAACGTTCCTCACCCGCCGCGAGCGTATGCAATTTGCGTCGACGAAGCTTGCGCAACGGAATCGTCCAATCCCGCAACTCAGAAGCGCCAAGGAACTCCTCAAAGAGATCATCAGAGATGGATTGGATTTCGGGAGCAATGAATGAAAACGCCTCGCCCACCCTCACGAGTAGGCTATCCAAACGAGCCTCACGGGAAAGGGCCTCAGCTTCCGCACTATCACCCGCCGTGCAGAGCGCCGCATATTGGTTCAGTTGGTCGGTGAGGAGATCGATCTGTTTTTCAAACTCCAAAACCTCCGCCAAGGATTTGGCAGAATCTCCCACATGGCCACGGAACTTCGAGACCCCTTCGAACGTTTGTTGCAAACGCACAAAGTCTGTCTCCCAATCGGCAGCAGACTGGAAAAGCGGCTTCAGATCCCATTGGTCGGATTCAGGAACTTCGGAACGGAGTGGAATTGGCATCGATGACATGCCTTCATTCTTACACGAAAAATTCTTTTTCTGCAAAGGTCGGCCTTGACGTGAGGAGTCAACCTTGAGGTGATGCGACTTAGTCTATGCGAACCCCCAATTCCAACATTCTCCTCGGTATCGATATCGGTGGTACTGGCATCAAAGGTGCCCTTGTGAATGTCAAAATCGGAAAACTCACCGAAGAACGCTTTCGCATCAAAACCCCGCACCCTTCCAAACCGGATGCCATCGCGGAGATCATAGAACAAATCGCTAAACACTTTGAATATTCTGGCCCTGCTGGAATCACCTTTCCCGCTATCGTGAAGGATGGCGTCATTTTCTCCGCCACGAACGTCGACGAATCCTGGATCAACTTCGATGCCGCGAAACTTTTCCAACATCAGATAGGTGGACCGGTGACTCTGGTAAACGACGCGGATGCGGCTGGCATCGCTGAAATGCGCTTTGGGGCGGGTGTCGGTCGCCACGGAGTTGTCATCCTCCTCACATTCGGCACTGGCATTGGCTCGGCCATTTTCTGCGATGGCGTCCTTCTCCCCAACACCGAACTCGGCC
The DNA here is from genome assembly GCA_044377415.1 of Terrimicrobiaceae bacterium. Taxonomy (GTDB): domain Bacteria; phylum Verrucomicrobiota; class Verrucomicrobiia; order Chthoniobacterales; family Terrimicrobiaceae; genus UBA967. The sequence goes on along the minus strand of JBILZC010000057.1, from coordinate 4,352 downwards.
AACTAAAAATCCGAGGCAAGGATATTGAACATCGAGCATCCGAGCGCATCCGCAAAATAAAAGACATGTCGTTCAAAAAGTGGGCAGGCATCGTCGGCGATTTCCTCGAGGCACTGGAAAAGCTTTTTTCGCCTGAGCTTTTCCTCATCGGTGGCGGCATCAGCAAGAAAGCCGACAAGTTTCTTCCCTATCTCAAAGCAAAAAGCCAAGTCCCGATCGAGGTGGCCAAAATGCAGAACGACGCAGGAATCATCGGCGCGGCAACTTTGGCCAAGATTCGCTCTTGATCTTGCGATTCTTTTCCAGCATATTCGTTGTCCCTCGCATGCGGGGTCTTAGCTCAGTTGGTAGAGCGCCTCAATGGCATTGAGGAGGTCAGGGGTTCGAATCCCCTAGGCTCCACCACCCTTAGACGCCGATAGAATCTGGCTCTAGGTCTTTTTCGACAAATGATCCTGTGCGTTTTCTCCATGCAACTGCCCGCAAATTGCCTTTATGTTTCACGGCACAGCATTTCAGCATCGAGAGAAAGAGATGTTTTTTTTATCGATTCCGCGTGTTGACTCCGATGGGTAAATTGGAGAAGATGAAGTTCAGGTGCCAACCTCTCCCTGTTGCGGCTTCGTGCTGTGGCAGGGATTTTTTATTGGGATCCAGTCCGCTTTTCTTTCGGTTAAAGGAATATCACTTTTCCGCCCACCTTTGATTTTGTGTCTCTACAGCCACTTTGGCATGGGGTTAATATCATACTTGCCATGGTCTTTGCGAAGTTGAAGTATGCTAAATGATGCCAATTGATCCCTCACCCTCCTGGTTTCTCCGCAAGCATGAAAACGGCGAAATTTTTGGCCCTATTTCCTTCGAGCAAGTTCGCGATTGGGCATCGAACGCCTATGTGAACCCCCATGATTCTCTTTCCAACGACGGCGTGAATTGGACAAAGGCTCCCATGATCACCGAGTTGCAAATGGATTGGTTGATCGAGACTCCCGACAATCCGCTCTACGGTCCTACCACCTCCGGAGCGATCATGGAGTTTCTACGGATGGGCGAAATCACAAGCCGCGCCCAACTTGTGAACTGCTGTACTGCGGAAAGAATGCTTCTCTCTGAGGCACCTTTTTTCCATTCAGGCATGTCGGGAGTCTTTAACGAAACCCTTCCCGCTCCCGCCAAATCCGGCATTAAGTTGAGTCTCCAGCAGCGGATCCGTGACCTGGAGGTCGAACTCTTGGAAAAGCGGGTTCAGCTCAATACAGCGAATGAAAAAATCATCCGGCTTGAGGTGCGCTTGCACGATTTGGAAGCAAGATTACAGGATGCAGCGCAGCGCCCCTCCTGAAACACTGGCCGATAATCGACCAGACAATCCGATGATTCCAATCGGTTGACACTTGCCCGTGATCCCAAATCGCGTAGAGTGTAATCTATCTATGATAGACAAAAATTACGCGCATCCTGACGCATTGGTGACCACCCAGTGGGTTGCGGAACATCTCTCCGATCCCGGATTGAGAGTCATCGAGAGCAATGAGGACATCTTGTTGTATGATACAGGTCACATTCAGGGCGCCGTGCATATTGATTGGCGTGCGGACCTGCAGGATGAAACCATACGCGATTACATCACGGTGGAACGATTTTCTGCACTCTGCGAGCGTCACGGGATATCGAACAACACAACCGTGGTTTTTTATGGAGACAAATCGAATTGGTGGGCCTGCTACGCACTATGGGTGTTCCGTCTCTTTGGTCATACAAAAGTAAAAATCATGGACGGGGGTCGGGAGAAATGGATCGCCGAGGGACGTCACCTGACAAGGGCCGTTCCGCATTTTGTGCACAGCCACTATACCCCAAGCGAAAAGCGTCGCGACGAGGAGATCCGTGCCTTTTACGAGCAAGCGCTGGCTCAAAGCCGCGAAGGCCGACCGCTCATTGATGTTCGTTCTCCGGGCGAGTTCCGAGGCGAGATGACCCATATGCCCGAATATCCGCAGGAGGGAGTTCTTCGCGGCGGTCACATTCCCGGCGCTGCTAGCGTACCTTGGAAAATGGCTGTGGCCGAGGACGCGACATTCAAATCCTACGAAGAGCTTCGTACCATCTATGAGGATGAAGCGGGATTGAAACGCGGTGACGATGTGGTTGCTTATTGCCGCATTGGCGAGCGTTCCAGTCACACTTGGTTCGTTCTCACCTACCTTCTCGGATACAAAAATGTTCGCAACTACGATGGATCCTGGACGGAGTGGGGCAACCGCGTGGGTGCACCGATCGAGAAAGGCTAGGCCATGTCATACCCGGCCAAACTCAATCAAATCATCGAACTTTTCGAGACGTTGCCGAACTCCGAAAAGAGGGAAGCACTCATCTCCTATGCCGACTCCGCTATGCGCCAAGGTCCCAAAGATGGCGAAACATTCGATCTCGAGGATATTCGCAAGGATGAAGAATGCACCGACTCGGTCGGAGTATTTTTAAAAATCTGTCCCGCCTCTCGGGGATGCACATTTCGGGTCACGCTGGGGCCGCATGTACAGACTCTCACGAAGGCGATGACTTCCATTCTTTGCAAGGGACTAGATGGGCTCAGCCCGGAAGAAGTGATTGAGGTGCCAGCCGACTTTGTGCCGAAGATTGTTGGAGCCGACCTCGTGCGCCAGCGCAGCCAGACCGTTTACTACATTCTGACTCGCATGAAGGGCATCACCAAAGTGTGGTTGAATCGCGAGCGAAGCGCTCAACACGTTTAATCCCCTAGCCCGCTTGGCAGCTAGGATGTGGCTTGATCCTTCAAATAGCGGAGCACCGAAGCGGGAACACCTTGGGTTTGCAAAACGGCTTGGAGAAAACCTGGTAAATTTGCGCGATAGTTCTCTAGAAACGCACGGTCACCAGAGCAACCATACATGATATCCCGGCAGAGTGTGCCGTCCAAAAAACACTGCGCCTTGCGAATGATACGCGGCAACCAAGCAACACCATCAAACGAGTCACTCTTGCGCGGCAAATCGCTTTCAGGAATCTCAGCGTTTGTTTGGACACCACCGAAACAAGCGACACGCAGTCCTGCGACACCAAGAAACGTCTCCAAATCGGGGGCGCCATAGCGCGAAAAATCGTCCACGTAATCGTATAAGAATGCCTCCGTGAGTCCCAAGCTAGCCAAGGCACCGGCCGATTCCGGAGAAACAATCATATTGGGAGAGCGGCAACCCGATTGATAATTGGCGAGGGCCTCAGCGTGGAGCGTCTTGAGAAGAGTCGTGTAATGGGTGTTCATTTAGATTCAGGGGACTCATCCCCTGCGCCAAGGAAGCGAACACGACGATCCACTCGAGGGAGTAGAATCGTGAGTGTAAGACCGCGACCGGGCGAGCTTTCCAAGATCACCTCGCCGCCGTGGGCGCGAACGATGCGTCGCACAATGAGCAATCCAAGCCCATTGCCGTTGGATTTAGTAGTGAAGTAGGGTTCAAAGATGCGAGTGATGTTTTCCGGAGAAATCCCACCTCCAGTGTCACTGAAAACAATGCTCACGTGGTTCGTATCCAACGAGGTTGCCACACGCAGGATGCCGCCGCTTTTCATGGCCTGAAAGGCATTGCGGCAGATGTTGTAAAATGCCTGTTTGATCTGATCTCCATCGATTTGAAGGAGTGGCAGGCCCTTGGAAAGATCTTTCTCAACGATGATGTCCCGATCTTGTATCTCGGCAGAGAGGAACTCCAATGTCTCGTTAAGGATGGAATTGATATCCGAGGACGAAACCTGAAGAGGTTGCGGACGAATCGCTCGGAGAAACTGGGTGATGATGTGATCCAGGCGGGTCACCTCGCCGCGCGCGATGGAGACAGATTCATCCAGTTGCTTGCGGAGATTTGGCGGGGCCTTCTGCAAATTGCGCTGCATGAGCTGGAGATGGATATTGAGTGAGTTGAGAGGGTTGCCAATCTCATGGGCCACACCTGCCGCAAGCATCGTCAGAGCCGAAAATTTCTCCACCTCGATCGTCTCCTGAGCGGCTCTGTGGGTCTGAGTGATGTCGCGTAAAATGACTGCACGGCCCACCGTCTCGCTCTCCTTGCCATCCGCCTCGTCGCTCAGGAGCGGAACCACATAGAAATTCAGCAACCGATTATCGGGATAAAACACTTCGAGATCCCGACTGATAATTTCACTGCGCGAGCTGGTGAGAGCATCCCAATCCATGCCACGAACGACTTCAGAAAGCGGGCGCCCAAGACTGGACTCCGACTCGATTCCGAAAAATCCGCATGCGGCGCGATTGAGATAAAGGATACGTCCATTCGGATTTGTTACGATGACCCCTTCGAGAATGGCGTTGA
>JBILZC010000125.1:0-5335 GCA_044377415.1 Terrimicrobiaceae bacterium | reverse complement strand
TGGATCCGGACAGGAAATACCAGTGACCATGAATGCCAAAATCGTTTCGTATTACTCCGGCTACTTCCGCAGCGTGGCGCAGAAAAACGGCTACCATGCCGAACTGGTAGATGGGTTCATGAATCTCGATAAGGAAGTCAAAATCGGCGATGAGATCATCAATCCCAAAGGCTCCCTTCTCACCCTGAGCGCGCAGGAAGCAACAAGACCTATCAGCGGCCGCTCACTGCTGGCCAGCGGTATCGCAACAGACATCGCCGATGTGGTGAGGCAGTGTGGCCTTCCTATAGACAAGTTGGTTTTGACCAAGCCATCCGGATTCGAAAATCTAGCCCAGTGGATCACCCTCCTCGCGCCTTTTCTACTACTCGGCGGAGTGCTTGGAGCCTACTTGGAATTAAAGGCCCCCGGATTTGGTGTGCCAGGGATCATCTCCGCCATCTGCTTTTTGCTCTTTTTTGGTGGCCACTACATCGCCGGCCTCACGGGATTTGAAATGATCGCAATCTTTGTGCTCGGGGTCGTATTTATCGTTTTGGAATTGATTTTCTTCCCAGGCATTTTCGTGGTCGCACTCAGCGGAGCCGCAATGATAGTCGCCTCTCTGTTCCTTGCCATGGCTGACTTTTACCCAGCTCAACCCATCACATTCTCCTACGATTTTTTTCTAACTCCGATGTTGAATCTCAGCATCACGATTTTGCTGGCCTGCATTTTCATTGGACTTGCTTCCCGCTACCTGCCCGCGCTCCCTCTTTTTCGAAACCTCTCCCTGTCTTCAAATCTGGCTCCAGGCCCCTCACTCACGAACACGATCTCGAACACAGGCACGGCATCATCCCTATTTGCAGGCAATGAAGGCATCGCCATCTCGCCACTGCACCCAACCGGACGCGCCCAAATCGGCCTAGAGCACTTTGACGTCCTTACGGAAGGAGAATTCATTGCCGCGGGCACTCCGATCCAGATTCTCAAAATCATGGACCAAAAGATCATTGTGGGCCCCAGAATCGAGACCTAGCCTTGCCCTACCTCAGCTCGCACCGAACTAAAACACCGCATGCCGGGGATTCTTTTATTGCGAATCGAGCCCATTGCAGGCATCGCTGTGTGATTGTTTCTTTGTTAAATATGTTCTCCCACGCAAAACTTCTCTCCGTTTTTTGGATCTTCACCTTCCTGCCAAGCACTTTCCTGATCGCGCAATCCACTGATGCCAAATCTCCAGCGAAACTGGAACCAGGCTTCACCATTCTTGCCGATCTCGCCGGCAGCCCAGTCCTCATGGAAAAAGAAGGGGACACACCTCGCCCACTCCAAAAGGGAGAAAAGATTCCTGCCAACGCAACCATCCTCACCGGAACAGACGGCCGAGTTGACTTGGCCATGTCAAATGGCGCATTGATACAGGTCTTGGACCATTCCAAGCTGACTATTGGGGAGTTCCTTCAAGATCCCTGCAATTTTGTGGTTACCGAAGGCACATTTTTCCTCACACAAGAAGCCGAGATCGACCCGCAAAAAAACCCACCCCACTCAACCACCGACCCCACTACCGAGGGATGGACCAAACTTTCCATCGAGCCCGCGATATCGAAATGCCAGCTTCTCCTTAGCGAGGGCACAATCGTCGGTAGTTCGAAAAAGCCACGTTCGGGATCGAAACTGGAAATCGTCACGCCTATTGGAACGGCAGATATCATGGAGGTTGTAACTCCTAATGGAGCGCCAGAGAACAGGGGCTTCACATGGCGAACCACGATAACCCCAACAGAAAAACCCCATGAATTTCGGGGTGTTATGCAAATCAGCAATGGGTCGATTTTTTTTACGAAACCCGACGGCACCGGCTCCGTCTCGATCGCGAGCAACTATAGCTTGCAGTTTAGCGCGAGGGTTTCTCCTCCGCGTAATGTGGTTTTCTACGCGCTTTCAGCCACCCCAATGAGCCGCGAAAGCATTCAGACATTGCTTTCCATGGTGAGCGAAGTCGAATCCAAGCAGATTTATTTTAAACTCGGCCAAGACCCCAATGAGTCATTGCTGGCTTCGACAAATGAAGTGCTTGCTCCAGAACTCAAGGAAACCAAGTCCGATTCACCGGAACCTAAAACTGATCAATCGCTCGAGAGTCCACCGCCCGCGACAACATCAAACAGCGAGGAAAAGATCGCCATCAAGGAAGCCTCCGAGCCCTCACCAGAGCCAACTTCCGATTCCGCCGTCGAGCTCCAATCCGTTGCTGAACAAACGCCCGCTCCTCAGGAAACGGCTACACTTCCACCCACGTCCCTTCCAGCATCCGATCAAGCACCCGAGAGCCCATCCCCTACATCAACTCCAAATAACGAAGAAAAGATCGCCGACAAGGAAGCCACCGAAGACTCACCAGAACCAACCTCCGATTCCGCCCTCGAGCTCCAATCTGTTGCTGAACAAAAGCCCGCTCCTCAGGAACTCGCGAATCCAGCCCCCAAACCCGAGCCAACATCGCTAACTGACGATCTCAATGCCCTTTCGCCAAAAGCCCGCGAGATTGCGGATCTCGGCACCAAGCTCTACCAAGACAAACGTTTTTTCGATGCAGTGATCATTTTTCGCCGCGCGCTTAAAGTTGCCCCCGACAACCTTTTTGTCATCGCCCACGTTGCGATCGCAAAAATCCAAGTCGGTAAGATAACCGATGCTCGAGTGGGACTGGAAAAAGTTCTTCTTAAGAAACCAAAGGACCTCTTGGTTCTCACGAACCTCGCCATTGTTTATTCAAGGTTGAAGGCCTACGACAAGGCGGTAGCCACTCTCAAACAGATTCTTGAAATCGACCCTCAAAGTGCGATCGCCCACCATGACATGGGAGTCGTCCTAGGAAAAACGGGAGAACTCAAGGAGTCAGAACAATACTTGCTCCGCAGCATCGCCCTTGATCCTAACTACGCCAAGGCCCACCTCAACCTTGCCTCGATGTATCTGCAGCAAACCCCTCCCGCCCTAGACCTCGCCCGCGCCAGTTACGAAAAGGCCAAATCACTCGGGTGCGCCGCTGACTCCAAGATCGAAAGCCGACTAAAAAGCCCCTGATTGGAATGAAGCCGCAACTGATTTACGATGGCGAATGCCAGTTGTGCATAAAAAGTGTCGCGCTTTTGAAAAGCGTGAGCGGAGATTCCATCGAATGCCGCCCATCGAGTGATGCCGCTAAAGACCATCCGGAAATTCCACTCGCGGCCTTTAAAAAGGCGGTTCAATTCATTCGCGCAAACGGCACACGCGTATCAGCGGCCGAAGCGATCCTCGAAGCACTGATCCCACTTCACCCAGCCGCAAAATGGATTCACTCATGGTATTTCAGATCATTGATCATTCGATTCGTTCTCGAATGTGGATACGAATTTGTGGCCAACCATCGCCAATTTTTCTCCGATTTCATACCAACTCCGGATACGACCTCTGCGCTTGCACAGGATAAAATGCAGACGGACACAGTCCACGATCAATAAGACGGCTTTGGGCGAGTAAAACCAAGCCTAGATCCGTCGGCAAGATATGCGCTGCTGCATTCGCTATCTTCCAAAATGCCTTGGCATACCGGGACGGGCTTTGAATTCCAGATGTCGGCCACGGGCTCGATTCGAGACTATTCAGCGAGTCGAGAATTTTTTCTAAAATGGGATTCAGCGAGCGACAAGCCTCCCACGCCGACTTGGGCGAACAATTCAATACCTCCAATTGCCCCTGCCATGTCAGACGACTGAAAGCGATCGGTTGCTCAAAATCCATCAGTGCAGGCTGAAAACGTGATGCCAGCACCGATGGCAAATCCCCTTTTGCCCTCAAGCGGAGTTGGTATTGTCGATCGGACTCAGCGGAAACATCCATCAAACAGGGGGCAATATAAACTTCTGGATAAAGATGAGGAAACCGAAAACCCAGCGCCTCCAGATCAGGCATCACATCCGGCATGGCTCGCGCGATCAGCGGAATGCCGGAGGCGGAGGCTTCCACAAATCCCATACCAAACCCCTCTTGCACCGATGTCAAAAGCGCCACTTCAGCCACGCTCAAAAGCTCATCCACGCGAGGTGTACCCGGCTTATCCAGAACTCCGAATCTCACATTCCATCCCCCTTGCTCGGCCGCTTCCTGTATCATCCTTGCATAGGGCAACTCGTCAACCGAAGCCTTTCCTGATGTCGTCACAAAAACAGCATCCGGCCTCAACCAACGTGTCAGCAGAATGGACTCAAGCAGGTTTTTGCGTCGTAAAAACCGGGTCGGGCAAACCCAGACCGGCGCTGAGGTTTGCAACTCTTGCTCAACCCATTTTTGTAGATTTCTCACTCGGATCGAGGAAACCCGTTTAGGTCGAACCACAGGATTAGGCAGATGAAAAACACGATCCCCCATTGCACCAGCCAGCGATTTCAAATCCGAGAGATTGATGGTGACCTGCGCCGATCGAGCGGTCGACCCTAGCGCGATCCCAGCCGCTTTTTCGAGCGTGTCCCAGCCGCATCGCACCATTTCCTGCCAACGCGCCCAGCGTCCGGAACACCAAAAATCGTGATGATGCAGAATAAGCGTGCTTTCCGATATTTCACAAAAACGTACCACCTCTTGATTCAAAATCGCATTCCTTGCCAGACCGGGATTGTGAAACCAAATCAACGTGCGTTCCGCCTCCTGATCCGGAATGACGGCTCCCAAAGCCCCGCGAATACTCCTCGCTATGGAATTAGGATCCCGCGACTGCTCAGAGAAATAATCCAAGGCCGGAGCTGAATGAATCGCCACTCGCCCGCCAAGGCCGTCAATAAGCGGATACTCTGATTCCGGACTACCACTCAGAAGCGTCAGTTTTTTTAAATCCTTAGGGGCCGACCGCAGGATGGCAGGCAATGTCAACTCGATGACCTTCCGCACACCGCCTGGTCGCCAGTGGTAGTGAATCACCACGAGGTGTGAAAATGGGTAATCGATTTTGCTCACCGATTCAAAATAGCAATTTCACGGACTTGCTCAATGCGAAGCAACTCGGAAGATTAGTACCGATCATGTCTGATTTCTACCAGCACGGCGGCATTGCCACGCTTCACCACCTCGGCAACCCGGATTACATAAAGCTCGAGAAGGAACTCAACGAACTCTCCCCGGCAATTGCTCTCGTGTTGCCATGCCATGCCCGAGATCTCGATTCTCCCGTCCTTGCCGCCATCTTGGAGGAGCTCACTCAGACCCGATTCATTCGCCATGTCATCGTTGGTCTCGATGGAGCTGATGAATCCCAATACCATTTCGCCCGCTCGCTTTTTCAGAAACTCCCTCAAGAAACGGCAGT
>JBILZC010000056.1:0-15664 GCA_044377415.1 Terrimicrobiaceae bacterium | reverse complement strand
GAAGCTGCTCCAAGACGGTGTGCCAATCAATCTGGCCGATGGTAGTTTTGACTTTCAAGCCATCGAACCCCTTGCTTCGAAAGCCGTAGAGGTTTTTCGTGGCTCAAATGGCTTGGAATATGGAGCCACGACGCTCGGGGGAGCGGTGAATTTCGTTTCCTTCACGGGATACGATGCTCCACGTTTCACTGCTCGGTTTGATTACGGAAGCTATGAGACCTACCATGCGCAGTTGGCAGCGGGCGACGTCGTTGGTCCAGTCGATTACTACGCCAGCTTGTCATTCCTGTCTCAAGGCGGATACCGTGTTCACAGCGAGCAGAATAATCTGCGGCTCTTTACCAATGTCGGCTACCGTTTTAATCCTGAACTCGAAACTCGGTTTTATTTTGCCTACGTACTCTCGGATTCCGAGTTGCCCGGCAATCTCACCAAGGCGCAGATGGAGCAGGATGCCACGCAGGCAGCACGGGTTCCGGAATTTCTGAGGGATTTTCAACCTGTGGCCCGGTTCGATTATGTCACCAGCGATTGGAAGCGAGATTTTAATCTTCTACGCATCGCGAATAAGACGACATGGCAGACCGACGACAACCGGCTTAGCTTGAGTGCATTCTGGTCCAGAAAGGATCTTGATCATCCAATTCTTTTTGAGATCACTCAGTTGACGAATGATTTTGGCGTTGGGGCCCGCAATGATTATACGGCGGATCTTTTTGGCCACAAAAACAATTTCATCTTCGGGCTTTCTCCAACTTGGGGATATGTCCAAGACAGTCGGTATGAAAATGTCTTCGGTCAGCGCGGGGCTCAATTTGCGGATAGCGACCAATTCGCCCTGAATCTCGATGCCTATGCGCTCGAGCAATTCTGGATTACGCCGCAATGGGCTCTTTGTGCAGGCTCCCAAGTGAACTATGTGGAGCGCACAAATTCAGATAATTTTCCCGTTGGTCCTGATAATAGCGACTCGCAAAATTGGTGGGGATTTAGTCCGAAAGTGGGAGTCATTTACGAACCCGTTTCACAAGTCCAGATCTTTGCTGATGCGAGTCGCTGCTTCGAGCCACCTTCCTTTGGCGAGTTGGCGGATGCAGGCAATGGCGGGAGCGGTCTTGTGCAGTTGGACGCTCAGACAGGAACAACTGTCGAAATCGGTACACGTGGTCGATACACGCATTTCACTTGGGATTTGTGCTACTACTACAGTTGGCTGGAGAACGAGTTGCTCGAGTACGAAGTCGCGCCTGGTCTTAACCAAACGGTGAATGCCGACAATACAACGCATCAAGGGATTGAGTTTGCCTTCAACTGGGATGTCTTTTACGACATTTTCACACACTCCGCGACAAAGGAGAAAAGCTTTCATAGCGAGGTTTCATCGGAAAAGCCGAACTTCGACCGCCTTCTTCTGCGTGTGAATTATCTTTGGAATAACTTCTGCTATAGTAATGACGCGATCTACGGATCCAACATGCTTCCAGGAATTCCAGAGCATTACCTCCGTGCAGAACTCCTCTACGAGCATCCGTGTGGCTTCTATATCGGGCCGAATCTCGAATACGTACCTGTCGGATACAGCATCGATTCTCAAGGCACCGTCTTTACCGATAGCTACGCTCTCCTTGGCGCGAAGATCGGTTGGCGGACCAAGCACGGCCTTTCCGCCTACTTCGAGGTAAAAAATATGATCGATACAACATACACAGCCACATCGGGAGTGGTCGCTAACGCCAGAGGGCTGGACGTGGCGCAGTTCCTTCCAGGCGAAGGTCGTGGATTTTACGTTGGCATGGAATATCTCTGGTAATGAAAACTTCTACTATTCGCGGCATTCACCGTTGGCTCGGGCTGATCTTCAGCCTGAGCATACTGGCTTCCTCCTTAAGCGGAGTGGTTCACACTCTCATGGCTCATAAACAACCGCCTCCCCCAGCGGTTAAGCCGACCGGGCATTTTCTCGATCCCTCTGCGATCCACATCGGAGCCGCTGAAGCCATGAAAAAGCTTGGGGCGGATTTTGGACAAGTAGGCGCCATCAATCTGCGAATGATTGGTGGAGAACCATGGTATCAAATTTATGGCTCCGCACCTGTTCCCGCCTATGTCAACTCGGTGGACGGACGATTCGATCCCTCACAGGATGAAAAGTACGGTGCGGAAATCGCTAAGGGCTTTCTTGGCGGAGCCAAGGTTCAAAAGACCGATTATTTGACGTCCTTCAATAACGAATACGTGAACATCTTTCGTGTGCTGCCGGTGTATCGCTTCGATAGCAGTGATGGGGAGGGGACACGGGTTTATGTGAGCACCACGACAGGAAGCGTAACGCGATACACGAATGATAAGATGCAGTTTGAGGCAAATATTTTCATGAACTTCCACAAGTTTGCATTCATTCCGAACAGGATGGCACGTGATATCGCAATGGTCACTGTGACCGGCGGAGCGGCTCTGGTAGCGCTAGCCGGAGTTTTTCTCTTTTTCTACACGCGTCGCCGGTAGCCCCTATAACTATGATTGAAATATTCCATAAAGGTGGGCCCATTATGTGGCCATTGCTCGCTCTTTCCGTTGTTGTTCTCAGCGTCGTTATTGAGCGTTTTCTCTTCATTCTTATCGAAAGAAAAAATCGCGATGAGAGATTGGTTGGTGAGATTTTGGCTCAGATAGAAAAGGGGCATCTGGATCAAGCCTCACGCATTGGCGCAGAGTCGAAGGATTTTGTTGCAAGAGCCGTCACCTACGCGCTCACTCATCGTGAGAAATCCTTCAGCGAAGCGATGCTGCGGGCTGCCAATTGGGAGCTCAAGCGTTTCCATCGTGGACTCACGATCCTCGACACGGCGATCACTTTGGCGCCGCTGCTTGGTTTGCTGGGCACTGTGACCGGAATGATTCGCAGTTTCGATATGCTGGGCGGATCGGAACTCGGTGCACCCTCAGCCATCACTGGAGGCATCGCCGAGGCGCTCATTGCGACCGCCTATGGGCTCGGCATTGCCATCACAGGACTGTTGCCATTTAATTATCTGAATTCCCGAGAAGAAGAAGCGCGCCTCGAAATGCAGGACGCGGCGAGTCATATTGAGATTCACCTCAAATCCTAATTCACCATGAATATTCCGAGGTTTCGTGAAAAGCGCCGTGCCCGCATTGAGATTGTTCCTCTCATTGATATCATCTTTTTTTTGCTAGCAACGTTTGTGATGGTGTCCCTCTCCATGGTGAAGCAACAAGGGATTCCTGTCTTAGTTCCTCGTGCATCCACAGGTCAGGCCCAAGAAAACAAAGAGCACATCATGGTGACTCTTTCCGAGACGGGACAAATGTATCTGAATAAAGTTGAGCTTTCGCAGGAGGCCCTTTTTGCTCAGATTCGTATTCTCAAAGAGGCGGATCCGGATTTGCGAATTTTGATCAATGGCGACGAGAATGCCCGTCTTGGTCTTGCTATTGGCTTCCTTGATGAAACCCGAAAACTCGGCATCACAAAGGTCGCCTTTGCCACAACGCCGTTACCTAAGCGCTGATTTAATGGGATTCCCTTCGCTCGTGTTTCTTCCAAAAAAAACCATTCGTTTTGTTTTGTGTGCGGGTCTTGCCATCGCTTTGCACGCTTGGTTTCTCTTCGGGTGGAAAACTTCTCCTAAAATGATTCACGTTTTTGACGGCGAGGATGGGGGCGTCGAGGTTTCGCTTGTCGAGTCGAATTTGGCAGCCCCAGAAACTAGGGGCCCCCCGCCGCCCGCGCCCGAGTCAATTCCCCCTAGCAGTGAGTCTCAGCCTATTTCAGAAGTAGCAACGGATGACGTTCAGATAATCGAAAAACCTGCTCCGGAAGAAACTCCAAAACCCATAGTGGAGAGATCACCGCAGTGCCGCCCAACCAGCAAGCCCAAGACGCTCACCGATATTCACACTAAGTCGATCTTGCCACAAAAAACAAAATCCATCTCATTGGGTGTGGATCGTTCCGACTCCAGCACAAGTGGCAATGCGGTTTCCAAAAAAATTGGCAAACCTGCCTTTATCACTAAGCCATCCGCTTCATACCCGTCGGAGTCACGGAAGGCTGGTGAGCAGGGGAGTGTGATGTTAAGGATTACGGTCGATAGCCGTGGACGCCCGAGCGACGTTTCCGTGTTGGTGAGCAGTGGATTTCCGCGACTGGATCGTGCTGCTGTCGAGGGCGGGTGGCGTTGCCGCATCAGGAATGCTGAAAGTGGGGCGCAGTTCGATGCTCCGCTGCGGTTTGATCTGCGTTTCTAAGTGTGGTCATCAGAAGATAGAAAATGTTGCCTGATTCACAGGCATTGCGGATTGACAATCGCGGTCTCTCAACCTAAACAAACCGCTACACATGAAGATAGCGGTCACTAAAGAAGCCCTCCTCGAAGGATTACAGCGAATTCAAAATGTCGTTAGCACCCGCCCGACGCTACCTGTCCTCACTAATGTCCTCTTAGAGGCTGATGAATCCGGCGTTCAACTTACAACGACCGATCTCGAGGTTGGCATTCGCTGCCGCATCGACGCTCGCGTGGAGAAACCCGGTGCTACTACGCTTCCCGCACGCAAGTTGGTTTCGATCATCCGTGAGTTGCCGACATCCGAAATTACGATTGAAGTGGATAGCAAAAATATTGCATCCATTCGGTGCGGATCGAGCTTCTTCAAAATTTACGGTCTCCCTCGCGAGGAATTCCCTGCGTTTCCTGTCTTCACAGAGCCAAAGTCGCTCACCCTCAAGCAAAGCGAACTCAAGGATGGATTACGCAAGACGTCCTACGCGATTTCAAACGACGAGGCCCGTTATGTCCTCAATGGAATTCTTTTTTCACTCCAGGAAAACAAGCTTACCCTTGTCGCTACCGATGGACGTCGCCTTGCGCTTTTCGAGACGGAATTAGAGTTCCCGAAGAGCCACGATCGCGATTTTATTCTCCCAACAAAGGCCGTCACCGAGCTTCAACGCTTGCTCACGGACGATTCGTCTATCGTCATTTCGACTTCGAATAACCTCGTTTCGTTTGAACTCAACGGTTGCCAACTCGTTTCCAAAATCGTCGAGGGCAGTTACCCCAACTATCGTCAGGTGATCCCAGGCGAGGCCACAGAACGTGTCACACTCGAGCGTGAGGCCCTTTACAACTGTGTTCGCCGCGTGGCACTACTCAGCAATGATAAGACGAGTTCGCTGCGTCTCACTCTTTCCAAAAACAATCTTGATATCACGGCAAACACCCCTGAGGTCGGCGAAGCCAAGGAATCGATGTCCATCCCGTATCATGGAAAAGACATGTCCATCGCTTTCAATCCTGAGTTCCTCATGGATCCGCTTCGCAACTTGCCTAATGACGAAATCTACCTCGAGCTGATCGACGAGATGAGCCCTGGAGTTATTAAAATCCAGTCTCCGTTCCTCTACGTGATCATGCCGATGCGCGTTTCGACATGATCCCGAATTTCCCGATTTGGGGGATCGATTTGGGCGGCACAAAAGTGGAGGGGGTCATAATGGATCCCCAGAATCCCACTTCACCCATCCATCGTCTTCGTCGCGATACGGAGGCTTCGCGTGGTTACGAGCATATCCTTTCTCAAATCGTTGGCGTCATCGCGGATTTGGAATTGGCCTCGGGTTTATCCCATCCCTCCAGCATCGGCATTGGAACGCCCGGCGTTGTGGAACCTGTCACGGGCTCGCTCAAAAACTCCAATACGACTTGCTTGAATGGTCGTCCTCTTCGAGACGATCTTTCGGCTGCATTGAAATGTGATGTTGTGATGGCGAATGATGCCAACTGCTTTGCCCTTGCCGAAGCCATATGTGGAGCGGGTAGGAATGCCGAGGTCGTTCTTGGGCTTATTCTCGGCACGGGAGTCGGTGGTGGAATTGTGATTAATGGCAAGGTCCTCAATGGTCACCATGGCATCGCAGGAGAGTGGGGGCACAACCCCTTGTGTGGAGAATCCCGCTTGTGTTACTGCGGAAGGAAAGGGTGTGTCGAGTCGGTGATTGCCGGCCCTTCATTGGAACGCTTTTACCATGAAAATGGTGGCGAAAAAGTGCGGTTGCCGGAGATCGTGTCACGCTCGCTCGCTGGCGAGGTGGTGGCCATTCAAACGCTCGAGTTGTTGCGATCCAAGTTTGCCGAGGCCATTGCGGCGGTCATGAATATCCTCGATCCCGATGTGATTATCATCGGGGGTGGTGTGGGAAATATTTCTTTATTGTATGATGAGGCGACACGAGAGGCGATTCTTCGGCACCTCTTTAATTCTGAGATGACCACTCGCATCATTCCCCCTCAACTCGGCGATAGTGCTGGTGTTTTCGGTGCGGCCTTGCTCACAGCGTGATGCTCCTCTTCGGAGCTAACCTTCGCATGTTTCTCTCATGTGTGGGCTTTTCATTGGCGACCAGGAGCGCTAATGCATTGTCCATGTCATTCGTTCCCTGCCTCATCATCGATTATCCCGTATGAAAGTTACGAAACGGGGTGAATACGCATTGAGGGCCTTGATCGCTCTGGCCATGGCCCGAGAAGCTGGGCGTGACCTTCTGACTCTTAAGGAAATTGTAACCCGCGAAAGTATTCCACTGCCATTTCTGGAGCAGATTTTCTTGCAACTCCGCGAAGCAGGGATCGTGGATGGCAAGCGTGGTAAACATGGCGGCTACTTCCTTGCCAAGCCCCCGTCGAATATCTCGATGGGTGAGGTCGTCCGACTGGTCGATGGTCCACTTGCTCCCATCGCCTGCGTGAGCCACTCCGCCTATGTCAAATGCAGTTGTCCGGATGAGGAGCATTGCGGGTTGCGCCTGCTCATGCTCGACGTTCGCAATGCCATAGCTGACATCTTGGACAGATACAGCCTAGCTCAAGTCGTCGAGGTGACGCTCGATAAGCTTCTTCAGGACGGGATCCCTGTTCCGTTTGCATCGCCCACTCAAGTCGCTTCAGCCGCCGTCGACTTCGAAATCTAAAAATCCCTTTTTTTGTGCGAATCAGATTCCCAAGGTTGCCGCGCCTCCGCGATGCGATTCTTGTGCCTGACTTAACAAGCCGTATTCGCGATGAGCGGAGGTTGGCGGTGCGCGGTGAAGTTGACTTAAATGACGATTGATACCAAAAGCAGCATGCTTTTGGATTTTAGCAGAGGGGCACACGCTTCCAGTTGAGTGGTGGCTCGTTCAACCAATAGATCATCCCCGAGACCGAAGGTCGCATTGTTGCTCCTCGCCTATGACATACACTACATGTGCCTAAAACAAAAATCTAGGCGCCTACATCCGGCAAAGCCCACGACCTAAGGCACCGGCCCAGATAGCGTTTGAGCAAATGCTCAAATCCGAACGGAATTTTGTGATCGATACGCCCGCGCTCCAAGACCGTATTCCTCTCGTCGATGACGCAGAATACGATGTAGTGCTTAAGGAAGTCGATGCCGATATAAAACGGTCCGCTTGCTTGTTGTGTGGTTTGACTCACAGCCTCCCATTCTACAACATCGATTTTATGCACTTCGTAAGCTCAAAATGACCGCAGAGCCAGTCTGTAAGTGGCTTTCATGTCATCTAACCCCTCATGCCTCATGCTAACAACACGCGACTGAAAGTCCTTCAACTCAATTTATTGAGGTTCCTCGACAGAGGTCCACACCTCACGGAGGCAGGATTTCTGAGACCAGCCTTCGGGTTCCGAAACTCGCGTTTGGTTTGAAGACGATTTTGAGGGCAGCCAGGGCGTGGATTTCAAGGGTCACTTCTGATGCGTCCGCCCACCAGCTCAAATGGAGAGGGCCGTGCGGTGTGGCCATTGCGCCGGAGGCGTGTTCGAGGCCGTTGATCCAAGGACTGATCTCAAATTCGACACCGCCGGGAGCGGTTTGGCGGATACCGAGAACGATGAGGTTGAAGAACTGGAGCGGGCCGCACGACCAGCCATGGCAGTGGCTTCGGGTCGGGAAGCCGGGGGGCGAGCAGGTGCTGCCAGGAAAGGTTTCCCAGACGGTTGTGGCGCCCGATTCGATCATGGGAATGTAGTTTTCCCGGATCGAGGCGAGGATGGCTTCGGGTTCGCCGAGGATATCGAGAGCCTCGTAGAGGAATTGCGCGGCAAAGGGCGAGCCGATGCGGGTCATTTCGGACGGCGGGTCGAGGAGATTGGCGCGGGCGTCGGGGATACGCTCTTCAGGCAGGACGCCGGTGAGGATGGCGAGGGCGCTGTTGTGCTGGCAGATTTTCGGGCTGGGTGTGCCGTCCTCAAGGATGGCGTCGGGAAAGCTTCGCTTGTTCGGGTCCCACCAAGCGTTGATGGCCTCGACGAGCGCCTCGCGCCGGGGTCGCAGCCAGGACAGCGCATTGTCGTCTCGGAGGACAGTAGCGCACCTCTCCGCAGCACGAGTAGCCGCGACGAGCAGGAGACTGTTGTGCATAACGGTGGGGTGGGTATCGTCGATGGGCGCCCATTCAAGCAGGTTCCAGAATGTCCCGCTGAAGAGTCCATGACGATCAAGAAAGCCGAATGCCCCCTCGAGGTTGCGCCGGACGGCGGGCCAGATTTTTTCCAAGAAAGCACGATCTCCAGTGTGGAAGTAATGCTCCCAGACATGCATGCCCCAGAGAAAACTCCACGCCGGCAGAATGCATTCCCATGTTGAGGGCACTTGGCATCCAACCATTGGAAACCGTTCAAGGGATTGCGCACCCAACTCCAGCGAGCGGGCGGAAACTTCCGGCGCCTCATATACGCTGAAGGCATAAAGTGCCTGGTTCCGGGCGTCGCCGATCCAGAGCGTCTGCTCGTAGAGTGAGCAATCGGTAAAGGTGTCCTCCATGCCCAACTTGAGCGTTCGCTCGCAGGCGGACCAGACGAGGTCGAGTGCCGCGTCGGAGCAGCGGAATTGTGCGACCGGCTCCACATCGGCGTTGGACTCGACGATCTCGAGTCGCCGCAGTTCAAAGGGAGCGGTTAACTCACGCAGGGTGACGAAGAGGTAGCGCCCGGAACGCCGCTTGAGCGAGAGTTGCCGGTTGAGGCCTTCGGCGCAGACAAAACGCATTCCGTTGCGGTTGAATTCCGCCGTGTGCTGCACCACGCCCTGCGGTGTGATGTATTCGACGAGGTGTAGATCGAGGAACGTGCCGGGGGGCGCGGCGAGTTCGAAATCAAAATACCCGCAGCGTTGCTCGCCGAGGTCATAGCAAATTTCGATATCGCAGCCGGGAGCGGGGTCTATCCGGACGACGCCAGAGCCGCCCTCACAGAGCGCGCTGGAGTTCGTTACTGATTCACCGGCATCGCGCAAGGGTCGTCGCGCGGCGAAGTCCGCCGTGTAGTCGCCAAGGAAAAGTGCATTCTCTGCGATCCCGACCCGGCGTCCCAATTCCGGCACGGGCTCGGTGGCCGAAGGCCATGCGGAGCAGGCGGCATCAACCTTCGCCATCCAGCCTCGCTCGGCTTGCCCGGCTTGCCCGGCTTGCCCGGCTTGCCCGGCTTGCCCGGCTTGCCCGGCTTGCCCGGCTTGCCCGGCTTGCCCGGCTTGCCCAGCCCCCGGATTCGGGAAATTCATCCAGACGATGTCGTTGTCACGAAAAAGGAACTCATCGTTCACAAACACACGCCACTCCCCCCATCTGACGCCCGAAAGGTGTATGAACGGGAAGGCGAGCTCCTTTTTGTGACCGTAGAATTCGACGCAGAAGAAAAGCGCGGTGTGGACGCCCGCTTCGAGCGCAAGAGGCGCGTCGGTGCGCGTTCCGTCAATGGCCACCCGCCAGCAGAGAGAGCCGAAATCGATCTCGGTCGGCTCCGCCAGCGTGAACGTCGCCGCCAGCGTGACCGGACGGCCGGTGCGATGGTTGCATTCTATCAGCCCCGGGTGGGCGATCCTCGTTACTGGCACGCAGACCGAGGGCGGAGCCTTGGCGACAAGCACCGCCCCGTGAACTGTTAACGGGCGGCAAGTCTGCTTGGTGAGCGGACGAGATAAGCGCGGCGACAAGTCGCCCCACGGTCCGCCGTCCGCCGCGAAGAGCTCGACCGACGGGCGCCAGTTCGGTTCGGTATCCTGCCGCGCATCGATCCACTCGCAGGGCTCCATCTGACAGCTCACCTTGGGCACCTCCTGCTGCAGCCATTTCACCGGAGTTGATTCCCAGGATGCGTCGGTACCGATAGCCCGTCCGTCCACTTCGATTTCTGCTAACAATCCCGCCTGCTGCGGAATCTGGTGGAACGTGCCAACTCCATAATACCGGGAGACAACTTCGATCACATTGCGCCCCGGTTTTAGAAGCCCCCCGATTTCATAGCAGTCGTAAGTAAAATGCTCAGGATAGGCCTTGCCCGGCCCGTCGTTGATCCAATCCCCGTTGAGCAACACCCGATACCGGCTGTCTGCCGTGATCCGCAGCGTACCAACTGTCCCATCCCTCACCTCAAATTCCTTGCGAAACCGCGCCGCCACATTGTAGCCGCGCACATCCTGTCCCGTGCACCAGATCCATTTGGCTGATTTCATAGTGGATTTCTTATTCCCGGAAACTTAATGCTGCAGTTGCACTGTTTAGATTTTTCACTTGTATGGGCTCACCAGCAGCATTCCAGCAAGTGATGGAAATCGCTGGGTTGCAGGCGCTGCGGGCGAGCCAGCCGATGCGCCGCCTCTCGCCGGGAAGAAGGTCGAAATAGTTGTCTTCAACATCCAGTTCCGTATCGATTGTGACTACGCGGGCATAGCCCAGGCTGTGCAGAACGATCTCGCCCCGACCGGGCTGAAGCGTCTCCATCTCCGCTTCGAGAAGAACGGAAGGAGGTACCATCTCACTTGGCAAACCGGAAAAGAACCACGCGCGGTCAACCCGCTTGCCATCCATTAGGAGCTCCATCACCAAGACGGCGCGCCTTTCATTTAACACGCCGGGCAGTTCCGTTTTTGGAATTTCGAGGCAGCAGGCGGAAGCATTGCCGGAAACCGTCACCGGAAGTTGCAGTAACTTTTGGCTCGCGCCACTCCACGGTTGCACCACAATCGCCACCTCACCTGCGAACGGATCGAGCCGGTCATTGCAGACCCAGAAACGGAAGTTTTCCGCAGTCTCCTCGATCGAGCCGATGACAGGCTGGCAGGCGCGTTTCAAAGCAAACCAAGCCGGTTTTGGAATGCCATAATAATCCACAAAACTCCAACCGGTCGCCGGCCAGCAATCGTTGAACATCCAGAAGAGCACACCCCAGTTGTATCCTTTCCAGCGTCGTGCTGCCTCAAGCGTCAGCCGGACAAATTCATGTTGCACATAGCCGAGTTTCGCCACGAACTCCCACGGATTCTCGGACGGACCGAGGAGCCGTTCGCATGAAATCCGCTGGGCATCAAAGATCCGCGTGTCGGTATAGGGATTGTCCTTGGTGTGAAAATACCACATCGGACTTTGCGGGTCGGCGATATCCTCTTCGGCCAAAAAATGTCGGATCGAGCGCAGCGTAGGCGAACCTGCGGTGATGCATTCGGTGTTCAGCCTGCCGATGGCAGCCGGAAACCAGTTCCGATAATCCCGCCAGTCACGATCCAGTCCGGCGCGATCGATGGCGAAGGCACTCTGATGACAGTCGCCGATGGTCAGGCAGTTGTTGGGCCTTCCGCCGAACGGACTGGAGGGCACAAAGGGACGGTCCGGATCCAGTTCAAGCAGGGAGGGGCGGATCGCTTCGTTCACCACTCGGGTTCCTGGCGAGTGGGGGTCGTCAAAATCAAACTTCATCCGATTCTCGTTGTCGCCGATCCACCAAGCGAGCGCGGGATGGTTGCGCAGTTGACGGATGACGGCAGAAGCCTCACCACGAAAACCCTCAATAAATGCCGGCTCATCCTCCGGATAGTTGCCGCAGGCCATTTGGAAATCTTGGCAAACGAGAATTCCGAGCCGGTTACAGGCAGCCCAGAAATCCGGCAACTCGTAGATGCCGCCGCCCCAAACTCGCAGGCAGTTAAGATTCGCTTCAGCAGCAAGGCCGATGAGTCTTTCATAGTGCTCCGGGGTAATCCGTGATGGCCAGGGGTCTGCCGGCACCCAGTTTCCCCCCTTGAGAAAAACCGGCTCACCATTGACAAGCACTGTGAAGCTCTCTCCGGGGTCGTTGGCGTTTCGCATTTCCTCCGCAGGGAGTGCGGTGCGCAGGTTGCGCGTCCGTTTTTCCTCGGGGCTTCCCGGAGCATCGGGATCACGCCGGATTTCCACCGTCCGGATTCCCAAGGTGATCTCTTTGTGATCAAGTTCCTTCAGTTCGGCATTCCGAAGCGTTGCCACCAAGGTGTGAAGCGGCTGACCACCTAAACCATTTGGCCACCAGAGCTGGGGGTTCTCGATTTCCACCTCGATCTCCTCGTCATCCACCCGCCATTTTGCTTGCCAGACGATACCGCCTTCAGGCCCTTCGATCCGAAGGTCGGCGGTGAGTGGATCCTCCGTCTCGCGTTTTACTGCCACACGCACCCGCAGGTGGGCGCTTGTGGCGGTTCTTGACGTTTGCCAATCCGCCGCTGGCTGGATCGAGACGGTGCTTGCGAAGACATCTGCGATCCGGGCTTGCTTGTGAAAGTGCAATGTCACACCGCGCCACAGCCCGGCAGAGACAAACCGGTGAATCCAATCCCAATGGAATGTGCATTGCATGCGCCTGACATAGAGACGCTCGTGGTTCTCGAAAGCACAGTCCACATCGCGAGGTGTGTCGGCCACATGACGCCGGATCGGATCAATGCAAACACGGAGAATATTCCCCCGACGCCTAAGCAAATAGCCGACTGGAAAACGGACGGGCACAAACATGTTGGAAGACCGCCCGAGCAGTTCACCGTTCAACTCGATGGAAGCGAAGGTATCGATCCCGGAAAGCTCAAGGACAGCCCATTCCTCATCGGCCCCAGCGGGGAGGTCGAAGGAGCGCTCGTAAGTCCACTCCCAATGCTCCACCCACTGGCATTGCTCGGCATTATCGCGCCAGAATGGATCAGGAATCAGACCCTCGCGCAGCAGGTCGGGATGGATGTGGCCGGGAACCGCTCCTTTGAGTTCGAGCGTGGCTCTGCCCTCCGGGTCCCGACCGCTCAGTTGCCAGAGTCCATCCAGGGAGAGGCTGGAGGGTGTGCTACGTGACACCTGGGCAGCGGTTGATATATCCGTGTCGGATTCAATCGGCGTATTCATAAATTAGTCGCGCAGAGTTGTGCGGAAGAGAGCGATTGGCAGGCCGCTGAAGGATTGAAGATTGGCCTTGGGCCAGTTGGCCCATGCGTAGCGGATTTCGGTCGCTGGAGTTCCCAGAGGTAGGGAAAAACAATAACTCCCTCGCGCAGAGTGGACTCGACCTCCACAAACGGCTGCTTCCCGTCGCCCATCTCGAAACCTCGCGGGGACATCTCGTCGCTCGTCGCCAAATCTGCGCTGGGTTTGAAATGAAGCGTGACCTCGTCGCCGTGCCGTTCGGCGCGAACAAAACGCGGAGCCTCGGCAACAACCGATTCTTCTCCGTAAACATGCCGTCGTGCGAGCAGCGCAAGGCGCTCTCCCACCGGCTGCTTGCGCACGGGATGGAAATCGCTCTGATCACCGAGGTCGATGGTGACGGCCATGGCAGCTCGGTGAGTGCTTTGAACCACTTCCGCCTGCTGCTCGCGGAGAGTCGACCAGTCAGCCAAGCGGTTCGGGTGGTCGTATCCGTGAAGTTGGACCACAAGAAAGAAAGGCTCGGGGTCACGCCCGTCGGCGGAGGCTGGAAACGAAGGCAGAACCATTTCCCAAAGCCCATCGGCACTCGCGGTCGCGTTGTCCGTGCTTCCGGAAAATTCCAGCGTTACGACGTCCCCCTGGACGGCCCAGCCCCACACTGTCAGCGGACGGTCGCGTTGGAGGACCATGTGGTCGCTGAAAATCGAAGGGATTTCCAACCCAGCGATCCCATTAAGAACCAGCGCCAAAATCTGGCAGGCCACAAGGGCAGCAATGCGGTAACGATTCATCGCGACAAATCCTCCTTCGGATATGCCATAGCACATGCTGCAGCAGCGCCTATGAAAACGACTGGCACGATGGCGTAGAGAAGCCGGAGGTTGGTCAGCACGCCGGTCGGTTGAAGGTCGATCTCAGGATTGAATCCAGACCAGCTCAGCATGTAGCCACTAAGAACAAGGGTCATGGAAATGCCAACTTTTATGCACCACACATAGCTCGCATTGAACATGCCTTCGCGCCGAAGTCCCGTGCTTTGAGCATCTCGAGCGCAGGTGTCGGCGAGCATGGATGGGCCAAGAATCCAAAGGCAGGAAAGGCCGGGGCTGATCAATGCGAGGCTGGCAATCTGCAGATACGGGAAAGCCGGTGAGTAGGTCCACCAGGACGAAGCAAAACCGATCCCCACGAAGGTGAACCCCGCGAGCAGGGTTCGGCGTTTTCCGAATCGGCGGGCCACAAACGCAACCACCGGAGCCAAGCCGAGACCGGCCAACTGAAAGATGGTATTAGCCACACCGTTGAGGGTTGCCACCGCATCCTTTTTTCCACCGAAGACATGGTAGATATTGATGTAAAGGGCAAAGGCGTTCACAAGAAACAGCCCCATGATCGTAAAAATCGTGAAGCCCATGATGCAGAGGAAGGACCGGTTGGTGAAGGTCGCTCCTGCCGCCTTCCAGAAGGAGAGCGGCGCGTGGGCGGTTGTTTGTGCCCGCTCTCGGCAGAACACCGCCGGCACAATGGCCGCCAATACGATGATCGCTCCGAAAATGAGCCCCACATACCGCACCCCCTCGATTTCGTTCTCGCCGATTCTCAGAGCCAGCCACCAAAGCCAGCCCAGTCCGATGCCTCCGACCGCCTGGGCAATGGTTTTCCACACCTGCACATTGGTCCGATCATGGTAGTCGTCCGTGAGTTCCAGTCCGAGTGCTCCCCAAGGAACGGTGAAGATGGAGTAGGCGGTGTAGAATAAAAACCCGAATGCTATGAAGTAGGCCCCGATCGCGGTGGGCGAGGCACTCGCCGGTGGCATCCAAACCAAGGCGAAAGCCAAACCCGAAAGAATGCCCCCGGCAAAAATGTAAGGGCGCCGCCGTCCCCAGCGGCTGCGGGTGTTATCGGAAAGAAAACCGATGATTACATCGGCGAGCGCATCCCAAATCCGCGGAAGGCCCATACCCCATCCCACCATTGTGGCATCCACTTTGAGGGCGACATTGTAGATCGGCATCGCCAGATACGAAAACACGTTGGCCATGTAAACGTCTGCAATCGCGCCGGAGGCCCAGGCGGCTTTTTGACCCGGCGATGCAGCACATTTGGGATCTGAATCCTTCGGAACGCTCTCTGCCGAATCTCCGGCGCTGCCTGGTGAGGAAGTGGTCTTCATGGGGTAATAGATTGGGAGCGCAGCCGCCGGTTGGCTTCCCTCAGAATTTCAAGGGCTCCGGCGTTTTCATTACCGGGTTCAACATTCCAAGCAGCAACATCCGGATTGTCGCAATCGAAAACCCACAGGGCCGCCAGCGAGATGCCGAGTTTCTCGATCAACCCCACAAATTCCTCCACTTCTTCGAGCCGGGCTTCGGCCGGTTTCTCGGGGTCGGCACCGAATTCCCCGAGCCAAAGCGGTTTCCC
>JBILZC010000124.1:0-5365 GCA_044377415.1 Terrimicrobiaceae bacterium | reverse complement strand
CTGGGTGGGCGGGATTTTCTATGAGCATGCCCACCGCCTAATCGCTTCGGGCGTGGGGTTGCTCACTATGATTTTGGCCGCTTGGTTGCTGGCCGTAGAGCCTCGCCGTTGGGTCAAAAATCTGGGCGTTATCGCCTTTGTCGTCGTTTGCGTTCAAGGCCTCTTGGGGGGCTTGCGGGTCTCGCTTTTTAAGGATGAAATTGGCATTTTCCACGCCATGTTGGCTCAGTCGTTTTTTTGCCTGTTGGGTGTCATCACGATTGCCACAAGCCCGAGGTTCTTGCGTGGGGGTTGGGACGTCTTCATTCCCGATCCCGTTCTAAAGCAAATGACCATCCTCTCGACGGTGCTCATTTTTGTTCAACTCGCCCTCGGAGCCACCATGCGCCACGAGCATGCGGGCCTCGCAATTCCTGATTTCCCTTTGGCCTATGGAGAAATACTCCCGGATACCGATCCTACGGCACTTGAGGCCATCAACACCAAACGCCTCGCGGACGACCTCGTGCCCACAAGCGCTACCCAGATTTGGATTCAGATGGCCCATCGGGGCGTTGCGATTGGCATCTTTCTCGCCGTGGCAGCCGTGGCCCTTCGCAGCCTCCGCAACCTCGTCGCCCGGCGCGCCTCGCTGTGGAGCTGTATCTGGTTGCTAATGATCTTCTGTCAGGTTCTGCTTGGCGCCTGGACGATTTGGTCAAATAAAGCGGCCGACGTCGCCACTATCCACATGGCCCTCGGTGCCCTTTCTCTTTTCTTAGGCGTGATTTTTAGCTTTCGTCTCTATCGCGGCATCCAAGCAGGGCGCTTCCGCGTTCCAGACACACAGCCACAAAGGGAGTTTTCTTCCATCGCATGAAGACCGCGGCCGTTCCACAGGAAACCCCTAAAATGGGTCTTTGGGACGATGTCCTTGTTTTAGTCAAAGCTCGGCTCTCGTTGCTTGTCCTCATCACCACGCTGGTTGGATTCCTTCTCGGCTGGAAAGGCCCGTTTGATTGGGTGTTGCTCACGGCGACCCTTTTGGGGACGGCACTCTGCGCCGCAGGCGCATCGGCATTGAACCAGTGGTGGGAACGGGATATCGACGCCACCATGAAGCGGACCATGGATCGCCCACTCCCAGCTCGGCGTATGCGTCCGGTGGATGCCCTCCTGTTTGGCTTGTTTTTTTCCACGACAGGCATAGCGATTCTTGCCCTTTTCACAAACTGGGACGCCGCATTTCTTGCCTTCGCGACAATCGCTATTTACATCCTCGTTTACACCCCGATGAAGCGCATCAGCTCGCTCAATACGCTCGTCGGGGCCGTGCCCGGCGCTCTCCCGCCACTGATTGGATGGATGGCTGCGCGTGGCAACTATGACCTAGAGGGCTGCCTTCTGTTTGCCATCCTCTGGTTCTGGCAAATGCCGCATTTTCTCGCTATCGCGTGGATGTATAAGGATGACTACGCTCAAGGAGGATTTGTCATGCTCACCGCGAACGACCCCGAGTGCGCCACAACCTCCCGTCAGGCCCTCCTATATTCCTTCTGTCTGCTGCTGGTCACTCTCGTTCCGGGCGTTTTGGGTTTCAACTCGCCAGTTTACTTTTTCGGTGCCCTTGTCCTCGGACTCGCCTTTTCGGCGTTTGCGCTCCATTTTATTCGTCGCCGCGATCGCAACGCGGCACGCAACCTTTTCTTTGCCTCGATCGTTTATCTCCCTGTCTTACTCGGCCTTCTGGTGGCCACCAAACGATGAAAAAAAACACAACAAAACGTGCCAATTTGTTTGTCATGGCATCGCTATGGCTTTTTGCTATTTCACTCACCGCACTTGTTCTGATACTCATGAACATTCGCGGCCCGCTCCTAGCGCCATAATTTTTTAAAAAAACCACAACCCAATATGTCTACTGCAGCACTCACCCACGATTCCCAAGAACACCAAGGCGCACCAGCGGCCACTTGCAAATTCGGGATGATTATTTTCCTGATTTCCGAAGCCATGCTTTTCGCCGGGCTTCTCGGTGGCTATGTCGTTCTTCGTATTTCTTTGAATGGATTCCCTTGGCAGGCCGGCCACGCCTGGCCACCGAGCGCCGATATCCCCCTCCTGCCCGTTTTCCTCACTTCAATCAACACAATCTTCCTCCTCGCCAGCAGTTGCACGTTTCACCTTTCTGAAATGGCCGTTGCCAAAGGAAAATCGGGCCTGAGCTGGCTTGCAGTCACTATTTTCTTGGGTGCGCTGTTCGTTGGCGTTCAGTGCTACGAATGGGCTCACCTCTACCACGAGGGCCTTTGGTTCAATACTGGCGGCGTCTATGGATCGAGCTTTTTCGTCATCACCGGATTCCACGGCCTCCACGTTGCCATCGGCGTAGCACTCATCATCTGGTGTTTCCTTCGCCAGGCTTTCACACATTGCTTCACTCCATCGAACCACATCGCCCTGCAGAATGTGGCACTCTATTGGCACTTTGTGGATGTGGTCTGGATCGTTGTTCTCACACTGCTTTACTATGTCTGAGCCTGAGGAGCGGCCAGGGATTCCCCGATTGGGATGGGTGATCGCCTTCCTTGCCGTCTCCATGCTTCTGGGGGTCGCCTTCAGTAATCTCAAAAACACGCGACCCTATACGGTGCCTGGCCACTTGCAGAAGATTTCCGAAGTCCCCGCTTTCACACTCACGGATCAAACTGGTCGCACTGTCACTCTGGCCGACCTCAAAGGGAAAATCTGGGTCGCCAATTTCATTTTTACCCGCTGCAAGGGCCCGTGTCCGCTGTCAACACTCCGAATGGCGGAACTCAACAAACGGCTCGCCAGAGCCCGGAAGGAAGTCCAACTCATCTCTTTCACGGTCGATCCCGATCATGATACCCCTCCCGTGCTGAGCGAATACGCGAAATCGTCGGAAGCCGACCCCGCCCACTGGCAATTCCTCACGGGTCCGAGTGCGGATATCAACGACATCGTCGTCAAAGGCCTACTCCAACCCCTCGCAAAGGAGCCTGATGGCACACCTGCGCACTCCACTCGTTTTGTGATTGTCGATGCGAACGGCTGGCTTCGTGGATACCAAGATAGCGCTGACCCCGAAGTCCTACAAAAGCTCATGATCGACTTGGGCGATATTCTGCGCGAAAGTAAGACCACTAATACCAAATGAAAACCTTCACCCTGACGGTCAGTGTTTTTTTCCTCACTTTGCTCCACGCCGCGCAGGCTTGCGTGGGGTGTCGTGCACCCGGCGTTGGTAGTGCCGAGGAACCTCAAACCGTCTTGGCTGGCGTCGGTCTTTCTTGGGGAGTTCTGTGTATGCTGGGCGTTGTATTTGTGATCGTCAGTGCTCTCGTGGTTTTCATCGGACGCACCTGCCGAGAGTTGGATCGTAAAAACCTAGTCCCATGAGTGTGTCCGACCTTCCTGCACTGAATGCAGGACTCAACTCGATCGCGACCCTCCTTCTCCTTGCGGGTTTTTTTTGCATCAAAACGGATAGAAAAATCGCCCACCGGAACTGCATGGCAGGAGCGTTCGTTGTCTCGACCATTTTTCTTGTCACATACGTCCTCCACAAAGTTCTCGTCCATGGCGTTCACACTCCGTTTGCTGGAGCGGGATTCTGGCGCACTTTTTACTACGGGATGCTCATCTCCCACATCATCTTGGCAATCACGATTGTGCCGCTCATTTTAATCACCATCAATCACGCCATCCGAGCCCGACATGAGCGCCATCGCGCTTGGGCCCGTTGGACATTTCCGCTGTGGCTCTATGTTTCAGTGACCGGAGTCCTTGTTTACTTCATGCTTTATCAGTGGTTTCCCAAAGCCTGAGCCCTTCAACCTAATAAAAATCATATCATGAGTTCCCGACCAATGGGGCTCGAGCACACAGGAGTGCTTGATGCCTTTGCCTACGATAACCGCCGCGACCTGCTCGTTCTTGCCATGTATGAGACGCGACCATGGGGAAAAGAGGACCAACAAATCCTCCAGCTCCAGGAAAAACTCAACGCCTACGCTTCCTTCATTCTGGACGGTGAGATGGCCGAATCCTTCCCACAATATGCTGGCAAAACGGTCGAAATCCAGCTTCGCACGCGTCATCTTCCTGATCCCTTGGCCCTCGATCTCCTACAACAGGCTCGAGAGCAATTTGCCCTTCAGCAAATCCAACTCGAGACGATCCAGATCGACCCTGCCGAGGAAGTGCTTCCCGACGCCCCAGGATCCTGCGGTTGCGGCGAAAACACCTGCTGCTAAAGGCGCTCGCGCCTTCAAATCCATTCGCTCGCGGACTCACCCAAAATCTCCGCATCATACTTGTTGCGAAAAAGCCCTTTCCAACGGCATCATTCACCCACTGTGAATCAAAAACTGACCATCGCCGGACGCGAGTTTTCCTCGCGTCTCCTTCTAGGCACCGGAAAATTCTCTTCGAATGAGGCGATGCGCGACGCGCTCGACGCTAGTGGCGCGGAAATCGTCACCGTTGCTCTTCGCCGCGCTGACCTGAGTGGAAAAAACGATCCCTACGCGAACATCCTCGAGTTCATTGATCCAAAAAAATACCTGCTGCTTCCTAATACCAGTGGAGCCATGAATGCGGAGGAGGCGGTTCGCCTCGCCCGCCTCGCCGCCGCTGCGGGACTGCCGATGTGGATCAAACTCGAAATTCACCCGGACCCCCACTACCTCCTGCCAGATCCGATCGAAACACTCGCCGCCGCCACCCAGTTGGTAAAAGAGGGGTTTGTTGTTCTTCCCTACATCAATGCCGATCCCGTCCTGGCTCGACGCTTGCAGGATGTGGGCACGGCGACCGTGATGCCGCTCGGTTCCCCCATCGGCAGCAATCGCGGGCTGGATACCCGATCCCAGATCGAAATCATCATTAAACAAGCTTCGGTTCCCGTTATCGTCGACGCCGGCATCGGCGCACCCAGCCACGCCGCGGAAGCCCTTGAAATGGGAGCCGACGCCGTTCTGGTGAATACCGCCATCGCCGCCGCGACTTTCCCAAATCGTATGGCCCATGCCTTCCGAGTCACAGTGGAAGCCGCCCGCGAGGCCTTTGAGGCGGGTCTTCCGATGCGTCTCGATCAAGCTTCGCCGACAAGCCCTCTCGCGGCTTTCCTGAGAAATTCCTGATCTGCGATGTCCACCGAAACGCTGACCCCCATGATGCAGCAATATCACGCCCTCAGGCGTGAATTGCCGCCAGGCACGCTTCTTCTTTTCCGCCTCGGGGATTTTTATGAAATGTTTGGGGAGGATGCAATCGAAGCCTCTCGCCTCCTCAATCTGTCGCTCACGAAGCGCGGTCCAACTCCGATGTGCGGCATGCCCTACCACGCCGCCCGAGGCTA
>JBILZC010000055.1:0-15780 GCA_044377415.1 Terrimicrobiaceae bacterium | reverse complement strand
GGATTCTTAATAATCCCACTTGAGGAATGGTCATGGGCTAGCCAATGTGTGGATATGAGCAAGCGAGTTCTCATTTTATCTGCATCCGTGGGATCGGGGCACGTGAAAGCGGCGCTGGCTCTTGAGCGTGCTATGCGCGCGCGGACTGATGTGGAGGAGGTTTTGTGTGATGACTCCTTAGATCACACGAATCTCCTGCATCGTCAGTTTTACTCCACACTATACTCGAAGCTTTCCACGATTATGCCCGAGTTTCTGGGTTGGTGGTATGAGCGCAGTGATGATCCTTGGGTCGCGGATAAAAGCCGATTGGCTATCGACCTCCCGCAAGCGCTTCCCTTGATCAATCTGGTGAAAGACTTTCGTCCCGACATTATTCTTTGCACTCATTTCATGCCGGCGGGAGTGATTTCCTGGTTGATTGGAAACGGAAAACTCGATGCCCAATTGGGAGTGGTGGTCACGGACTTTCATTTCCATGCCTTTTGGATCACTCGCGCATTCAATTGGTATTTTGTCGCTCAAGAGGAGGATAAGATTCACATGGAAGCGCTCGGGTTACCTAGCGATCGGATCGAGATCACTGGCATTCCTGTTGACCCTGAGTTTGCAAGACCGGTGGATGCCGCCGCTATTCTTTTGCGTCATGGACTAAAGCCCGGTCGTCCCACGTTACTCATTGCCGGCGGGGCTTTGGGGATGAGTCCCGCATCGGCTGTAGTGCGTCAGATCCTTCAACTCGACCGGGATTTTCAAGCGATCATTGTCTGTGGTCGCAATGAGGAGATGCTCGCGGAGATCTCCGCTCTGGTGAAAGACCGTCCCGATGATTTTCGGGTGTTTGGTTACACAACCGAAATCTCCGACTTCATGGCAGTGGCGTCTATTCTTCTCAGCAAGCCGGGCGGAATGACCACGGCTGAAGCCCTAGCCAGAGGATTGCCCATGGTGATTCTCGATCCGATCGGAGGGCAGGAAGAGCGGAACTCTGATGTCCTTCTTGAGTGCGGCGCGGCCTTAAAATGCACCGAACTCACCCTCATCACTCACAAGCTTCGGCTTCTCTTAGATGACCCAGAAAAACTGCTCCGGATGTCAAATAATGCGCGCACACTTGGGCGTCCCAATGCGGCGGCGGACATCGCCCGGATCGTTATGGAATCTCCATCGCGAAAGCCCGCGATCATTTCTAAGCTCCGTGAAAAAGTCCTTCGTAAACGGATTGCGGCGGCAGGTTGAGCTCAAATATCATGCCTGAACCTTTTCTCATCGGTGTCGCGACCTCGGGCTACCAATTCGAAGGGGGCTACAATGGTATCTGCCAGCCCCGTAATAACTGGGCAGACTGCGAGGCTTCCGGTCGCGTCGCCCGGACGGGAATCGCCGTTGATTTTTGGAACCGATACCGGGATGACTTCGCTCTCACTCGTAGTCTCGGTCTCAATTCCTTTCGACTCAGCATCGAGTGGTCGCGCGTTCAGCCCAGTACATCCAAAGGAGCCACACACGCTCCGGCATTTGATTTTGATGCCATCGATGCCTACGCCACTCGCATTGCTGCTTGCCGCGAAGAAGGTCTCGAGCCCGTCGTTACGCTTCACCATTTCACCCATCCAGATTGGCTGGGCGTTAACGCTTGGCTCCAAGAGCCGACAGTTGAAGCATTTGAGACGTTTGTGAAAACGACGGTCACCCGCGTGAACGACCAGCTTGCGGATATTCACGACCAGCCTCCGATTTCTTGGTATGTCACGATCAACGAGCCCAACATGCTCGTTTTGAATACCTATCTGAATCGCTTATTTCCGGGTGGACCCGAAATCGGAATAGCGGTGGGGATTCAGGCCTACAGTTGTCTTCTTGCGGCGCATGTTCGGGCCTACAACGTGATTCACGATATCTATGATTCGAAAGGGTGGGGGACTCCGAGGGTCTCCATGAATACGTTTTGCAGCGACGTTTATTGGTCGGAGATGATGTTGCTCGACCTTCTCTGCATGAGAAAAAATGGAACGCCCCCAAGCGATTGTGAGGGCCTTTTTGAGGCTCGGGCATCTGAGCTCTCTGCGCATTTTACGAAGTTAGCCTTGAATCGACGCACCGACCTTGCCGCCATTGCTGGTGCAGGCTTGCACAAGGTCGCAAACTATTTTGCATCCCGCGCAGCCAACGCTGAAGGATTCCGCTTTTTCTTCGAAGAAGCCGCTCGTGCGA
The DNA here is from genome assembly GCA_044377415.1 of Terrimicrobiaceae bacterium. Lineage (GTDB taxonomy): Bacteria > Verrucomicrobiota > Verrucomicrobiia > Chthoniobacterales > Terrimicrobiaceae > UBA967. The sequence goes on along the minus strand of JBILZC010000055.1, from coordinate 13,566 downwards.
AGCGTCCGCAGTGCTTGGATTATCTCGGGCTGGATTACTACGATCCTTTCGCGAGTCATGCGCTTCGCGTGCCGGATTTCTCTGATCTCGAGATCCGTAGCCATAGCATTTCCGAGCACATTCTCGATGGGTTGGCAAGTAAGTGGTGGGATTGGCATTTCCTTCCTGAGGGGCTTGAGGCTTTCTGCAGCTATTATACCCGTGCCTTTCCAGGGCTAGGCATTCTGATTGCCGAGAATGGCATGGCCCACCGTTGCCTCATTGATAACTCGCTTTCCGTATCTCGACACGATGAGTTACTTCGTAGCGATTATATCGAGGCTCACCTCCGACAAGTCCGCCACATGCTTGATCGCGGGGTTCCCTTGTTGGGCTACATGCATTGGGCGCTCACTGATAATTACGAGTGGGGTTCCTACACGCCTCGCTTTGGCCTATTCCGAATCGACTTTCAAAAAGATCTCACCCGTCTTCCCGTTGATCAGTTTGGCGATAATCCCTCAGAGACCTACGCTCGTTTGGTTCAGGAATGGGGGTTAGCCAAGTGCACGATTCATATGTAAGGTGCTGATTGGGAGTCTCTATTTTCTTTCTCATTTGATCTCTTGAAATCTTGGCACTGATCCTGCTTAATTACACATGCCGTACGGGAAATAGGGGAAATTGAACAAAAAGCTGCACTAGACGGCCTGGTCTGCTCAAAGAAATACACCTAATTAAAAATGGCTAAATACAAACTCGAATACATATGGCTCGACGGCTATGAGCCCGTAGCAAACCTCCGTAGCAAAACTCAAATCAAGGAATTCGCAAATTTTCCCAAGCTGGAAGAACTTCCTTTGTGGGGATTTGACGGCAGCTCCACCCGCCAAGCTCCCGGCGGAAGCTCAGATTGCGTTCTCAAGCCAGTAGCCGTTTTCCCTGACTCGGCCCGTGAAAATGGCGTTCTCGTCATGTGCGAGGTCATGTTGCCTGATGGCACTCCTCACATTTCCAACTCCCGTGCCTCTATCTTGGATGATCCCAACGCTTGGTTCGGCTTCGAGCAGGAATATTTCCTCTATCAAAATGGTCGCCCGCTCGGTTTCCCTGAAGATGGGTTCCCCGCGCCACAAGGCCCTTACTACACTGGTGTCGGCTTCAGCGCCGTCGGCGACATCGCCCGTGAAATCGTCGAGCAACACCTTGATCTCTGCCTCGACGCCGGCATCAACCACGAAGGCATCAATGCCGAGGTTGCCAAGGGTCAGTGGGAATTCCAGATTTTCGGAAAAGGCTCCAAGCGTGCCGCTGATGAAGTCTGGGTCGCTCGCTACCTCCTCGTTCGCCTCTGTGAACAATTTGGTGTTGATGTGAACTTCCATTGCAAACCACTCGGAAAAGACCTCGACTGGAATGGCTCTGGAATGCACGCGAACTTCTCCACAAAGCACCTCCGTGAGGTTGGCGGCAAAGATTACTTCGAGAAATTGATGGCGGCTTTCGACAAGTATAAAAACGAACACGTGGCTGTTTACGGTCCAGACAATCATCTTCGTCTCACTGGTCTCCACGAGACCCAATCGATTGATAAATTTAGCTATGGCTTGGCTGATCGTGGAGCGTCCGTTCGCATCCCTCACAGCTTTGTTAACAACGCCTATAAAGGCTACCTCGAGGATCGTCGCCCGAATTCCCAAGGCGACCCCTACAAGATCGCAAGCCGCATTCTCCAGACGATCGCGACGGTTCCTACCGCCTGATCACTCGGAAATCGAATCAATAAAACAAAAACGCCGCCTGTTTTGCAGGCGGCGTTTTTTTGTTTGGAAGGCGAAAAAATTTCGCCGACCAGTGAGTCATTCCATTACTTGGAGAGCGTCATCGAGTAGTCAAAAAGCTCTTCGGGTTTGAAGAAGCGTTTCAACTCGATCGCTGCATTTTCAAGTGTGTCGGAGGCATGGGCGATGTTTTGCATCACGGTCACGCCGAAGTCGCCGCGGATCGTTCCCTTGGGTGCCTTGGTCGAATCTGTCGGACCGAGGAGGTCGCGAACGCGCTCGACGACGTTATCGCCCGAGATCGCCAGAGCGATGAGCGGTGAGGATTTCATGAAATTCTCGACTTCGGGGAAGAAAGGTTTCGAGGCAATGTGAGCGTAGTGCTCTTGCAACAAGCTCGCATCGGCCCGGAACATCTTACATCCGCGAATCTGGAATCCCTGATCTTCAAAACGCTTCAGGACCTCTCCTGCTTTGTGTCCAGCAATACAATCTGGCTTAAGTAATATCAACGTTGTCTGCATAAGGCGGACCAATCTAGCTGTCCCGCTTCGCAGGGAAAGCAGATTTTCACACTTAGGTCAGACAATCAAACACGCTTGAGCGCCAGGTCCGTGAACACCTTGAATCAAGATTCCCTCGACGTCGGCGGTTTTTGAAGGACCTGTGACCCAGATGATATTCGGATCTTTAGGCATCGCTGCTAAGGCATCGCCAATCGTCCGGTGAATATCCGCCCGGTCGAGGAGGGCGATATGATACCACGGGGCAAGGGCAGCGAGCCGGTCAGGGGTGGACTCATCTGTGATCACGATAGTGCCTGATTCAGCAATGCCGGCAGCGGCTGGAGTGATGCAGACGTCGATCTCGTCCACTTTGGCCCGAGTGTATTCGGTGGTCACATTCATCCGTGAGGAGAAAAAATCAACCAAGGGTTTGAACTCGGATGGGATGTAAAGGAGGCGCGTCTTTTCGGTTTCGAGCCATTTGGCGAGGGATTCCAAGTCCGTGAAACAAAGAGTTCCTGAGGCTGTCGCCTGCTTTTTAAAGAGGGCGATGGAATCCGCTTCGTCAGGGAGCCATTTGGCATCAGCGACACCGCGTGGAACGGCGGGCCTTGCGGCACGTTCTTTGATGGGACTTAAAGCATCACGGATGCTTTTAAAAATGGTTTCTCGGGAAGTGTTCATTTTTTGTTACGGGATTTCATCCAGCTACGGAATTGTCCGCCGCGCCAACCGGGAAGTGTTCGGGTTTTCAGCCATGGCGACAAGTAGGGAAGGGGGAGCTTTTCCAGTGGAACGAGGCTCGATAGGCCGCCGGTCTTCATGGCGACTTTCCAAATGAGTGGACTACTCGCGAGTATACCAAACCCAGCCATCGGGGGCGTGCCGGGGGAGGGGAGATGCTCTTCGTGCGCCTTGTTGCGGAGTCGAAGTAGAAGGTCGGGAATAGGGATATCGACAGGGCAGACTTCGTTGCAGGCACCGCAGAGACTGGAAGCCTTGGGCAAATCCGCGAGTTGCTTGAAGTTTTTTCCGGCCAGGAGAGGCGAAAGAACGGCGCCGATCGGGCCGGGATAAACGCTTCGATAGGCGTGACCGCTCGCTTGGCGATAGATCGGGCAAACGTTGAGGCAAGCTCCACAGCGGATGCAGCGCAGGATCTCGCGGCAATTCGAAGCCAGGATTTCGGAGCGTTGGTTATCCACGAAAATGACGTGCATTTCTTCAGGACCCGAGGGGCGGTCTTTGCGGGCAGGTCCATTGATGAACTCGGTGTAAACAGTGAGTTGTTGGCCTGTGGCGGAGCGGCCTAGCAAGTTTAAAAGCACGGTGAGTTCGGAGTCGGAGGGGATCACCTTCTCGATACCCACAAGCGCAATGTGAATGCGCGGGGCGGCAAGACAGAAGCGCGAGTTGCCTTCGTTGGTTACCAGTACTAGACGACCGGTATCCGCAACGACGAAATTCGCCCCGGTGATGCCGGCATCAGCTCCCAGATACTTGCCTCGCATGAATTCGCGGGCGCGGCGGGTGATCGTTTGGGGATCGTCATTGTAGTCGCCGAGGCCTTCCCTTTCGAAACTGCGGGCGATGTCGCGGCGGTTCTTATGAATGATCGGCTTGACGATGTGGCTGGGATGGTCACCGTCGATTTGGATGATGTATTCTCCGAGATCGGTTTCGACGGACTCAATACCCTGTGTGATAAGGTGGTCATTGAGGTAGATCTCCTCCGAGATCATGCTCTTTGATTTGACGATCTTTTTTGCCCCAGCTTTTTTCAGGATATCCGAGACGGCGCGGCAGGCGTCATCGGCAGTCACCGCATAGTGAACATGGGCCCCGTTGCGATTCAGGCTGGCTTCAGCCTGTTCGAGGTAGGTATCCATATTCTCAATGGAATGCTGGCGGATCGCGCCCGCAAGACGGCGAAGCGAATCGGCATCAGCGAAGTCCTTGGCAAGGGATCCGTAGCGTTTTTCGGTTCCCGCTGCGCTATTGTCATGGACGGCCTGTTGAACCGGGCGATCCAGTCGGCGGGCGTAGCTGTCAACTTTTTGTTCAGGCATGGTTTTGTAGGGCGGCTTGAAGGATTTGAACGAAGTGAAGAGTCTTGATGGGTTTGCCATCGCGCTCGGCGATGCCCCCCAGATGCATAAGGCAACTCATGTCGCCAGAGACCACAAAATCCGGTTGCACGGCGGTGATGTGCTCCAGCTTGAGACAACCCATCGAGGAGGAAACGTGAGGGAAGCTCACGGAAAAAGTGCCGCCGAATCCGCAACATTGCTCGGCTTCGCCGAATGGGATGACCTCAATGCCTTCGATGGATTCCAGAAGTTGCATGGCTGCCGCTCCGCTCGGTGTGCCGCGCGTGTGGCAGGCTCGGTGAAAAGCGATACGAGCTTGGAATCGGCCGGGCCATTTTTGGATGCCTAGACCGTTCACAAGATAGTCGGCAATTTCCCAGGTGCGACCGGCCAGATCGTTGATCGTGCCGAGGTCGGATTCCTTTTCGAACTCGAGTGGGGCGCCATGAAAAAGCATCGCCGCACAGGAACCTGAGGGAACAATAACTGGTTTGTCACCTTGGAATACTTTGGCTGTATGCCGCATGACTTGGCGGGAAGCTGACCAGTCACCGCAATTAAAGGCCGGTTGTCCGCAGCAGGTCTGGTTCTCTGGAAATTCGACATCGCAGCCAGCGTGCTCCAGTACTTCGACCGTTGCCTTGCCGACATTGTCATAAAAAGCATCGCAGAGACAGGTGGCCATGAGCTGAATCTTGCGGCCATTCGGTTTGGAGATGGTTGTAGTCATGTCTTGAGAGTCTATTAATATTACGCACTAGCGCTTGGATAAGGCACACATCTTTTCAAAGTCGCCGTCTTTTTGTGCCCATGCAGCGGTGTTCTTTGGCTCATGGACAACAGGGTTGAAGGATCGTTGGAGGATTTGTCGCCCTTCGGCTAGGGAGTTGATCTCACCGAAGGCGAGCATTTGGGCGAGAATGTTACCGGAGGCAGTCGCTTCGATCGGCCCAGCTACGACTCGGAGTCCGGTGGCATCCGCCGTCATTTGGTTGAGTAGTGCGTTTTGGCAACCGCCACCAACAATATGTAAGGTGTCGGGAATGTCGGGTTGGATTTTCCTTAAATTCTCAATAGTCGCGCGGTATTTCATCGCGAGGCTTTCGAAGATGACGCGCAGCAACTCAGCCTTGCCCTCAGGAGATTTCTGTCCGGTACGGGCGATGTAGGATGTGATGGCTTCCGGCATATCGCAGGATTTTTCAAAATCTGGGGCGTCGGCATCGATGAGTGCGCTGGTCCGAGCATCGGAGGCGAGTTGCACCATGGTGGCGTAGTTGATCTCTTCGCCTTGGGAATCCCAAACTCTTTTGCATTCTTGAAGGAGCCACATGCCGGCGATGTTTTTCAAACAACGTGTTGTTCCAGCTAAGCCCTGCTCGTTGGAGAAACGGGCGGCTCTGGCGGCTTCGCTTAGCTCGGGTGATCCCAGTTCCCTGCCCAAGAGTGACCAGGTGCCGGAGCTCAAAAAGAGCGGGTTGGCGTGATCGGCTGGCACTCCCGCTACGGCGCTGGCCGTATCGTGGCTCCCGCAGGTGGTGACTGAGACATTCCGGAGGCCGGTTTTTGCCATCACGCTCTCGGTGAGCTTGCCAAGTTTCACGCCGGGATTGATGGTGGATTTGAGAAGATGTGTCGGGATTCCTAGCTTAGCGGCCAAATCCAAGTCCCATTCGCCGGATCCCGCCTTGAGCAGTTGGGACGTGCTCGCGATGGTGCGTTCGATCGCCATTTCTCCGCTCAGCCAGTAGTTAATGAGATCAGGCATGAAAAGCAGATGCTTGGCCTTGGCGACGGCGGATCCTCGTGACTCCGCCATTAACTGATAGACCGTATTGAAAAACAGCGACTGAATGCCTGTGCGATTCCACATGTCACCAGCACCAACGAGTCGCTCGGCTTCGGCGATCATTCCATCGGTACGGCTATCGCGATACATCCAGGGTTCGTTGACGATTTGCCCGTTGCCATCGATCAGGCCGTAATCGACACCCCAAGTGTCAACGGCGACGCTCACGATGTGGTTGCCGAATCTTTTGCCTGCCTCGGCGAGTCCGTTCTGAATGTCTTGAAAAAGTCGCGTCGCTTCCCAATGCCAACCATCCGCGTGTTGAACTCCATTGTTCGGGAAGCGGTTGACTTCCTCGAGTACGAGCGTGGATCCATCAAAGTGGCCAGCCATCACGCGTCCACTGGAAGCTCCAAGGTCAACAGCTAGGTAGGTGCGAGTATTCATAAATTTTTTTCAGCGACCTCCACTCGCATTCCTTGCGAGCGAAGCGTGGCGTAAATATGTGTGTCCGGCATTGAGTCTGTGATCCAGAGATCCACATCCGAGTTATGAGCAAAAAAGTAGCTCGATGCCAGCCCGGTTTTTGATTTGTCGGCGAGGAGAAAAACTTCCCCGGCGAGTTTGACGATGCGACTCTTCGTTCGGCACTGTTCCTCGGTGGCTTCACTCAGTCCTTTGTCGGGATCAATTCCTCGGCAGGAAAGAAATGCGGCATCGATCCGGTGCGTCTCCAAGCCGATATCCGTTCCCCATCCCGTACAGGAAAGGGAGGAGGGGCTCAAGTTTCCGCCAAGCACAACCACCTTCACAGAAGGTTTCTCCGAAAGGACAAGCGCTGTTTGCAGGGCGTTTGTGAGAATCGTCACCGCTTGATCCGGCATGAGGATGGCCAACTCGTGAACGGTTGTACTCGCGTCGAAATAAAGAGTCTTCCCAGGCTGAATGTGGGCCAAGGCGGCTTTGGCGATCAGAGATTTCGAGGGCGCATTTTGCTGGGCCCTTACTCGGCGGGTGAAGTCCAGTCGACTGGCGTCAACGGGCATGGCTCCTCCATGAGAGCGTTTCAGCGCACCGGCCTGCTCCAGTTTTTCAAAATCCCTGCGCACGGTTTCCTCGGTGACGCCGAGTTCCTTCGCGATTTCAGTCGTCCGCAAACTCCCGATGGAGTTCAGGTGCTGAAGCAATGTGCGATGGCGTTCGAGAGCAAGCATGTGGGAATATGTGGGAATATCTTTGTTTATATCCGTTTTTTCTTGCAAGGCAATTCAAAATGTTGAAGGATGTCATTTCCATGTCATCTACAAACCCAGCAGCAAATAGCAAATACAAGCACGTCACAGCGCATTGGGCCCCCACGGATCCCGTGGCTCCCAATTCGGTTGAAGAACTGATTCATCGTTCGAACTGCCTCGGCACCGATCAGCGCATCACCAATACCGGCGGGGGAAATACATCCTCAAAAATCAAAGACAAAGACCCTGTCACTGGTGAAGAACTCGAGGTTCTTTGGGTGAAGGGATCCGGCGGTGATCTTCGTACGTCCAAGAAAGAAAATTTCTCTTCTCTCTACCAGTCCAAGCTTCTCGGACTTCAAAAACTTTATGCCTCCCGTCCAGATAAGGGGATCAAATCGCAAGCCGAGGACGATATGGTCGCCATGTTCTCGCATTGCACCTTCAACCTCAACCCGCGTCCCTCTTCCATTGACACGCCGCTGCACAGCTTCATTCCGCACGCGCACGTCGATCACACCCACCCGAATGCCGCCATCTCGGTTGCCGCTTGTGCGAATAGCATTGAGGTGACGAAAGCGATCTATGGTGACGAAGTCGTTCACATTCCTTGGATGCGCCCCGGTTTTGAGCTCGGATTGGCGATGCAAGTAGCCTGCAAACAACACCCGAATGCTAAAGGATTCATCATGGGCCAGCACGGACTCATCAATTGGGCGAATACTGGCCGCGAGTGCTACGAACTCACTCTGGAGTTGATCGACAAAGCCGCCGCCTACATTGAGAAAAAACAAGAAGAACGTGGTGGCGAAGCCGCCATCTTCGGTGGCTCGGTGCAGTCCGCTCTTCCCGAAGAAAAGCGCAAGCAAGTCTTCGCTTCCCTTCTACCATGGCTTCGCGGCCAGGTGAGCAAAAAGAGGCGCTTCATTGCGACGATCCAAGACGACGCAAAAATCTTGCGCTTCGTGAACTCCAAAGACGCTCCCCGTCTTGCCGAGCTTGGCACAAGCTGCCCAGATCATTTCCTTCGCACAAAAATCAAGCCTCTCTACATCGGCAAGGCCCCATCAGCGGATTCCTCGGTTGAGGATATCGTCGCCAGCCTCAAGGCCCAACTCACAGCCGGTCTGGAAAAATACCGCGCGGATTACGCCGCCTACTACAATGCTTGCAAGCGTCCGGCATCCCCAGCGATGCGCGACCCGAATCCCACAGTGATTTTGATTGCTGGTCTTGGGATGATCGCTTTCGGCAAAGACAAATCCGAATCCCGCGTCACGGCCGAGTTTTATAACTGCGCCGTCGAAGTGATGCGTGGATCCGAAGCTATCGGTGGCTACATTTCGCTTCCGGCTCAAGAGGCATTCGATATCGAGTATTGGGCGTTGGAGGAAGCGAAGCTCCAGCGTATGCCTGCCGATAAAGATTTGGCGGGTCGCGTAGCGATTGTGATCGGTTCCGGTAGCGGTATCGGCCGCGAAACAGCGCTCCGCCTCATTCCTGAAGGAGCCCACATCGTTTGCGTGGATCTCAATGCCGCAGCAGCCCAAAGCACAGCCGACGAAATCCTCAAAAAAACAGGTCTTGGCATTGGTGTTGCCGGAACTGGTATTTCCGCCTGTGGCCCAGCCATTGGCATCGGAGCGGATATCACCAAACGCGACAGCATTCGCGCCATGTTGGATCAGGTGATTTTGGCTTATGGTGGATTCGATTCCATCATCATCACGGCGGGCATCTTTGTCCCAAGCGACACGACAGGTCACATCCCAGACGACAAGTGGGCTCTCACCTTCGGTATCAATGTCACTGGCAGTTACCTCGTTGCGGATGAAGCCGCGACCAACTTCCGTGATCAGGGCTTGCGTGGCTCGATGGTTCTTACCACCAGCGCCAATGCCGCCGTGGCCAAGAAAGGAAGCATCGCTTACGATACCTCGAAGGCCGCCGCCAACCATCTCGTTCGCGAGTTGGCTATGGAATTGGCCCCGCTGGTTCGTGTCAACGGTGTTGCTCCGGCCACCGTCGTTCAAGGCAGCGCTATGTTCCCAAGGGATCGCGTCATTGGATCACTTGCAAAATACGGCATCGCCTACACCGATGATGAGCCTACGGACTCTCTCACCACGAAACTTGCGCAGTTCTACGCAGATCGCACGCTCACGCGTTCCCCGATCACTCCTGCGGACCAAGCCGAGGCCTATTGCCTCCTAGTTACTGAGAAGTTGTCCAAGACGACTGGTCAGATCATCACGGTTGATGGCGGTCTGCATGAAGCCTTCCTGAGATAAAATAAATCTAAAAATTGGGCCTGCTCTCTCACTCCCAGGGGGCAGGCCCTTTTTTATGAAAAGAAGGATCTCTCTGGAATGAGTGGCGATATTTTATTTGCAGGCCTTGGCCATCGCGCGCAATTGAAGGTCCAATGGGCTTGAATCCAGTGGGTCAAACTTTTGCCTCATGATATTCACTGTTCGCAGGGCCCGGGCTTTGCTTCCTTTTTCGATCAGCGCATTGATGAATGGAACTCCGACTTGGTTGACGAAATTGCCGCCGCCGGCCTTGCCAATTGTCTGTAGTTGCTTGTGAAATTCCAAAGCCCCTTTGTTGACACCACCTGCTTCCAATGCAGCTTTCACTCGTGTCGCAGCGGCTTCGCAACTCAGGTCAGTACGGGCGCTCAGGTTTTGTCTCAGGATGAGGTTTTCGGTTTTTGTGGCATCAAGGGAGTTTCCATTTTCGCGTTGAAGGGCGGCTAGCGCTTGTTGGTGGCGAACTTTGGAATCCGGATTGCGGTGGAGTGCTTTGACTGCCTGCTCGTGAATGCGCAGGCGGTCGGTGACGGGGTAATTCACTCTTGCCATAAAATCCCCCAACCGACTCCATGGCACGGGATTTTCCGGGCAGATCCGAGTCGCATCCTGTAGTGCCAACTGAGCCTCATTGAGATGGCCAGCGTGTTCAAAGATTTCCCCCATAGCCATGGCACTCATGGAGGCAAGAAACTCGGGTTTTTCACGGAACCTTGCTGCGAGTTGCTGGATATCGTGGTCGCTGACGGGTTGCCATGTCTGCGGATCGAGGCCCGTTCCCGTCACGAGATTCTGGGAGGAATCACGTCCGCAATCCAGTTCCCACTTACTTGTGCTACTCATGTAGCCGAACCACGCATGCCCCCCATTGGAACCTTGACCGCTGAACATAATAGTGGGCAGGCCTAGAGACTTGCCGCAAAGAGCGGCGTGATAGGCTTGGTCAATGCAGATGCCACCACTTTTCTGAATAGCTGCAAAAGTGTATGGGCCATATTCCCAAACGTATTTTTTAGCTGAGATACGTTCGTCGCGATAACGGATCATCGAAAAAGCCTGCTCGAAATTTCCTAGTCTCAAGCGGATTTTCTTTTGAGCCCAAGCCATCTCGGCGGGAGTGATGAATGCATCGACGACGAATTTGAGTTCACCGGGCGAAAACCGGCGTAAATCAAGAAGGAGTTTACGGGATTCATTCGCCTCAACCCAACGGCCAAATTGCAATTCTGGAGAGGCGATCTCTTTTGGCACTAAATCGGATGGGACCTGGTGATGAGGCCAGAAGGCAGGCACGGCCGAGTCACTCACAAAAGCAATCGCAATGGCGAGATTCGCATACTCGCGCCATTTGGCGGGATGGGCCTCCCGAATCTCCCGAAGGTTTTTCAATACCCCAGGAAAAAAGTCCCGGTCGTCGCAGTTGGAAAAAAATGCGCGCAGAAAAGCGGGATCACTCATCGCATCCCGTGCGAGCGTTTTTCCTGCAATTTCGCTGAGTAAACCTTCCTGCAAAGAAGTTCCGGAAGGGAGGGCGGTTTCTTCTAGGGCGCGACGGATTTCCGGTGCGTTGGCCATTTGTGAAGCCTCCTGAAGTGGGATGGGAACCGCATCTGGCGGGGGAGTCTGGCCAGGCGCTACAAAAAGGAGCCCTGCACTTGGTGGGCGACGATAAATATGCCTTTGTACCAGCGCGGCATTTTCTGTCGAAGCCTCGCGGGACAGGAGTTCGCACCATCGCCAGAGATCAAGCCACTCCACAAAAACCGCAGTACTCGCTGAGGTGGCTTTTTTTTGATCACCGGTTTTGTAAAAGCGGGCGAGGGCGGATTCCAATTCGGTTCGCGCGCTCTCGAATCCCTTATTCGCCAGAGCCGTTACATCCGCTGTCGTGGGATGGGATTCCAAGTTGTATGCGAGCGCGGATGGAGTCCCTAAGGCGACGCACATGAGGAGCAATTGAAAATAAGGACAGATTATGATCAGAAATAATCGAGAGCGTTCGCGGTGCATAGTCACTAGGATTTGCTTTTCCTAATCACCCTGCTCCGACTCTTGGAAAATCACAGCTGAAATATTCTCTCACGAGCCAATCGGTACCTATGCAACCGCTGTCCAATTTCGTTTTTATAGTTTAGAGATTTATACATGCCACTCGCTTGCCGTCTGTTGGAATTTGGAGCCAGTCCTGCCGCTTTGGAAATCCAGGAACTCCCATCCACTCCGCCGGGTTCGGGCGAAGTCGTTCTCCGTATGCTGGCTGCATCAGTGAATCCGGCTGACATCAATGTCATCGAAGGGACGTATGGTGAGTTGCCTGTCCTTCCAGTTACGATTGGCAACGAAGGTACCGGCATCATTTCCCAAATTGGGCCTAATGTGAAAGGTCTCGAGGTCGGTGCTCCAGTTATCGTCTTGCGATCGGGGACTTGGACGACGGAGATGCGGGTTTCGGCGTCCCAGGTCGTTCCTCTTCCCTTAGGGATTGATCCCTGGCAGGCGGCCATGCTTTCTGTCAACCCCGCGACAGCTTGGCGAATGCTTCATGATTTCACCGATCTTCAAAGTGGGGACTGGATTGTTCAAAATGCGGCCAATTCAGCGGTCGGTCGTGCTGTCATTCAACTCGCCCATGCTCTCGGCTTACGCACCCTTAACGTGGTTCGACGTCCAGAATTAATCGAAGAGCTTCTGAGTATTGGTGCGGATATTGTCGTTTTGGAGGATGTGGATCTTCGCTCCGAAGCCGTGCGTCTTTGTGGAGGCTCCAAGCCGCGGTTGGCTCTGAATGCGGTAGGTGGGTCAAGTGCACTCAATATCGCCAACGCGCTCGACACAGGATCTCCGCACGTGACCTACGGCGCCATGGGACGCCAACCCCTCAAAATCCCTAACGGGCTCCTGATTTTTAAAAACATTTCCTTTCACGGATTCTGGCTTCGTCGTTGGAGGGAGGCAGCTTCGCTCCAAGAAATCCATGATACCTACCGTGTTCTTTCTGATTTTATTGTAAGTGGCGTTCTGAAAACGCCAATTCATCGCATCTTTCCGCTCAATCAAGCGCTCGAGGCCGTTAAAGAGGCGTCCCTCGCAGGTCGATCTGGAAAAGTCCTTCTCGACCTATGGAGTTGCAAAACGCATTGAGCTTTCCACCAAGACCCCGCAGATTGATTGGGTATGAGTGCTGATACTTGTGATTGGCAGAATTTTTCTCCAGGCGATTTGAGTTATGCTTTTCCGAGCGTATCCAGCGGCGATGTGTCGGCATCTATCTCTCGGTCTAGCCAGGCATTTCCGGCTTGGGCAGCATTGTCACTCGACGAACGGCGCGGGCTTCTGACTCAGTGTGGTAATAACCTTCGCGCAAAAAGTGAAGAAATGGCTGTTCTGATCACACGTGAGACAGGAAAACCCATTCGCGAAGCCCGTCTTGAAATGGCGGGGGCGGTTGCAAAGTTCGATCTCACGTTTGCGGATGGCGAGCGTTTCTTACGTGATGAACCAGTCGCCGATGGCCCGCATCCCGCGTTGATTCGCCATGCCCCACGCGGTCCGGCGGTTGTCATTGCCCCGTTCAACTTTCCCGTTCATCTCGGTCATGGCGCCGCTCTCGCTTACCTTTTGGCCGGCAATACTGTGCTTTTTAAGCCCTCGCCGATGGCTGCCAATGTGGGGTTGGCTTACGCTCAGGTTATGCAGGCCGCGCTGCCTGCAGGAGTCTTTGAGCTTGTTCAGGGATGGGGGCCGATTGGCCAAGAGCTTTGTCTCGATCCTATGGTGAGGGCGGTGTGTTTCACGGGATCACTTCCAGTCGGGAAAGCTCTTGCCGCAGCTATTGCCAGTGATTACTCAAAGTCTCTCGCTCTGGAGTTGGGTG
>JBILZC010000054.1:0-15787 GCA_044377415.1 Terrimicrobiaceae bacterium | reverse complement strand
GTTCTCGAGTAGGAATCCGATGACTTTGTCCACCGCGTTGTGGCGTCCGATATCCTCAAAGATGCACAGCACATCGCCGTGGGCTGTTGCGGCGCTGGCAGCGTGACACCCTCCAGTGCCATCGAACTGGCTTTGTCGCCGGCGTGCGTTTTCATGGATGATTTTAAGGGCGGAGGCGCTTATTGATGCGGCTTTGGAGACCGGCATGACACCCTCGAACATTTTCTCCATTGATTCCTTTCCGCAGAGTCCGCAGGAGGAGGTGGAGGCCAGACGTCGGTTGGCCGGAGCCACGGCAGAGGCGGTCAGTTCGACTCTGGCAAAGGTTCCAAGAGGGGTTTCCTCCTGTTCATAATTGCGAAAGGGGGCGTCGTTCACCGCTTCGGAGTGGAGCAGGCCCCGAACAAGGAACCGCTCGGCTCCGGGAGTTTGCATCGTCATCGAAAACAGCGCGCCATTCACAAGGATCTGCAATGGGCGCTCGACGGTGAGGCAGTCCACCACGGGAGAAGTTTGGTCGTCCTCTTGACGGATTGCGTGGAATTTGCGAGTGGGTGGATCAATCGCCTCAAGCTCGGCCTCGCCGCATGCGATGGCTCCGTGCTCAAGAATCCGGCAACGCAAACCGCCGCGCCCCACGAGAAACGCATTCGCTCCGGGGGCGACGGCTTCATCCATCCAGTAGCAAGGCTTGCACTCCTCGACTCCTTCGAAAAGCACGCTCCCGATACGGAATTGGCGTCCGATAAGACTGTTCAAATCAACTCCCGAGATCAGGACATTTCGCCGCAGGGTGGAGCAATCGAGTGATGTCAGGCCGAGGGCATCGCACATCTCCGAAACCACCTCACGCGAAACGAAGGTGATCTGGGTTTTCCCGCCGGGTTGTTCATTGTAGTAGCGGTCTCCGAGGATGCCCTTTTCCGCATGGCATTCGGCCGTGTTGACGCGAAGGATCTCATTATTTTGGCGGCCTTGGCCGTGGCGGCCTTTGAAATCATGTCCGCTGGAGATCCAGATATCGTGAAGTGTGACGCGCATGGTTGTTGCTTCAGTGGGGGGAGGCGCAGCTGCATCCTTCGATCCATTCGCCGTGGCCATCGGTATAAGTTTCGCGTTTCCAAATGGGAACGCGCAGTTTGATCGCATCGATCAATTCTCGGCACGCAGCGAAGGCTGCTTCGCGGTGAGCGGCGGCGGCCCCGACCCAAACGGCGAGATCGCCCGGCTTCAGGTCGCCAACCGCGTGGATCGCGGCGGCACGAACGCCGAATTTGCGAGAAACCTCCTCAACGAGGCGTCGGCCCTCTTTTTCCGCCAATTCCAAATAAGCCTCATAGTGCAGTCCCACGACCTTGCGGCCTTCGTGATGGTTGCGAACACGGCCTTCGAAAAAAACAAATCCCCCGCAATCCGGCGCAGTGAGGGACTCACGCAAGGATTCAAAGTCGATGGGGTGGGAATTAATGAGAAACGACATGGATCAACCTCCCGAAAAAGGCCTCAGAAAAACCACCTTGTCACCCGTGCGAAGGGGATGGTCGGGTTGCGCGAATTCGTCATTCACTGCGATTCGCACATGACCGCGAAGACCTGAAAGTTTGAGATGACTCGCGAGCTCTTCCAAAAAAGCGCCCGCTGTTTGAGCCGAGCTAACAACGGTTTCCTCGCGACAGCCACGCTCTTCGGCCAGCGCGCCGAACCAGCCGATGTGGATCTGCTTTTCTCCCGTAGCAACCGCGATGTCTTCGGGCGTATTCATGTTCTCAAGGGCGCGGCGGCAGGATGGTGGCAACTCCAGAAGCGTCGCGCGTTCTTCGACCATGATGTGACGCGGACAGAGATGATTTCGCTCCGCGTGCCTTTTCAAAACGGCCCGGGCGCTGGGTTCGTAAATCGCGCAGAGCGGTTCTGGCAATCCATCCGTTGCGCTGGCATAGGCGATGAAGTCGGTTCCATCGCTACGCGCATGGACGAGTTGAGCGAGAACCTCCGGGGTTACAAAAGGCAGGTCGCAAGCTAGGACCAACCAAGCGGCATCGGGCTCCCGCTCGAAAGCGGCAAGGATGCCGGCAAGCGGACCGGAGATGCTTGGATTGTCACGAACGATTTCGAGATGCTCGCAACCCTCGGGAGCTGTCTGAGCGTCACGCAGCGAGAGAAAGACTTTTTGACAAACCGGCAAAAGCCCTTGAACAGCCCGCTGGCCTTGATTCAATCCATCCGCGCCAATGACCAGCGAGGCCTTGTCGCGACCCATGCGGGTGCTACGCCCTCCAGCCAGCAACAAGCCAAAAAGCGGGGACTTCATGCGTTGGTCTGGTAGTCGCTTTTCCCACCCTGTTTTTCGACGAGACGGACATTGCGTATTTCCATCGCATGTGAAAACACCTTGCACATGTCGTAAACGGTGAGCGCAGCAACGGTCGCGGCGGTGAGGGCCTCCATTTCGACGCCGGTTTTGTAGGTCACTTTTGCCTCGGCGGTGATTTCAAGAAGCCCTCCGTTCCGCGCTTGAATGGAAATGTGGATACCCTCAAGCGGGAGGGGATGGCAGAATGGAATGAGGCTCGAAGTTTGTTTGGCCGCCATAGTGCCAGCGATGATCGCGGTGTGGAAAACAGGGCCTTTCGGAGCTTGGATCTCGCCCTCGATCAAGCGCGAGGCGACCTCGGGAGGGAGCCACATTTCAGCCAAGGCCGTCGCGGTTCGGCGGCTGAATGCCTTTGCGGATACATCGACCATTGCGGGATTATTGGCCTCGTCCAGATGACTCCAATCGGCCTGCGGTTTGGGTTCAAAAGAGTTCATGCAACCCAAGGAAAATAGCGAGCGCTTGAATGGTCCGCAAATCTTTCATCGACTTGGACAAAACCAGTCGAGCCTAGCAATCCCGCAAAGTCGCCTGAATTCGCAGTTGGCAGGGCTTGAGCTGTTCCATCGCCACAGTCGGTGACAGGGAGAAAAAACGTCAATCCTTCAGGCCTAGCGAAGTCGCCGCGCCCCATTCGGACCTGCGGCGGAACGATCACTTCGCGGCTCCAGTGGCGTAGAGCCGGGATGACATAGCGATGCAGGCAGACCAGCGCCGAGACGGGATTTCCCGGTAATCCAAAAACAACCGGCCCGCTTGGCACTTTCCAAACGGCCATCGGCTTGCCGGGTCGTTGGGCCACGCCATGTAAGATTTTCTCTCCACCCAATTCGCTAATGATGTCAGGAACAAGGTCGCGCCTGCCTTTGGAGACGCCTCCAGTAATCACCACAATATCGGTCGCTGAAAAAACCCTTTGCAGCAAGGTGCGCAAGGCCTCTGTTTCGTCCGGCGCATGCGTGATTTCCATTGCGGGATGACCAGCTAATTGAAGCGAGGCGGCGAGAGTCGGCGCGTTGGTTTGACGAATCTTTCCCAGCGCAGGCTTTTCTCCGATGCCCACCAACTCGTCTCCCGTACCAATTACGGAGAGCCGCGCACGGGATGTCACCCGCAGTGACCCGTATCCACAAGCCGCTGCTACACTCGTTTCAACAGGGCCAATCCTCACGCCACTCTTCATCAGAACCTCCCCTGTCCGGTGGTCCGAACCTTGGCGGTGAATGAAGACACCTTCTTGAGCCGCGGCGTCATCCCGCAAGATCGCGCGACCATTTTCGATGTCATACCACTCGACCGGCAAAATACAGTCACTTCCGATCGGGAGCACTGCACCGGTCATGACCTCGATGGCCGATGAGGGTGCCGGTGGAAGCGACTTCGGAGGCTGCCCTGCAGGGGCCGTTCCTGTGATCTCAAAAGATCGGTGTCCCGCTTGAAAATCTGAAAACCTCACGGCGATGCCATCCATCATGACCCGGTCAAATGGAGGGAAGTCCTGATCCGCGCGAATTTCCTCACGTAAAATCCGACCCGCCACGCCCAGCAAAGATAATTCTTCGGAGGGGAATCCCTCTCGAAGTCGCAGAATTCTGCGATCCGCCTCGGCGGGGCTGATTAGTGTTTTCATGCTTATCTGCCACATATAATCTCTAAAGCGCTGGTTTGAATAACAATTTCACAACATTCACGGACGAGCAGAAGCCGGTTATCAAAGACCTTCTGGCCCGTCCGCTGAGAGACCTCCGAGTCTCGCTCACCGATCAATGCAACCTCCGTTGCACTTATTGCATGCCCGCTGAGATATTTGATCAGGAACATGCGTTTCTTCAAAAAGACAAACTCATCCAGCTTGAAGAATTGGAGCGGCTCATCGGGGCATTCGTTCGCTGCGGAGTCAGGAAAATCAGGCTCACAGGGGGTGAACCGCTTCTGCGTCGCGGCGTGGTGGATTTTCTCGGCTCTTTGAAAAAGTTTTCAGAAATCGAGGACCTAGCCTTGACCACAAATGGTCTGCTCTTACCAACCTTTGCATCTGGACTCGCAGAGGCCGGCCTGCACCGAGTCACAGTGAGTCTTGATGCGTTGGATCCCGATATTTTTGCCCGCATGAACGGACGCGGGAAACATCCGGATCAAGTTCTCAAAGGCATTGAGTCGGCGAAAAGTGCTGGGCTCCGTGTCAAAGTCAACATGGTCGTGCAGCGTGAAGTGAATGATTCGCAAGTCCTACCCATGGCGCTTCATTTCAAAGCGGCCGGAATTCCGCTGCGGTTCATTGAATTCATGGATGTGGGAAATCACAACCATTGGGATCCTGCAATGGTCGTCAGCGGAGAGGAAATCCTTGCGCGCCTTGCTGTGGAGACGACCTTTGAAGCTGTGCCGCACGCGCATTTTGGTGAAGTCGCCAACCGCTTCCGATACTTGGACGATGGCGTGGAATTTGGAATCATCACTTCCATCTCGGAGCCCTTTTGCAGGAGTTGCACGCGGGCTCGGTTATCGGCGGACGGGAGATTGTTCACCTGTCTTTTTGCGAGCAAGGGCCATGATCTTCTCGGGGCGATGAGGGCGGGCAATCCCGATGATGAGACGCTCTATCAAATGGTGGCATCTCTCTGGCGAACGAGGGATGACAGGTATTCCGAGCTTCGTT
Organism: Terrimicrobiaceae bacterium; assembly: GCA_044377415.1. Lineage (GTDB taxonomy): Bacteria > Verrucomicrobiota > Verrucomicrobiia > Chthoniobacterales > Terrimicrobiaceae > UBA967. The sequence continues at coordinate 10,754 of JBILZC010000054.1, read as the reverse complement.
CCGCTTTTGGTACCAATACACCCGCCAAGGTTGAGATGTCCTTCATCGGCGGATGAGGATCCACTGGCTATGACTCTCGCCTTTTTGTTTTTTTGCGTGGCGCTGATCTACTCCAGCGTCGGCTTTGCTGGCGGGTCGTCCTACATAGCCCTTCTGCAATGGCACGGAATGTCTGCCTCGGCACTTCCCCTCCTGTCTCTCACATGCAATCTGATCGTCTCGACGCAAAGTTTTGTCCAATTCTCGCGGGCAGGTCTTTTTTCCACGCGCCGGAGCCTTCCGTTTGTGATGCTCTCGGTTCCCGCCGCCTATCTCGGCGGGTTGTATGCGATCAAGGAGACAACATTCCTCATCCTCTTGGCCGCATCCCTCACAGCCGCCGGAGTCCTCCTGCTTTTCCCCGTGTCCGAGTGCGGGGATCGTCCCGACACTCCGATTCGACAATGGATTCGTCGCTTCGGGTTTTTTCTCGGCCTCCCGCTGGGCTTCCTTTCGGGTATAGTGGGAATCGGAGGCGGAATTTTTTTGGCTCCCATCCTCCATTTGGGAAAATGGGCAAAAGCCAAGGAGATCGCAGCCCTAGCGGCCTGCTTCATCTGCACAAACAGCTTCGCGGGACTCCTCGGCCAAATGCAAAAAACCGGATGGAAAAACGAGGCGTTCGCATCCTATTGGCTGCTCCCCGTGGCCGTGCTTTTAGGGGGCTTGGCGGGTTCAAGATGCGGCATCACCATTCTGCCGCCAGTGCGGATTCGCCAAATCACAGGTGCCATAGTCCTTTTCGTCGCTTGCAACCTTTGGGTGAAACAACTTGCAGCGTTGAAGGTTTTTTAACCTGCGGATCAGTGGTTTATTCCCGAGAATGAATTGAGGATTCCCCTTCTTACGCCGTAACTGCGAAGTGCGTAGGAGGACTGAAATCCGCAATTCTGTAAATTGTGTCAAAAAACGCCTTTTGAAGCTAAAAATCTCTTGTTTGCGCAAGGTGCCCCGCTATTGTCAAATCTTTTAAAGGCCTGCTTCAAAAGCATTCGCAGTATAATATATATCAATAACTAATGCCTGAAAAATTCATGAACGCCGTGGCGCTCTATAAATCCCTCTCTGCCCAACTTTGTGCCTGCTAAAAAATCATCAAAGTTGAATCCTCCGGCGCCTCTCGATAGCGGCAGGCGCCTGGCACGCGGTCGCGCCCGAGAGGAGGCTCGTTTCACCGCGCCGCCTTCGCTTGAGGGCTTGCCGAGCACATACAGCGCCACACTGGAAGAAATCAAGAACCGCCTGCGCAGCGCACGCGTCCGCGCCGTGCTTGCGGCTAATCCCATCGTCATCGAAGCCTATTGGCATACCGGAAAAATCATCCTTCAGCGCCAGCACGAAGCCGCCTGGGGAGCCAAGGTCATCGACCGACTTTCCACCGATCTTCGCGACGCCTTTTCCGACATGCGTGGGCTCTCATCGCGCAACCTGCTGGCAATGAAAATATTTGCCCGTGAGTTTCCGAAAGCTCCAATTGCGCAACAACCTGTTGCGCAATTGCCCTGGGGCCATGTTCTCCAGATCCTTCAGCGAGTCAAAGATCCCGCCGTCCGCGACTTCTACATCGAGCAAACGATCGCCCACGGGTGGAGCCGAAGCATCTTGGAAATCCAGATCGGGCAACAACTCCATTTGCGAATCGGCAAAGCTCAAAACAACTTTTCTGCCACCCTCGCGCCTTCCGACTCGGACCTCGCCGTCCAAGTTTTTAAAGACCCCTATCTTTTCGACTTTCTCGGCACCGCCGATCCCCGCCGCGAGGCCGAGGTCGAGCAGGCCCTCGTCGACCACATCCAGCAGTTTCTTTTGGAGTTGGGAGCTGGTTTCGCCTTTGTCGGACGGCAGGTGCATCTCGAGGTTGGCAACGAGGATTTCTACCTCGACCTCCTTTTTTACCATCTCAAGCTCCGACGCTATGTCGTTATCGAACTCAAGGCCCGCGCCTTCGAACCGGGCAATGCAGGGCAGATAAACCTATACCGTTCAGCGGTGGACGATTTGCTCCGCCACCCTGATGACCAACCCACGATCGGCCTTCTTTTATGCAAGGGGAAAAACAAATTGCTCGTCGAGTATGCACTGAGCGGCCTTGAGCAATCCATCGCCGTCGCGGATTGGAAAACCCAACTCACCGAGACCATCCCTCCGGAATTCCAAGGCAGCCTCCCCAGCGTCGAGGAAATCGAAGCCGAACTCTCCCGCGACATCGCACCGGAAGACGAATCTTGACTGCCAAATGAAGCCAATCATGCAAAATCTAAAACTAGGCACAGCCCGCTCCTTAAATATGTCAATGTGTGGGACTGCCATCTTTTTTAAAAGTCTTTCGGGGGGAGATATAAGGAGCGACAGAATTGAGCTGCTTGCAAAAATGAACACCATAGCAAATTTTATGAAAAAATTATTAATTGGACTTGCCCTACCTTTAATCGCAGGTTGCCAAACAGGAAATGAAATTTCATCAAATTATAAAGGAATGAGATTTGGCGTTACAGGTTCCAGCGGCGGGGTCACGATAGTGAAAATGCACCCCCCCTTTGAAACAGCAAAAAAACAATGGAATTCTCTAATAGACAGCGGTTATACACCTATGGGAAACTCATTTTTTGCAGGTATATATAACCACTCGGATGAAGTTAAAAAATTTGCAGCTAGAATCGGTGCCGACCTAGTCCTGCGCGATATTATGCCGGTGGGCGAAGTAACGAAGAGTTACATGGGTGTGGAGAGTTTCACACCGGGGAGAACAATCACAAGTTTCGGAAGCGCATCGGCATACTCCACGGGAACCGGAAGTGGAACTTTGTTTACCCCAAGTGGCCCCGTTAACTATAGTGGACAAAGCTCGGGGAATGCTTACGGAACTGGAATGTCCACGACATATATACCATCACAGACTACATACGCACCAAGATATTATCAAGTGCCAGTAGCTAGACAATTTTATGCGTTCTGGCTTTCCCCGCAAGGATATCTGAAAAACCTAAGGCGAGAATTCAAGAAAAATAATATTGGTACTGAAGAGGGAATGCGGTCATTTGCAGCCAACTTTGCGCAAGCTTGGAATGTCACTCTTCCTAAAGATTTAACGCCTTTTGGGCCCGTTGGTCAACTAAGTGAATCAGAAAAACAAGAAATAAGGAAAGAATTAACTAAAGTGCATAATCGTTTTTGAGCAAAAATGCCCTACTTTAAAGCAGCGGGAGAACGCATCAAAATCGGGAGAATCAAAGATTCCTTTAAGCGGGTTTTGGCAATCCGAACTGGAAAAGGTGTCTTTCTCACACATTCACATATTCGCAGAACGACATAATTTAGATCGGCAGTTAAGCGTGGCAGGATCTTTGGTGTTGCCAAAATTACCTCCTCTGCGTCTTGGCGACTCTGCGGTAGAATTTGGGTTGGCGGAAACGGCGGGTTCGGGCCTGAAGTTTGCGTTGTTTACGGCGAAACAACCCTGCCTTGGTTTTTTCGATTCGCGGGGATTTGCGGTCATTTCGCAGTTCCCAATCCCAACCTTTGCGTCTTGGCGCGATTTTACTCGCCGCCCGCGCAACTCGACACGATCCACTCCGCATAGGCGTGGCAGACAGCGGCGTGGTCGAACGCCACGATCTCCGGAACCTCGTAGGGGTGGATCTCGCGGAGTTCATACCGGCCCTTACATCGAGTTCGATGGACAGGATTACGAGATCGCCCCCACCTCCCGAAAGGTGGTCACCGTGCTATTCCACCCGTTTCGCAAGCTCTGGGTTCTCGATCACTCACCAAAGTTAACATGGCCGCCGATTCTCGGCCATTTCACGTTGAAATCTGTCTAGTTTTGCTCCGGCAAAAAATCTAGTTTTGAACCGTCGCCGACACTCAATTGATTTCTGTTTGCAAAGCCCCCATTTTAGGGGATGAGTTGTAATTATTGATGACTCAAAAAATCCAGCAACTCGCCCAAGTGCGATTGAATCAGCCATCACGCACATCGAGCGAAGCCTATGCCCAAATGGAACGGGCCATGAAGGCATCCCAGACGGTGAGCTCGCTGGATATGAGTGGCGTGCGATCTTCCGTTGGGCTGAGAGAGAAAACCTCGTCATCCCGTCGCAGTTAGCACCTGAGCGTGTCGGCGGTCGGAAGCATGATTTAACTTTCCTGCCACTTGAGCGCCGTTGGAGGAAGTTCACCAAACCGGATGGTTGCGGACTCATGGTTGATTTTGCCGATGGATGTCCGTTATTGCTTCCAAGCACTCCCTTGCAATATCTGAAGCGTCTGCAACTCCAGAATAGCTTCTGGGGCGATGATGTCCGGCTTGAAGGTGTTCAAATCACGGTGCCTGGAGCGAGGATAGTCACTACCCAACCTGATGTGAAAGGGGAAGCGCCAACGCAGGATCTTTTGAACGATTATTTGTGCAGCGAATTTGGTTTCCGAAAATTGAAAATCGCACCGATGGGTTACTATAAATCCCATTCCTATCTCCAGGGGCGTTTTGCCATGTTTGATGTCCACCCTGCAAATTTCGTCCAGGTCTCGTCAATGGTCATCTTGCCGATCGATGTGATTATGATGGAGTGCGATGGGTTTGAACTTGCGGCACTGGAAGCCGCTCTTTGATTGTTCAATCCGCAATCCGTTTCTTGATTTGGCCCCATCACTCCTTACAAGCATCGGAATGCCAGAAAATCAGGCCCCTTGGAGTTTCTCGACGCGTACATAGGCGTTGTAGTCGGGCACTCCGCCGTGGGCGTCCACCACGCCTTTGCGAATGATGTTGTTCCCCTCCGGCCAATGGACCTGCAAATTCCCATGGGCGATCGGCGCGCAGTGCACGCGGCCTTCATACCGTCCCAATGCATTCACTAGGGCGACGCGGTCGCCGGTCACAACATGCAAATGCGCGGCATCCTCAGGGCTCATCAGGATGGCATCCCGCGGAGCGTTGTTGAGAGGATCGATCTCGGCGTAGATGAGAGTGTTGAATTGCTTGCCTCTGCGGGTGCTGACATGAAATTCGCCCTCTTCGCGGTGTCGTGGGGGAAGCGGGACATTGCGGAAGTGGCCTCGGCCATCCGCCGTGGGAAAATGCCCGTCGGCACACAGGTGCGGACCTCCGTATTGAAAGGCATCGCCGGTTTTTCTGAGGTGCTGGACTCCATCGTAGAAAGGGACCACCCGCGCGATTTCTTCGCGCATTTTCCATCCTGTTTCGCACCCGAAGAGCGATGCTTTTTCGGGATAGGCCGCCAGCGCAAGGTCACGCAGGATTTTCCACTCGGCCTTGGCCTCGCCGACTTGGCGCGGAATTTCCGGCGTGAACATCACGCGCCGCTCTGTGCTCGTCTCGGTGCCTCCGTCGTCTTGTTCGTATCGGGTCTTGGCAGGCAGCAAAAAGACAGCCTCTTGCGCCGGAATGAACATCTGATCGGTGAGGATGATGTCCTGGTGGACTCGTACCGGCACTCGACTCATCGCGTCCCGCACATAGTCTGGCTCAGGCAAGGTGCGGAGAAAATTTCCACCTAGGCAGTAAAAGAAATCTAGTTCGCCACGCTCACATGCCTCGACCATTTCGGTCGCTGCCATGCCCTGCCAGTCGGGAATGGGGAAGCCGTATTCCTTCGAAAGTTTTTCGGCATTTTCAGGAGTGATCGACTTGTTGCCGGGAAAGGCTGTCGCATAGGCTCCCATCTCGGCGCCGCCTTGCACAGAGGAATGGCCACGAATCGGCATGACGCCGTTTTTGTCGCGGCCGATGTAACCCCTCGCCAGCGCGAGATTGAGAATCGCTTGAACCCCATCGCCGCCGAACGGGTGCTGGGTGATGCCCATACTCCACACGAGAACGGCATTTTTTGCATCGCGGATGAGTTCGGCGAATTCCTGCATGGTCGCGCGGTCTAGACCAGCGTCTTTCTCCAACGCCTCCCAGTCCATCGACGCCAGGTGGGTCTTCAATTCCTCGAATCCCGTCGTGTGCTGGTCGATAAAGTTTTGGGCAACCCATCCCTCGGCGAAGAGGATTTTCATCACGCCTGAGAGGAAGGCGATGTCACCGCCTTGGCTTACAGGGAACCAGTAGTCGGCGATATTCGTCCCGAAGAGCGCAGAGTCGGCATTGGATGGCACCCAATACTTTTTCATGCCGGGCTCGAAGTAGGGATTCACCAGAACAACTTTCGTTCCGAGTTTTTTGGATTCGTGCAGATATTTTGTGGAAACCGGTTGGTCGTTGGCGGGATTCGAGCCGAAAAAAATGACAAGGTCGGTCCCATACCAATCCTTGTAGCTGCAGGTCGTCGCGGACACGCCGAGCGCCTCCTTCATCGCCGCGCCCGATGGCGAGTGGCAAATGCGGGCCGCATTGTCGACATGGTTCGTGCCAAGGAATCGGGCCGCCTTCTGGGCCATGTAATAGATTTCATTCGTCACGCCACGCGCAGTCACAAAAAATGCCATTCGGCGGGGATCGGTCGCGCGGAGTTTGGCTCCGAGGCGTTGATTCGCCTCATCCCACGAAATGCGACGAAACCCCAGCGCGCCCTTTTCGCGGACCATCGGATACGGCAGGCGGCCCAATTCCCGCAGTTGAGCGTTGTCCATTTTTTCCAACTTCGAGATATCGGCAAGAAGTCGCTCATCGAGCGCGGAGACCGTGTTCAAGCGCAGAAGATTCAGTCGCGTCATACACAGATGCGGTCCCTTCACGGTCCAATCGTGAAGGCCCGCCACGCCGAGCGCGCAACCATCGCACACGCCCCGAGTGATAACTTTCCACGCGTAGGGAAGATTGTCCCTGTTCTTCCAAACGACATGGAACATGTCGCGAAAGTGCTTCGGTTTGGTCAGGCCAATGCCGAAAGGCACGCAACTTTTGAGTTTCTGACGGAAAGTTCTGCGGACGGCGTGGGTTGTTTTCATCACATCAAGAAATTGCCGAAAATACTCTGTCTTCCTAGATTCAGATCAAAGGACTTTCGGATGTCAAAAATCAGAACTCATCGTAGGCGATGTGCGCGGGAGGCACGCCGAGATCGGCGAGCATTTTGGTGCAGGCCTTGATCATCATCGGAGGCCCGCAGAGGTAGAACTCGACCCCAGCAATATTCTCGTGGTTTTCGAGGGCTTTCGCTAGGACGACCTCGTGAATGAAGCCCGTGTTGCCGGTCCACTTGTCCTCGTCGAGCGGCGCGGAAAGCGCGGTGTGGAAGCTGAAATTTTGGTGCTTCGTGGTGAGTTGTTCAAAGAGATCGGTGTAGAACAATTCCTGCCGTGAACGGGCGCCATACCAGAAGGAAATTCGGCGGGCCGATTTCTCGACCTCAAGGAGGTGTGTGAGGTGGGCGCGCAAGGGTGCCATTCCTGCACCGCCGCCGATGTAGACCATTTCTTTACGGGTCGGCTTGATATGGAAATCTCCGAATGGTCCGATGGCGTCCACGGTGTCGCCAGGCTTCAGAGACCACATGTAGCTCGAGCCAGTGCCGGTCGGGCATTCCTGACCGGGAGGCGGTGTGGCGATACGGACATTGAGGCGGATCGTGCCTTCACCCGAGTGGCTGGCGATCGAGTAGTTGTTCCGCTTGTCCTCATCCGGATTTTTGGCCACAAGATCGAAGATTCTGTGTTGATTCCAGACCGTGGCATAAGGCTCGGGGACATCGAATTTGCTGTAGGAGATTTCACCATAAGCAGGAATCGCGAACTGCAGATAATCGCCGGGCTCGAAGGCCAGCGCGCCGTCCACCGGTTCTAACACAATCTCGCGGATGAAGGTCGAGACGTTGGTGGTGCTGACAATGCGGAGCGTGCGGCTTTTCTGTTGGCGAGCTCCGGCCCCACCAGGATTCATGACATTCAGGTAAATCCGATTATTGCGAACCTCGATGGGATACGTCGCGAGGCCTCGGCAGATCGGAGCGCGGGCAGGCGAACCATCGGCGAGGTTGAAGCGTCCGTTGTGTTTCGGGCATTCGATGATACCGCCTTTCACGAGACCTTCGGCGAGATGATTATTGCCATGGGTGCAAATACCGTCCGTCGCAAAGAGCCGGCCTTCCGCATCGCGAATAAGGGCGAAGGTTTTTCTGCCGTGGTCAAAGCGAAGGACGTCCTCCTTGCCGAGATCGGCTTGGGCGCAAACTTCCACCCAACCGTCCGTATCCGGCTTGGCATCACCGGAAACAAGGCCTTCGACCGCACGTTCCTTGGGAGCCGGAAGGACGCGCTTCACATGATAAGTCGGGTCTTTTTTCTGGCGAATGATCGTCGGTAGAATTTCCCGCCAGGTCGAAAAAATCGAGGGATACGGGGGAGGACAATCGTCCTTGATGAGCGCGTGGAGTTTGTAGAGTGAATGGAACGGCACCAGCGGATACATGTGGTGCTCGACATGGTAATTCATGTTCCAGTAGATGAATCGGCTAATGGGATTCATGTAAACGGTCCGGCAATTCAGGCGATGGTCGAGAACGTTCTCGGCAAGCCCCGCGTGTTGGGACGTGTTGTGCACGATCATCAGCCATGTGCCAAAAAAATGCGGCAAGATGATGAGAAACACTGGCACCCAGCTTTGAAGCGTGACCGACAGCGCAATGGTTGCTGCATAAATCGCGAGGATGATCCGAGCGTTACGCGTGATTTTTGAAAACTCGGTTTCTGGAATGAATGTCCGTTCATCAGCCGAAATACGGCCGACAGCATGACGGAAAATGCTGGGGATGTATCCGCGATAGACTCCGATGGCGAACAACCCGAAAAATAATTCGCTCAATTTCGGAGGGCGCGGAATCTGGATTTCCGGGTCACGACCGACGATGATCGTGTCACTGTGGTGACGGGTATGACTCCAGCGCCAAACCACCGATTCACGCATCACCATAAACGACGCGACCTCGTAGACGAAGTTGTTCAACCAATCCGTGCGGAAGGCGGTGCCATGCCCTGCCTCATGCCAACGGGAGTCGGACGCCGTCGCGTAGAGCACAGCATAAGCCATGTAGGGAAGCAGCACCCACCATGTCCCCCAGAGTGCGAAGGTCCCCCACCCTGTGAGCCCCAGCAGGCCGAACCACAAAATCGTATCGCGAATGCCCGGACCGTCACGCCGCTCGAGAAGTTTGCGCATCTCAGCGCGAGGCACGGGGCTTTGATACCAATCGGCCTCGGCAAGCCCGCGCTCGATCGCTCTCGTGGAGTTCTCGCCCGTGAGACTGTAGTCGAGGTGCTTCGGCGGACGTGTGAGTGTAGCTGTGGCGTGGTCGTCGTTCATGGTTGGTTGGGGTTTGGGTTAAGTCAGGTTCTGGATTTCGGAAATGGAAAAGCGGGTTCTGTTAAATCTGCCAAAATCTCCGATCACATTTACCACGATAAAACTGCGGAGTTTTTTTGCCAATGGGCAGGAGTTGGGTAAATATGCACAAAATTCGCATTCTGCTTGATTTGTGACCATATAACTCCCCAAGCTTCAGCTACCCTTTTTTTCCCATGCCATCTCCAATTCGTAAATCAGACCGACTCGCCCTCAAGTATATTTATGGCTCGGTGGTTCATTACCGCCCCGGCGACAAGCTCGCACCGCGCGTTCTCCAGGATTTCGAACTGGTATTGATGATCGAGGGAACGGCGAGCTACCGCTTGGGAGGGGAGGAACAAAAAGCTCCGCCCGGCAGCATCATTCTCGCACGTCCAGATTTCCAGGAGACCTACACTTGGGACACGAAGTCCTCCACGCGACATGCCTATGTGCATTTTGACATCGAGAGCGTTCCCCGCGAGTGGCCCGCGCTCGGCAAGTGGCCGATTCTTCTCGAAAACCCCGCCACAGTCATCGCCCCGATGCTCCGCCATTTGCTTGGCCGCATCGCCACGCATGGCGAAACCGCTTGGCCAACCCTGAGGGCTTGGCCCGAGGAGAGCCTTTTCATGGAGTGCCTTTTGGGCATTTTGCTCAACCCATCGGGCGAAGAGGGTCTCAGCGTCGCCTACCGCCGGCCCGAGCAAGTCCACGCCTCATTGAATTTCATGAGGTCGATTATCGACACAAATCCCCATCACGCCCTGCAACTTGGGGAGCTTTCCAAGCGCGCAGGCGTCACAGAAAAACACCTCTGCCGCCTCTTTCAAAAAGCCCTCGGCCACGCGCCCATGGAAACATTTCGCCTGCTCAAACTCCAACTCGCCATGGCTCTGCTCGGGCGATCCAGCCTCGCGATCAAAGAAATCGCCGACCGATGCGGCTTTGAAAATCCGCTTTATTTCACCCGCTGCTTCACCCGCATTTACGGCAAATCCCCCTCAGAAACGCGGCAATCCCTCCTCAAACAAGAAGCTCCTCCACCCAATCCCCTCCCCTCCGACATCGGCCCTAGGATTTATTGGTGACGAGTCTCAACGGGCCTTCGTGATCTCGGTGTCCTCGGTGGTCAATCAATTTCCGCCGCGCGGTAGCCCGACGTCCCAACTTAAAAATTAATGATTAATGACTTAAAACTATCTCTACCCCCCGCTTTAAAAGAACAACTGAAACATTGAGTTATTTTACTCAGCTTAACATGTTTTGGAATCTTATCCGCTTCCCTCGCACTACGCATCGCCGGATGATCCCACAATCAAGGAAAGGGATTGGGTTTACCAGCAATGGGATTTGGTTCGCTACAAAGCAAAAACCGGTCCAGCGCTTCTGGTTTTTGATGAAATTCAAAAAATCCCTGGCTGGTCGA
>JBILZC010000123.1:0-5412 GCA_044377415.1 Terrimicrobiaceae bacterium | reverse complement strand
TGGCGGAGTAGTTGCCCCACTTGAGGGCGTAGTCGAGCGTATCGAGGAGGTAGAGGTAGTATTGGTTGTCCTTGAACTGTCCGTAGCGGGCGGTGGTGGTTTCGCCGTCGCCATAGACGGTGAGGGCGAAGTTCGCCTCCCTGTCATCCAAGGTGTAGGTGCGGAGTGCCTGCTTGGCAGCGCTGGCTTCGTAGGTGAGGAGTTTGCCCTCGGGCACCGGCCAACCCATGAGGTAGAAATCCCAGACATCCTTGTTCCATGGCTGTGCTGGCTTTTGCGCCCAGGCTGGCTTGTCGGCGCTGAAGAGCTCGATGCTTCCCTTGGCACTACCGAGGTGGCCCTCTGGATACGACGACCAATAGGATTTTTTGTCCCAGTGGAGCCGGTCAAACTGGTCGCTGGTCTGGAATTTGATGCCGACCTCCAGATTCACTGGTTCGCCGGTGCGCGGCAGTTTACCGGTGGTGTCGAGTGGCGGAATGTTTTTGAAATGGTAGCTGATGTCCATGCGCCCGTTGGCGGCGATGGAGTATGTGTATTCGACATTGAATGCCTCGAGGCTTCCGGTGATATGGACCACGACGGCGAAGACTTTTTTCTCGATGCGGATGTCTTTCAATTTCCACGCGTCAAGAAAGGGACTCTCGTAGATGACAGTTTTTGTAATCACAGAAGGGGTCTTCCCGATATCGGGATTGATGCCCATGAGATGGAATTCCTCGAGTTTGAAAATGTGCGGTATCGGGCCAACGAGGGGAATGCTGGCCTCGCCGTGTTTGATGCTTTGGATGAGGCCGGTGGCGCGGTCGATCACGACAGCGAATTTCTCGCCTTGAATGGTGATCTGGCCGTTGGCCTCGACCACTTCGGGGGCGCCTTCCAGCGCGGGGGCTTCGGGTTTTGCCGAGGTGCCGAGGGCGATGTGGTAGTCGTCGATGAGCTTCTTCGAGCGGTCGAGGAAGGACACGGCAACCTCGGTGCTGGCTTTCCAATCGGCGGCGGGGAGTTCGATCGTGCCTTTCTTATGCGGCTCGATGGGCGGGCAGGCGAGTTCCTGTGTTTTGCCATCGTAGCTCACGCGCATCGTGATCTGGTCGAGCGTGGTGTGGTCGAAGCGGTTTTGCACCGGCAGGGAAATGGGTTTGCCGGGCTCGAATTGCGCGACCTGCGTTTCGAGCAAGCGCACCGGGCTGTAGGCTTTTTTCACATTCCAGAATTCCGGCTTCGGCCGGCGCCATTCGTCGATGATACCCCAACGGGCGGTGCCGAATATGTTCGGGAGCGTGCTGGTTTCGCCGACAGGAATTCTTGCATCACCTTTGTGGAAGCGCCTCACGGCACCGCGCGAGAATTTGGCGGTGGGGTCGGGCAAGATCGTCATGTCGTCGCAGTAATTCCATATCGCCGCGCCGATACTGCCGTTAGAGGAGAAAAGCGAGGTCCAAGCGTGGTCGAGGCTGCGCCCCCAATAATCGCGCGAGTTCAGGTCATGAACCCACAATTCCACGCCATGCCCGAGCACATGCATCCACTCGTCATAAATGTAAGGCCTGTCGGTTTTCTCGTAACTCTGATTCCACGAGGGGTAGTGCCAGCTTTTGATATCATAGCTTTTGTGCTCGGGGTCGTCCTTCACTTGATAGCTCGCCGTGATCTTGCGTGAGGAATCAAGCTTGCGGGCGAACTCGGCTGTGGCCGCGAAGTTCCGGCCGAAGACGCTTTCGTTGCACAAAGACCAAATGATGATCGAGGGGTGACTGCCGTAGTTGAGCATCACCTCGCGCTGTTGGTTGGTGAAGAGGTGCTCGTATTGCGAGTCGTCGTGCATGTCGCGCGACTCCCTGTTGGCCTTGCCGCAATCGAGCACGGCCGATTCGAGGTTCACATAAAGCCCCTTCTCGTCGCACTGCTCGACGAAGCCGATGCCTGGCGGGTAGTGCGAAGTGCGGACGAAGTTCATGTTCGCCTCCTTGAAAAGATCCACATCGATGTTGTCGACCGCAGGCTCTGGAACGAAGCCCTTGAGCGGGTTCACGAGGTGGCGGTTAGCGCCTCGGAGTTTCACGCTCTTGCCGTTGATGAGCAGGTTGTGTTTTTCGTCGAAACGGATGTCACGAAAACCAATCCGCTTCGAGTAAACCGCCGTGGGTTGCCCAGGTGCCTTGCTCGTGATCTCGAGGCGATACAAGCGCGGATGCTCGGCATCCCAAGTTTGAGGCGAGGCGACCTCCGCCTTCCAAGTGACCTGCGACTGGTCGAGCTGGCAATCGGGCGTGGCGAGCGGGACGTCCTTGCCTTCGGGATCGAACAGGCGGAACGAGGCAGTCGCTTTCGGGTCGGGCGTTTCCACCTGTCCGGTGACGGTGAGGGTTGCGGTCTTGCGGTCCTCCGAAAAAGGTGACGAGACGATGGGAAATTCAAAAAAAGACTTCGGACGCGCTTGCAGCGAAACGCTTCGCACCAACCCGCCGATCGCGCGGAGGCGCTTGCCATTAAAAGCGATGTCCTTGCTGAGGTCGGTGATCTCGAGCGCGATCCAAGCCTCCTGCCCGGGAGTCACTACCGAGGTGATGTCGCACACCCATGGCGTCCAGCCACCCTGATGCTCGGTGATGAACTTTCCATTCACCCAGACCTTCGTGAATTCATGTGCACCCTCGAAGCGGAGGCGGATTTTTTGTCCCGCGAAGTCGGCGGGAATGGAAACCTTGCGCTTGTAGGCCATCGGGATGTTCTCCTTGATCGGATGCCCTTCGCGGAACACATCGCCCGGCACCGGCATGGTTTTCCAACCCGTCGGTTCGGCGAGTTCCTTCCCAAAGCCCTCCGGCGCGGGAATCTGAAAATGCCAGGTGCCATCGAGCGAAACATCGGCATCCCCCACCCCGTCGAGCTTCTCGAGCGGAGAGCCGTGCGAGAAAACGGCGAATGCGGAGAGTTGAAGAAAAACGAACGGCCAGCGGAGGCAGTTCCCAACGCGGACAAAGGCGAGGTCGATCATAAGCGATTTATCATTGGGATATGTGACGATCATGTACGGAAAAGTGTTCCCACAGCACCTTCATGGGCTTTTTTGGCACCCACTGTGCCGTGGGGCCGTGCTGAAGCCGGATGCGGATTCGTTAGGATAATAGGACATCGCATGAATTTCAGGCGGTGTCAGCAAAGTCAATGCCAGAGACGCTGCGCGGACGGGCATGAATTGATGGGAGAAGGGGCAAGTTCCTTGCGGGAAAGGGGCGGCTATCATTTCAAAAAGACAAATGGGGTTGGCCATCGCCTCTCTCATTAAGCCCATTATCGATTCTGACAACCTAGCCATTTAGCCATTTTTTTCGGAGCACGATTATTTCCTTTTGCGAGTTTCTATGCGGTTTTTCGAGTTGGCAGCGGAGCCCGGCACTTTCCATCTAGCCAAATGGCTAGGATGACTGAGAGGCCTTTGCTGCTATATATTTTTCCACTTTCGCGAATCAGATCCATTTCAAAATGACAACAAGATCCCCGATGAACGCATTCCGACTCTTTTTTTTAGTATGGCTGTTCGCTCTCGCGACAACCGGAATGGGTCTCTGCGGAGCGAGCACTGGCGAGGCTCGGGCGCATGTTCGCTTCTCGGAGGATTGGGCCTTTCGTCTCGTTGAGGCATCGGGTGGCGAGTCCCCTGTTTTCGATGATGCGAAGTGGCGGAAACTCGATCTACCGCACGACTGCAGCATCGAGCAACCCTACGATCCCGCAATGGCCGGGGGCTCATCTTTCGGATATCTTCCAGGCGGCATCGGAACGCCTTTTTCAAACTCCACGCACCCTACCAAACAACTGTCGAAGGGCGGGAGGAAAATGGAAAAGTGGGGAATTTAAAGGTCTCTCCAGAATCCCGCATCAAAGACATCGTAAATGCCGCAATACTCACCGCCCAATAACCCCAATATGAATAAAATAATACAATTAGGAACTGTGATCGCTTTTTGCTCGACGGCACTTGCAGCCGAGTTTCATGTCTCACCCGCAGGAAGCGATGCGAGTGACGGCAGTAAGGCAGCGCCGCTGAAGACGATCTCGGCGGCGGCGTCCAAAGCTCAGCCTGGAGATACGATCACCGTGCAAGAAGGCATTTATCGCGAGAGGATTAATCCGCCACGGGGTGGAACCTCCGATGACAAGCGCATCACCTACCAGGCCGCTCCGGGGGCCAAGGTGGTCATCAAAGGCTCTGAGCAGATCACGACATGGGCTCCGGTGGAGAACGATGTGTGGAAAGTCACCCTGCCGAACAACTTCTTCGGGAAATTCAATCCCTACAACGATCTGGTGCGCGGGGACTGGTATGAGGCCAAGCGTCCTTATCACACGGGGGCGGTTTACCTCAATGGTCACTGGCTTAAAGAAGCCGCACGCAAAAGCCAAATACTAAAGTCGGCAACGGGAGAAGGCGCTGAAAACTCTAGACCTGAACTCATGAATCTCCGGCAATTGGTTGGGAACGGAAAGGATGGCCAACCCTTGCTTGCGTCCAAGTATCAAACCGCCAGCGACCCATTGCAAACAACGAACCTCCCTGATGGCTCAACCAGTGTCGGCAAGCTGAAAGACGGCTCCGTGTTATCCTTTGAGATGGATTTCGGCGTAGATGCCAAAAACTTGACGATTCACGCAGCTTCGCCAGTCGATGGAGGCCTTGTGGAAATTCGGAAAGGTGACGCAGGCGGAGAATTACTGGGCACGATCGATGTCGGCTTCACTGCGGAATGGACCAGTTTCCAGCCATTTCAAGCTAACTTAAGCGAAGGGCTTAGCGGAAAAAATAAAATCACGTTGGTGTTCAAGGCGCGTCCACAGAAGCTGCAGGACGATGCCCAGACAGCTTATTGGTTTGCCGAGGTGGATCAAGAATCCACCACCATCTGGGCGCAATTCAAGGGTGTGGACCCGAACAAGGAAATGGTCGAAATCAATGTGCGGCAAAGCATTTTCTATCCCGAAGAGACAGGCATGAACTACATCACGGTGAAGGGTTTCACTCTGGAGCAGGCAGCGACCCCTTGGGCCCCGCCTACAGCAGAGCAGATCGGGGCGATCGGCACCAACTGGTCGAAAGGTTGGTTGATCGAAGACAATACGATTCGTTACTCCACCTGCAGCGGGGTGACGCTGGGGAAACATGGTGACGAGTTCGACAACACGATGAACTACAATCGGTCGATTCGCGTTGGCTTGGAACGCGGTTGGGACCGCAAGAATATCGGCAGCCATGTCGTGCGGAATAACCACATCTATAATTGTGGACAAGGCGGGATTATTGGCAGTCTGGGATGCAGTTTCTCAACAATCACCGGGAACGAAATCCACGATATTCGGCAGCACCACGAATACGGCGGGTGCGAAACAGCTGGAATCAAGTTGCATGGA
>JBILZC010000122.1:0-5421 GCA_044377415.1 Terrimicrobiaceae bacterium | reverse complement strand
AATCCGTCGCTGGGGACACGACCAACTCACGACTTATGGGATTGGCAAGGAATTGAGCCGCCCCGAGTGGAGCGCTATCGGGCGGGAGTTGCTGCGAGCCGGGCTTCTGGCGCAGGATACCGGCCAATTTCCCACGATTTCACTGAGCCCTGAAGGCTTGGATGCGTTGAGGAGCCGGAGGGTCATTATGCTCACGAAGACGATGGCGGTGAAAAAGGTGGCGGCTCCCCGCGCGGGTGAAATCGCCTGTGACGAAACGCTCTTCGATCGCCTTCGCAAGTTGCGCAAAAAGCTCGCGGACGAACGGGCCGTGCCGGCTTATGTCATATTTGGTGACAATACCCTGCGCCACATGGCTCGGGAATATCCGACCAAGGTTGCCGATCTTCGTTTCATTGAGGGCATCAGCGAGAGAAAGCAGTCCGAGTTCGGCGATACCTTTGTTGCGGAAGTGAACAATTATCTCAAAACCTACCCGAAGGTGAAGTTCACCTAAAAAACAAGCCAAGACCCGTCTTGCGATCGAGTCTTGGCTGGAAGGTCTACTATTAGAAGTGAATCGCGTGGCCCTGTGAGGCGTGCGCGGCTTCATGGATCGCCTCGCTCAGCGTTGGATGGGCATGGATAGTGGCGATCAGTTCCTCGTAAGTCGCCTCCATCGTCATAGCGAGTCCCAGCTCGGCAATCATCTCGGTGGCATCCGCGCCGATGATGTGGGCGCCAAGGATTTCGCCGTGCTTCTCTCCGACGAGGAGTTTGACGAATCCCTCGCTCTCGCCGACCGCTTGGGCTTTGCCGCTGGCCAGAAACGGGAATTTGCCAACTTTGAATTTGAGACCCTTTTCCTTCGCCGCGCGTTCCGTGAGTCCCACGCTGGCGACTTGCGGTTGGCAATACGTGCAGCCTGGGAAAATCGAAACCTTCTTAGGCTTGGATCCCGTGAACATTCCTTCGACGGCCTGCATGGCTTCGTAGCTGGCGACGTGAGCGAGCCAGGGTGGCCCGATGATGTCCCCCGCGCCGTAAACGCCCTTCACGTTCGTCTCATAGTTTTCATTGGTCTTGAGGTAGCCCTTGGCGTCGGTCTCAAAATTCATTCCGGTGGGCATGAGTGGCGAAACGCCGATAGCGACCAGCGCGATGTCGGCTTCGATTGTCTCGGTGGTCTTACCGGTGACAGTGAGGCGCACGCCTTTGTTGGTGGTTTCCGCCTTGTCGACTTTGGTGTTGGTGAGGAGCTTGATCCCTTGCTTGGCGAGGGATTTTTCCAGTGTCTGGCTAACCTCGGTGTCTTCGACTGGAAGAATGTTCGGTTGCATCTCGACCACGGTCACTTTGGTCCCGAAAGCATTGAAAAAATACGCAAACTCGATGCCGATGGCGCCGGCTCCGATGATGATGATTTCCTTTGGCTGATTTTCCAAAGCCATCGCTTGGCGGCTGCCGATCACGCTCTTGCCATTGAAGGGAAATCCTGGCATCTCACGGGTCACCACGCCAGTTGCGATGAGAATCTTGGCGGCCTTATGCTCGGCTTTTTTTCCGTCCTTGTCCGTGACCTCGACCACGCCAGACTTTGGGATCGTGGCTTCACCCCGGATGTAGTCGACTTTGTTTTTCTTAAAGAGCATTTCGATCCCGCCAGCCAGTCGGTCGGCCACCTTGCGACTACGTCCGATCACTTTGTCCCACTCGTAGGTCAAGCCTTCGACTTTGAGACCAAAGTCTCCAGCGTGGTTTTTGATCATCTGGTAAACCTCAGCATTTTTGAGAAGGGACTTCGTCGGGATACAGCCCCAGTTCAAACAGGTGCCGCCCGCGCGATCCATCTCGACGCAGGCCACTTTCTTGCCCAGTTGTCCCGCGCGAATCGCTGCGACGTAGCCCGCCGGTCCGCCGCCCACCACTATCAAATCGTAATCAGCCATAGTTTTTTTATAGGCTGTAAATCTTGCTTTGCTTTGCGGCTTCATGCAATCCATTCATTTTTTGAAATGCAATTGACTTGCAGTAAATGTCGTTATTAGGATGATTGGTTCATGCGTCACATTTTTTTAGTTTTGATTTTCATTGGTCTTGCGACGAGGGTCTCTGCGGAGTCGATCAAGGTGGCTTCGCTTAGCACGGTGCTTACCGATATCGCTCGGAATGTCGGGGGCGATCGGGTGGAGATACTCGAGATCATTAAGCCCGGGAGCGACCCACACCTTTACGAACCCACGCCGGGCGACATCAAAAAGATATCGAGTGTGCAGATTGTCTTGGCGAGCGGGTTGGGATTTGAGCCGTATTTGGACAAGCTTCGCTCCAGTGTGCAAAAAAGCGGAGTCACATTCGTTGTGGCGGGATCTGCGGTGAAACCGATCGCTTGCGCGGAAGAAGATCATCACGACCACAGCCATTCGCACGATGCGGCAGATCCCCATTGGTGGCATAGCATCGCGAATGTTGAGGCCGTCACGCTTCAGCTTCGAGATGCATTCATTGCAGTGGACCCGGATGGCCGCGCGGACTTTCAGGCGAATGCGAAGGCATTTGAGGATAAGCTCAAAGGCTTGGCGAAATGGACCCGCCTGCAACTGGCCGTCTTGCCCAAAAGTAAAAGGATTCTCGTGACGTCCCACGATGCTCTTGGCTACTTCGCAAGGGACTATGGGTTTCAGGTTCTCCCCGTGCAGGGGATCTCCACATCTGACCAGCCGTCATCACAGAAAGTCCGAAACCTCATTCAAAAAATCAAATCCCTTGGAGTGAAATCCATCTTCGCTGAAAATATCGAGAACCCCAAAATTCTTCAGCAAATCACGGTTGAAACCGGCGCGAGTCTGGGTGGCACGCTCTTCGCCGATGGTCTCGGCACTGGCGAAGAGGGAACCTATATTGGAATGATGCGGAGCAATGTCACTACGATCATAAGAGCTCTACAGTAAACCATGAGAGGACATCCGATACTGAGGTTGGCTATTTTGATCTGCTGTCTCTCGATCGCAGGCATTCCCGTTTTTATCCTCACTCGCAAACGCTCGGAGCCAGTTATTGTGGCGTTGAATGCGGAATCCTCCTCGAAAAACATCGCCACCTACGAAATCACACTCACCGCCTCGCCTCCCGCGCTCCTGAGTGTTTCTGCCATCGGTCAAAAGGCGCTCGAATCTTCTCCAGCAGCAGATGCGCTGAGCGCCACCTATGCGATGGGTTCCGTCAATCCCGAGGATCTCGTGGTGAAGGCCCAGTTTGCTTCTCCTCAAAAAAATGCCGCACTCCGAGTCGAAGTGCGTGTTGCCGGAAAGCCCCTGACCGATGTCACGCTTTGGGGCAGCAAATCTATTGAAGACGTTGTTTCCATTCCTGTCCCATGAGCCATCACCTCATTCTCGAAGACGTCACCGTCAGCTACAATCGGATCCCGGCCGTTCACCATCTCACCGCTGCGTTCCAATGCGGATCCTGCATCGCGTTGCTGGGACCGAATGGGGCAGGCAAGACCACTTTGCTCAAAGCCATCGCTGGCTTGCTGCCGATTGAGACGGGGCGCATCGAGTTTCGTGGCCACGAGCTGAGCGGGCCTTCCGGTCGAGCCATCGCCTACGTTCCCCAGCGCGAAGCGGTGGATTGGGATTTCCCTGTCACCATCCGAGGACTCGTTGAGATGGGGCGGTATCCGTCCTTGGGAAAATGGGGGAAATTCTCTGCTAAAGATGCTGCAGCTGTCGCCGAAGCATTGGAAATTTGCGATCTGGCCGACTTAGCAGACAGGCAGATATCTGCGCTTTCTGGAGGGCAGCAACAGCGGGCCTTTCTTGCTAGAGCCTGGGCTCAACAGGCCGACATCTACCTGCTCGACGAACCTTTCACTGGACTTGACCGCAACGCGTCGGAAGCCTTTGCCGTGGCCATGCGCCGCCTCCGCGATGCGGGGAAGCTCGTCATGGCCTCCCATCACGACCTCAAAAGCGTGGAGGGCCTGTTTGATCACATTCTCCTAATCAATGGCGAAGCCGTGGCCTGCGGTCCCACGGCAGAAGCCTTCACCAAAGAAAACCTCGACCGCGCTTACACGATGCACGTTTTTAGCGGTCATCACCACGATCACGCATGAACTGGATTCTCGAACCTTTCCAATACGAATTCATGCAGCGCGCGCTATTGGCGTGTGTGTTGATTGGTTTCACGAATGGCTTTCTCGGTGCCTTTGTTGTTATTCGGCGCCTTGCGCTCATGGCCGATGCGCTTTCGCACTCGCTTCTGCCTGGCCTCGCTGTCTCAGCCATTTTAGTCGGTCTCTCACCGGCGGGGTTACTTTTAGGTGGTCTTCTGGCGGCCATTTTTGTTGCCTTGGGTGGGCACATTATCTCAAGAAGTTCGCGGGTGAAGGAAGAGACGGCCATCGCCGCCCTCTACATCATCGCCTTTGCTGTCGGTATCGCCCTGATCAAATATGCCGGCGTGAAAGTGAGTTTGGATCACTTCCTTTTTGGTAACATCCTCGGGGTGGGGGATAGCGATCTTTGGACGAGCTATGCGATCACTTGTGTCGCGCTGATCCTTCTCGTGGTATTTCAGCGTCCGCTATTACTCGCAATCTTCGAGGCTTCCGTTGCGCGGAGTCAGGGGGTTCCGGTTGGGGGGCTTTTGGGGATGCTGATCCTACTCATTGTTTTGGCCATGGTGTCCTCGCTTCAAGCCGTGGGTGTGCTCTTGTCACTGGGATTGCTGATCTTGCCGGCCGCGACGATTTACTTATTAAGTGATTCCTTTGATACGATTCTCTGGGGTGGCGGAGCGCTCGGGATGGTTGGCGGGGTCGTGGGGTTGCTTTTCTCCTTCTGGGCGAATATCCCATCCGGTCCGGCCATCGTATTGATACTCGGAGCCGCATTCATTCTTGCCTACTTTTTCAGTCCGAGATACGGGATATTTTCGCGCTATTTCAAGCGGCGGCATTTGCACGAGGAATCCCTCGAGAGGTGGAAAAAGTAACGACGGACGAGCTTGTCCGGGATTTGAAAACGCGGGCCTTATTCGATTTCTTCGCCAGCGGTGAGGACCTCGTCGAGGAGGGTTTCAAACTCATCCAAACCCGTGCTGGGTATGATCACTGAGTTCCGGCGACCGTGGGCCTCTTCGGTGATTTTGAGAAATCTTCCCCGGTCATTTTCGCGCAATTCAATGATGACGTGTTTGCGCTCGATCTGCAATTCTCGAGAGGCCAAGGTATTTTCCATATCAGATAGCTGAACAACTATCGGGTTGATTCCCTGAGGGCAACCAAAAATGCCTTGGAAGCTGCTTGAAGGGTGCAGGACAAAAAAGTTAGTGATCCCTTCAGAGCTTCTATTTTTTTAGCTTGATTATTGTCTAGCTGCTAGACATGATGCATCAAGTATGAGCTCAAATTCATCCCATCAATCCCATCGTAAA
>JBILZC010000001.1:0-115292 GCA_044377415.1 Terrimicrobiaceae bacterium | reverse complement strand
GTCTGATTTCTACCAGCACGGCGGCATTGCCACGCTTCACCACCTCGGCAACCCGGATTACATAAAGCTCGAGAAGGAACTCAACGAACTCTCCCCGGCAATTGCTCTCGTGTTGCCATGCCATGCACGAGATCTCGATTCTCCCGTCCTTGCCGCCATCTTGGAGGAACTCAATCAGACCCGATTCATTCGCCATGTCATCGTTGGTCTCGATGGAGCTGATGAATCCCAATACCATTTCGCCCGCTCGCTTTTTCAGAAACTCCCTCAAGAAACGGCAGTCCTTTGGAATGACGGACCTCGAATGAGCGCCATCATCACCCAACTCGAAAGCGCCGGTCTGGATCCCGGCGCGAGGGGGAAGGGTCGGAATATGCGACTTTGCTTCGGATATGCCCTATCCGCGACGGATTCTCCCTTTGTGGCCGTTCATGATTGCGACATCGTGAATTACCGTCGTGAAATGCTAGCCCGACTTTGCTTTCCCGTAGCCCATCCGGAAATGGCATTTGAAGTTAGTAAGGGCTTCAGTGCTCGCTTCTCCGATCGCCTGAATGGTCGGGTGATGCGACTCTTGATCAGTCCACTCCTGCGCGCCATGGAGAATTTAGACGGCTTTCCGTCCACGCTCGGATCCCTTCAAAACTTCCGTTATCCCATCAGCGGCGAGGTCTGCCTCCACCGCCGCGTTGTACGGGAGATTCGTTTTCCTTCGGACTGGGGAGTCGAAACGGGAATGATGGCTGATGTTTTTCGCCTCTGCGATCCCCATCGCGTTTGTCAGGTCGATATTGCCGAAACCTACGACCACAAACACCAAGACCTTTCCGAAAAAGACCCGCTTGGCGGACTCAACAAAATGGCCTGCGATGTGACGCTTTGTCTCCTTCGCACCATTTCCACAGGGTCCACCATTCCCGTTTCGATTGATTCCCAAAAACTGGTCACGGACTACCTTCGAGTCGCCCGAGAAATGATGAGATTTTATGCGGCGGATGCCCGAATCAACCTCCTCCAATACGATTCCGCACTCGAAGATCAAACAGCCACCATGTTTGCCAGTGCAATCGATCGTGCCATTTCTATTTTTTCAAGTAACCGCTCCCAACCGGCGGGTGCACCGAGTTGGAGTGAAATCGAAGCCCGACTCTCTGGCACTGCCTCGGCTATAGCTGAGGCGGTAGGACTTGATGCAGATCAAGCCGGCCGCGTTTGAGCAACTCATCGGCCTGAGACTCGAGTGCTTCCAAACACCCGTCATTCCAAACAACAAAGTTCGCGCGAGAGATTTTTTCTAAAGTCGGGGTCTGCGCAGCTAAAATCTTCTCAGCGACTTGCGATTCAATCCCACGGGCCACCACCCGTTGGATTTGCGTCTCACGCGAGCAAGCCACTGTGACCACCAACGAAAAATGCGATTCCAAATGGTTTTCAAACAGCAGGGGAATATCCACCAAAAGCTGCCTGCAGGTTTCCCTCTTCTCAGCGGCAAGAGACACCCAACGCTCGCGCACCCTCGGATGGAGAATCTCCTCCAAACGCGCCTTGGCACAAGGATCCGCAAAGATCACTCGTCGGATTTCCGCCCGGTCGGGCTCACCGTTTTCATCATAGGCGGCAGATGATATTTCCCGAATCACCGCCTTCCTCACTTCAATATCCCGCTCGAGTAGCATCCTCGCCTCGGCATCCGCATCAAATCTTTCAGCGTCCATTCTGTGAGCCAGCATTCTGCAAAATGTGGACTTACCTGAAGCAATACCGCCTGTGATCCCGATAACTGACATATTGGTATTCTGCTGAGATTTTAAAATAAACGCACGCTTGGCTATCTGAGGTTGTTCCAACTTGCAGTTCCGTATTTTTTTTCAACGAAAGAAGCCACATTTGCGTCCCATTTTGAGGGAATGGAAAATCTCGAGCTTTCACGTGACAAAGCACCACCAATAGCTGCGATGGGGATGTTTTTCAAACGAAGTGAACCCTGATAGAGGACGCCAGCTTTCGATCGGCGCAGTGCCCCGCCGCAGATTTTTAGACCATCAAGGACGATATCGAGCGGCACGGGACTTTGGAAACAAGCTGGTCCTTCACGACAATCCTCAGGCAAAACCAACCGTATCCCGCCGTCAGTCACCGAAAGCGCTGCGACAAGACCTTCATGAATTTCACGGTAGATACCCATGGACGTCATACCAGCCACCGTATCGCTCACTGGTATAGCCAACGCCAAGGTCAGATCTTCCCCGTGCAAAACCACCCCTCCCCCTGTCCACCTCCGCATCAGCGGGCGACCCTCTGCAAAATGGCGAATTTTTTCCAAGCGCTGGGCATAACCGAAGGTTGCCGCAGGAGACGCCCACTCGTAGAAACGAAGAATCGGCCTATCGGCATGCTGAAGCAATGCCTCATCGCAGGCCATCTGCCCAGCCGCAGATCGAGCCGTCGCATCCTCCCAAATATCCAAATGTGAAAAAAACATAGTCGAATTTCCGCTCAAAACATCCTCGCTTCTCCTTGTCGGCGGAATACTTCATGTTTAGGCTCCTCAGTCATGGCAAAGCAAGCACTCGGCAAAGGTCTTAGCGCACTCATCAATAAGAGAGTGGCCAGTCCGGCCCCCTCTGAAGAACATGGTGAAAGAATCCAAAAAGTCCGCTTGGGCAATATCATACCAAGCCCGTTACAGCCTCGGCAGGAGTTTCCCACCGAGCACCTTCACGAGTTAGTCGAGAGCATTCGTGAGCGCGGCATCATTCAGCCACTCATCGTCCGAAAGGTCGATGGAGTCTATGAACTCATCGCTGGTGAACGTCGATGGAGAGCCGCGAAGGAACTCGGCCTCACCGAGGCTCCGGTCATCGTTCGGGAAGCCACTGATCGCGAAGTTCTCGAGTTGGCGCTGATCGAAAACCTGCAACGCGAGGGACTGAATCCGATCGAGGAAGCCGCCGCCTACGCGAAGCTATACTCCGAATTTAAGCTCACCCAAGAGGAAATCTCGAAGCGTGTGGGCAAAAGCCGCGCCTCGGTAGCCAATGCCATGCGTCTATTGGATCTCGTCGATGAGGTGCAATCGCAACTCAAGCACGGACGCCTCACCGTGGGGCACGCCAAGGTCCTCCTCTCCCTTAAAAATCAGGATGAGCAGAAGTGGCTCGCGGACCAGATTCTCCGCAACAGCCTTTCCGTGCGTACTGCTGAAAAGATGGCCGCCCAGCAGCATGCCAAATCGGGCCGAACGCCCATGCGTCGGGGAGACAAAGGAACACCCGACATCACTCCAGCCATCACTCGGATTCAAAATCTACTCACCCACCGCCTCGCCACTCGAGTCCAGCTCCACCACGGCGAAAAAAAGGGATCCATTCAAATCGAATACTACGGCGGCGATGACCTTAATCGCATCCTTGCTCTTCTCGGAGTCGTAGAAGAATAGGTTCACACGTGAAAAAAATCCTCACCACCATTGTCAACGCGATTGACTCCGACCACTTCCCGAACGGAGCGGATGAGGTACGCGCACTTCCCGAGCGCTTTGAATTCAGCCGTGCCATCCCATTTATCTTTTTGCATATGGGGTGCATTGGCGTGATCTGGACTGGGTGGAGTTGGGTGGCGGTAGGCGTGGCGATTGCTTTATATTTTGTTCGCATGTTTGCTGTGACCGCATTTTACCACCGCTACTTTTGCCATCGGGCGTACCATACGTCGCGTCCAATGCAGTTTATCTTTGCCATCATTGGCCTCACGGCGATGCAACGCGGTCCACTCTGGTGGGCATCCGTCCACCGCCACCATCACGCGCACTCAGACGAAGATGTGGACGCCCACTCGCCCGTCGCCAAAGGTTTCCTTTGGGCACATATCGGTTGGCTCACGAGCAGCAAAAATTTCCCCACCGACTACAAACTGGTTCGCGATTTGGTGAAGTTTCCCGAGTTGGTTTTCCTCAATCGCTTCGATGTGATCGGCCCGATTGCCCTCTTTGCCCTGCTATTCACATCTGGCGCCCTTCTCGAGATGTTCGCGCCGAGTTTAGGAACTTCAGGATGGCAGATGGTCATTTGGGGCTTCTTCATCAGCACGACCCTTCTTTTCCACGGCACCTGCTTCGTGAATTCGCTCGCCCACACGATGGGAAGCAAGCGCTTTGACAATGATGACGATAGCCGAAATAGCCTGTTTTTAGCTCTCATCACACTCGGCGAAGGTTGGCACAACAATCACCACCAATATCAAGCCTCAGCCCGACAGGGATTCTACTGGTGGGAAATCGACATATCTTACTACCTCATAAGACTGATGGGACTGCTTGGAATCGTTAGGGATATCAAATCCGTGCCTGAAAAAGTCTACGAGCAAGCTGCAAGCCGCGTTGCATCGTGAGGGAGCGCGTTGCCGTTATTGGTTCCGGCATAGCCGGAATGGGCGCTGCTTGGCAACTCCGCCACAATGCCGCCATCACTCTCATCGAGCGTGAATCCCGACCGGGTGGACACACGAACACCGTTTTTGTTGAGGAAGACGGCGTTCAAATTCCAATCGATACAGGTTTCATCGTTTTCAACCACGCCACCTACCCGAACCTTGTTCGCCTTTTTGAGGAGTTGCGGGTGGACACAAAACCGGCGGAGATGTCCTTCAGCGTCCAGCACGAGCCGACTGGCCTGGAATACAATGGGATGGGGCTCAACAAACTTTTTGCGCAAAGAAGCAATATTTTCAAACCCCGCTTTTATTTCCTCATCGCCCAAATCATGCGGTTTTTTCGTGTCGCGAGAAAGGCACTCGAAAATCCCGCCTCACTCGAATGCACCGTGGAGGAATTCACCCGCCAGCACGGACTGAGTCAGGATTTTTTAGATCTCTATCTGTTTCCGATGAGTTCGGCGGTATGGTCCACTGAGCCCGGAAAAATGCGCGAATTCCCGGCGCTCAGTCTCATTCGTTTTTTTCAAAACCACGGCTTCCTTGGCGTTAGCACTCATTATCCTTGGTTCACCGTCAGTGGGGGATCTCAAGCCTACATGAAAAAAATCCTCGCCGCCCTCGATCCTGTTCGCCTTCCAGCGAAGGTCGTCGAAGTGCGCGAAAATACCACCTCGTCGAGCGTGAGGCTGGAGGATGGTACTGATCTGGAATTTGATCGCGTCATTATCGCCAGTCATGCTGATGAAGCCTTGGCGATGCTGGCGGAGCCCGATGCGCTACAAAGTCGGCTATTGCCAGCATTCCGCTATCAAAAAAATATCGCCACACTGCATACCGATAAAAGCGTGATGCCTCAAACTCGCCGCGCCTGGGCGTCGTGGAACTACCGCATCCAACGTGATGCTTCTGGCCAAAGCGAGGCGACAACCCACTATTGGATGAACGCCCTTCAAGGCGTCTCGCAAAAACGGGACTACTTTGTCTCCGTGAATGGCTCCGAAACGATTCGCCCTGAATCGATCCTTTATCAGACGACTTACGATCATCCTGTTTACACGCTCGAAGCCATGAAGGCTCAGCGAGACCTTTCCAAACTCAACACCCGTTCCCCAAGCCAAAGGGTTTTCTTTTGCGGAAGTTATTTTCGCCATGGGTTCCACGAGGATGCCTACAGCTCCGCCGTCGATCTGGCATCCGTCCTGCGACCCAACCTACGAGTATGACGGCGCAGGCATCCTGCCTTTACGAGTGCGCGGTCATGCACCGCCGCCTCTCCCCTAAGCGGCACGAATTTTCCTACCGGATTTTCCTTTTTTACCTCGACCTTGATGAACTCGCGGAAGTCTCGAACCGCATCCCCTTTTTCTCACACAATGAACCCAACCTCTATGCGCTTCGAAACGAGGATTACTTCCAATTTCACAGCGCAGGACTCAGAGCAAACCTGGAAAGCTTCCTCGAGACACAAGACTTCTCCACGAAACCCGCACGCATTCGCCTTTTTACCCTCCCGCGCTTTCTCGGATACACATTCAATCCGATTTCCATTTTCTTTTGCTTCGATGAAAATGGTCGCCCTCTCACCTCCGTTGTTCAGGTCGGCAATACCTTTGGCGAGCTTAAGCCTTACTTGGTTCCCTTGGATCCACTCACAGGAGGATTCCACATCCGTGTGGCTAAAAACTACTACGTTTCGCCGTTCTCACCGCCCGATCTGGAGTTTGATTTTCGATTTGATCAACCCGGCGAAAGGCTTCGCATTGCCATTGACGATTTTCAGGGAGAAGAAAAAGTACTCATCAGCACGCTCACTGGGCATCGCGTGGAACTCACTCCCTCAAACCTAGCCATCCTCACATTCAAATACCCGCTCATTACCCTGAAGGTGATCTTCCTCATCCACTGGGAAGCCCTTCGACTCTGGTGCAAGCGCATACCGCATCGAAGAAAAGACTCGGACCCCGATCTTCAACAGGGTGCTTTCCGGGGACACTAGAAATAGAATGCGATCCCTTGGGATTGGAATGCCGCCTTTTGGTCTGAGAGGTATTTGTCCCCTAGCTTTTCAAAGCCTCCATTGGCGCGGAACGACTGCAAGAATGCGTTGATTTTTTCCCTCAGATCCTGCGAATCAAGTCGCAACCCGATCGCCCAGTTTTCTTTCTGGATCGGTGACAAAAGCGCTCGCGTTGTCGAAGGTTGTTGCTGAGCATTTTTCCAAACACTCATCTGATCGTAAAGAAAACCATCTGCATTTCCCTGTGTGACCTCCATCACGGCGGCGGATTCTTTTTCCAGAGCAAGAATACGGGCTTGGCGGATATGGGATCTCGCCCACACCTCGCCTGTCGTTCCCTGTCGGACGGCGATAGTTTTGCCCGTTTGATCGAGATCGGCGATCGACTGGACGGAGGAGGTTTTCCCAACTAGCAAAGCCAACCCAATGGTCAGATAGGGATCAGAAAAGGCTATCGAACTCCGACGCTCGGGCGTATCCGTCATGGACGAAATGATGCAATCGATCTTCCCTGTCTTTAAAGAGGGAATCAGGCCGGTGAAGGGGATGTTTTCGATCCGCACGGGGCGACCAAGCGAATGCCCAAGCGCCTCCGCAAGATCCACACTTACCCCGTTCGGCTTGCCTGTTGTGTCGATTGTTTCAAAGGGTGGGTAGGAAAGATCCATCCCCACAACAAATTCGTTCGCGGCACGCTTGGACGAACACGCCGTCAAAAAACCAGTCAGCACAAGGGTCAGCGCCGCTAAAAAATATCCGCAGTGGTTTAAGAATCGGCCCCCGCCCTTGGCTTTCGAAGCATGGAACGGAAGCAACAGAAAACAACACCGGGTTCGAATAAAGTCGGGACGCATCTTGGAGGGACTAGTTATTCACCCCGCCTCCCTAGGGTTCAAGTTTTTACGTCTTTGGCAGATCCCGATTGAATCAAAGTCAAATCCTTGCAGAATACGCCGCGTCATGTCCGAACTTTCAAAAGCCTACGAACCTCAACTGGTCGAAGATAAATGGTATGCTTGGTGGCTAGATCAAGGCCTCTTCCAAGCTGATCCCGCCTCTTCCAAACCGGCTTTCTCGATCGTCATTCCTCCACCCAATGTCACTGGCGTTCTCACGCTCGGGCATGTTCTCAATAACACACTGCAGGACATTCTGGCCCGCCGCGCGCGCCAGACCGGACACGAAGTCCTCTGGCTTCCAGGTACAGACCATGCCGGTATCGCCACTCAGACCGTCGTCGAACGCCGCCTTCGCAAGGAAGAAAAGAAGACCCGCCACGACCTTGGGCGCGAAGAATTCTTAAAGCGTGTCTGGGAGTGGAAAGAGAAACACGGCGGCATCATTATCAACCAACTTAAAAAGCTCGGTTGTTCCTGCGATTGGGGTCGCGAGAGATTCACCATGGATGAAGCCTATGCACGTCGTGTGCAGGAGGTTTTTGTCGATCTCCATCAGAAAGGCCTCATCTACCGCGGCAAGCGCATGGTGAACTGGTGCCCCGTTTCCCTCACTGCGCTCAGCGATGAGGAAGTGATTCCGAAAAGTCAGCGCGGATTTTTTTACCATTACAAAGTCGAGGTTGTTGAAAAGCCCGGGACCTTTCTTGACATCGCCACCACGCGCCCTGAAACGATCATGGCTGATGCTGCCGTAGCGGTGAATCCGAAGGATCCTCGCTATAGCGCCCTGATCGGACTGCACGTTCGCCGCCCCCTCCCCACTGGAGTCGAAGCTCTGCTCCCGATCATTGGCGACGACGCCGTCGATTTCGAATTCGGCACGGGGGTTCTCAAAGTCACCCCCGCTCACGATAAAACCGATTACGAAATTGGTCTGCGCCACAACCTTCCCGTGGTCGATATTTTGAATCCGGACGGGACCCTCAACGACCTCGCCGGAGATGAATTCGTCGACCTTGATCGCTTCGAGGCCCGAACAAAGGCCGTGGACAAACTCCGCGAACTCGACCTTCTCGTTAAAGAAGAACCCCATGAGAACAATGTCGGATTCAGCGAGCGTGCCGATGTGCCGATCGAACCACGCCTATCCGAGCAATGGTTCCTGAAATACCCCAAGACGCTCGAAGCCCGCGATGCCGTTCGCAACCACCTTATCCGCTTCTTCCCCGATCGTTGGGAAAAAGTCTACGACCATTGGCTCGAAAACATTCAGGACTGGTGCATCTCGCGCCAACTCTGGTGGGGCCACCGCATTCCCGTCTGGTATCCAGCTGATAACGCATTAGGCGACGCCACGAATGCCAAGTGCCAAGTCGAATCCCCCGGCGAAGGCTGGGTGCAGGATTCCGATGTTCTCGATACTTGGTTTTCCTCTTGGCTCTGGGCCCATGAAACGATGGATGCCCCCACGTTAGCCAAGTTTTATCCCACCAGCGTGCTCGTCACCGGCCCGGATATCATTTTCTTCTGGGTTGCCCGCATGATCATGGCCGGGCTCGAATACACTGGCGAGGTTCCATTCAAAACCGTTTATTTCACTGGCATCATACGTGACAAGCAGGGACGGAAAATGTCGAAGAGCCTAGGGAATTCGCCGGATCCTCTCGACTTGATAGCGAAATTCGGAGCGGATGGAATTCGTTTCGGCCTTCTTCGCATCGCCCCTCAAGGGCAGGATATCAAGTTCGACGAACAGCAAATCGTGGAAGGTCGGAATTTCTGTAACAAGCTTTGGAACGCTTGCCGCTTCCGTCAGATCCAGGGGCCAATCGATCCGAACGCTGATCCCACCAAGCACGAGTTATCCCTCTTCGCCCGCGACCTCCTCGCCCGCCTCGACGCGACCATTCAACGCGTCAACGAAGGCTATGACACTTACCGATTCAGCGATATTGCTCAGGCTCTCTATGATTTTGTTTGGGGTGATTTCTGCGACCGCTTTATCGAGGTCGCAAAGGCGGACTTCGCTACAGATACCCCTCGCCGCGCCGGGACGCTCGCCACGCTCGACTACACCATCAAGCAAATCCTTCGCCTGCTCCATCCTTACGCCCCATTCATCACAGAGGAACTCTGGAGCGGCCTGGGCTTGGGAACCGAAAGCCTCATGCAAAGCGGATGGCCAACGACCGGTGGATTCGATTCAGATCCGCGCGCTGCCCTCATCTATGAGACCGTCTCAAAAACACGCAACCTCAGAGCCACCTACGGCATTCCCGGCAACAAACGTCTTCCATGGCAGATCAACCCTTCGGCTGATTGGCTTGCTGACGAGCATGCCGTTCTGTCGATTCTCCTGCATGCCGAATCCATTACGTTCTGTGAATCCGCTCCCCAAGGCCACGCTGCTTGCCCGACCGATATCGGCATCATTTACCTGCCACTCGAAGGCATCATTGACGCAGCCACTGAGAAAAAGCGCCTCCATGGGGAGATCCTCAAAGTGGAAGCCGAAATCGAAAAAGTCGCTCGCAAGCTCTCCAGCGAATCCTTCGTTCAAAACGCCCCTGCCGATGTGGTCGCCGACCACCGCCAGCGCCAGCAGGACTGGATCACTCGCCTTGGAGAATTACAACAAGCCCACGATGGGCTCGAAGGGTAAACGAACCATCCAACTCGCAATGACATCTACCCCCGACTC
Organism: Terrimicrobiaceae bacterium; assembly: GCA_044377415.1. Classification (GTDB taxonomy): domain Bacteria; phylum Verrucomicrobiota; class Verrucomicrobiia; order Chthoniobacterales; family Terrimicrobiaceae; genus UBA967. The sequence goes on along the minus strand of JBILZC010000001.1, from coordinate 105,241 downwards.
TTCAATTCTGCCCAACGACTTTGCTAGACCGATAGAGTGAATGTAATGAGCGAGTCGATTCATGAGACCCTGCGGTCGCTTCTTTGCGAGCTTGGTATTGCCATCCGCGATGCGGTGATAACGCAGCGATGCGGACTGGATGCCGTCGCTCTATCCACCGTGACCGGTCACGCTGGGGGTGATACCATTTTTGCCATCGATAAGTTCGGCGAAGCGGCCATTTTGCAGTGGTTTCGCTCTCATTGGCCGAATGATTACCCTATTCAGATTGTGATGGAAGGCATTGAGGACGAGTTGTGCTTTCCGGAGGGCACCGCAGTTAAATCAACCGATTGGAAGTGCATCATCGATCCCATCGATGGAACGCGCGGAATTATGTATGACAAGCGAAGCGCTTGGGCCCTCGCTGCCATCGCTCCGCAATCTGGAGACCAAACGATGCTGTCGCATATCATCGCCGCATCGATGACGGAAATTCCGACTTCGAAACATTGGCGAGCAGATCAGTTTAGCGCCACGCGGTCGGGGAACCTATTCGCCAGCGCCTTGGATGTTCGCGCGGGCATTTCCATCGACTGCGCAGTCCCCAAGCCATCGAGCGCCACCCACTTCAACCAGGGATTTTCATCCTTGGTGAAGTTTTTTCCGGAGGGCCGAACGCTCACTGCCCAAATTGAGGAGCGGCTTTGGGATGAACTTGTCGGCTTGAACCGTTCGGCCTCACCAGTGATCTTCGATGACCAATACATCTGCACTGGGGGACAATTCTACGAGCTTATGTCTGGCCGCGATCGACTGATCGGTGATCTGCGACCGCTTGTATACCGGACTCTCGATATCGATTTTTCCGGACTTTGCTGCCACCCCTACGACTGCTGCACGGCGATGCTGCTACAGAAGACGGGCGTGATTTACGAGCACCCTCTCGGTGGCTTTCCCGATGCCCCATTGGATACAGAGTCAGGAGTTCCTTGGATCGCTTATGCGAATACAACCCTAGCCGAGCAAGCCCGTCCTGTATTGAATAAGATCCTGAAACAATTTCTTGTATGAACCGCGAGCGAATACTCGCCCTGCTGGGCGCCACGATCCTGAAGTCACTTTTTATGACCCTTCGGATTCGCGTTGTCGACGAATCTGGCTTTCATAAGGATCCTTCCACCGACCCAGTGCTGTTTTGCTTTTGGCACAATCGCATTTTAGGAATCACCTATGCGTTCAAGCGCATATATCCCAAGCATCGGCGCGGAGTCACCGTTCTTACGAGTGCGAGTAAAGACGGAGAAATTCTTGCCCGCCTCGTGGCGGAGTTTCAAATGGGATCCGTGCGCGGGTCGAGTTCCCGAGGCGGCTCGCGAGCCTTGCTGGAACTGATTCGACTGGTTCAGGCCGGGAGAGATATCGCCATCACCCCCGATGGCCCACGCGGTCCGCGTTATCGACTCGGCCCCGGCGTGATTCAACTCGCTCAGTCCACCGGCGCCACGATCCTGCCTCTTCACGCTCAATTCTCGCGCTACTTTCAGATGAAAACCTGGGATGGCTTCATCATCCCGTTGCCATTTTCGACAGTGTCGATCAATGTGGGGACCCCGATACGTATTCCAGCGGAAGCAAGCCATACGGAATTCGAATTCGAACGAAACCAACTGGAGGAAATTTTAAAACATGGTGCGAATTGATGGAATCGCCGTTGCGGCGAAAGTGATGGAAGAAACTCGGTTCAGGATTGCGGCGCTCGCACAGCGGGGAATCACGCCTGGACTGGCTGTGGTGCTCGTCGGCGATGATCCCGCTTCTCGCGCCTACGTTCGCTCGAAAGACCGCAAAGCCGCCGAACTGGGCCTGCATTCTGTCAAAAAAGAACTCAAAGCGGACACAACTCAAGCCGAACTTTTGGCTGTGGTCGCCGAGTTGAATGCGGATCCATCTATCCACGGCATACTGGTGCAATCACCGCCGCCGCCTCACATTGACGAGGCGGAAATCGTGAAAGCTATCGACCCCCGCAAAGACGTCGATGGATTCCATCCCGTGAATGTCGCCAAGTTGGCCATGGAGGATCCTACGGGCTTTGTTCCCTGCACGCCGCTGGGCTGCATACGGCTTTTGATGGAAGCCGGTATAGAAACCGCTGGACGCAAGGCCGTGGTGGTCGGGCGGAGCATGATCGTGGGCAAACCCATGGCCCTGCTTTTGATGAAGCGTGGACCGGGCGGCGACGCAACGGTGACTATCGCACACTCTCGCACGCGCGACTTGGCTGAGGTAACACGTGAGGCGGACATCGTTATCGCGGCGATCGGCCGACCACATTTTCTCGGAGCCGACCACATTCGCGAAGGCGCCGTCGTGATCGATGTGGGCATCAATCGCATCGAGGATCCCTCCCACCCTAAAGGCTATCGCCTCGTTGGGGATGTGGATTACGATGCTGTCGCGGAAAAATGCGCGGCCATTACTCCCGTTCCTGGTGGAGTCGGCCCCATGACGATCGCGATGCTGATGTCGAATTGCGTGACCGCCGCTGAGCGATTCTCGGCTTGAGGGCCCAATTTCCTCTGCGGTTTTTTTCGCGAAGGAAAACTAAAAAAGTTCAGCAACCGGCTTGATCTCGTCTGCGGCGATGACTTTATCTATATCGAGAAGGCTTTTCACCGCACCTTTGACCTTGGCCATGCCGAGGATGTATTCGATCTGGATCGATCCGCCGAAATCCGGAGCCGGCTCGATATCTTCCGCTGCAACGTTAGCGACTTCCTCCACAGCATCCACGATAAGGCCGATGTGCTTCACCTCGCCTGCGGGCATGGCGATCTGAACAACGACGATACAATTGTTATCCGTGATTTCCGCACAAGGGAGCCCCAGTTTGCTACGAAGATCGATGACAGGTATCACCTTGCCGCGCAGATTGATGACTCCTTTGACGTAGGGAGGCATCTGCGGAACCATCGTGATGTGAAGCATCGTGATGATTTCACGGACCTTGAGAACAGGAACTCCATAAGCCTCGTTCGCCAGCGCGAAGGTCAGATATTTTCCAGCCAAATTCGAACGGAACGAGGTGGATTCGGATGGTGCGGCTACAACTTTTTCCATGTTCGCAGACTAATGCGGCACAATCCATTTTCTAGCAAAATGTCGAACTATTTAAGCTCCACCCACGGTGGGAGGGACGTCTCGAAAGCGATCCTCTGATGATTGAGCGGATGATGGAATGCCAGCTTCCAAGCGTGCAAACAGAGAGGCGAATCTTCGACCGAGAGCGTTTGGCGCGATGAAAGCTGTTGGTCGGGCTGATAAAGAGGATCGCCTAAGACCGGCATACCCATGTGCCAGAGGTGAACCCTTATTTGATTCGTTCGGCCCGTTTGAGGCATGGCTTCTAAGATCGTGGTGCCATCCGCGAGATGTTCACGCACTCGGAATTCCGTGCGGGAGGGCATACCTTGGAGCGGATCGACCGTCCGTCCTCCCGCCTCTACAGGCGAAGCGCCAATCGGGGCATCACAGAAGAAATGCGTTTCCGCAGGGTCCCCGAGCACGCGAACGAGGTAAGTTTTTTCGACCTCTCCGCGCTCAAATTGAGGTTGGAGGAATTTTGCAAAATGTCTCGTGCGCGAAAAAACCACGATGCCCGTTGTGTTCGCATCCAATCGATGCGCGGGACGCGGTTTTTGTGGATAGTAAACTTTTTGCAGCAGGGATTGGAGCGTATTGAGATTGTAGCGGCCGCTAGGATGCACGGGAAGCGGAGCCGGCTTGTTAATGACGATGATCGCCTCATCCTCGTGCAGAAGTCGAATACGGGGATTCACCTCCGGCTCGATGGTCGATGGGAGCTTGCGGAAGTAACGCTCACCGGAACGCACGATTTGCTCCGGATCCACGGGGTTTTTATCGCGTCCAAGGAGATGCTTGTTATGGAAAATCTGAGCCCATTCCGCAGGCTCCGAGTGAGCAAATATCGCCCCCAAGGCCGCCAGAATGGTCTGCCCATCTTGATCCAATGGGATAGTGAGCGGACGGAAATTATCGTAGGCTGTGCTGCCCGGAAGAGGCGTTGAGGCTTGGCGGATGGCCGCCTCCCTCATCTCAATGCGTGCGGCCATTTGTTCAGCGCGCGTCTGGAAGCAGTAGGGGCAGGATTTGTCCGGCACATAGCGCTCATCCCTCTGCTCGGACTCCGACAGCGGGCTGAGGCATTTAAAGCACTGCATCGTGTCGGTCTCGCGGAGAGCGGGATCCACGCCCACTCGTTGATCAAAAACAAAGCACTCGCCATCATAATGAGCGCCACCGCATTCCTCAAAATACTTCAAGATGCCGCCATCGAGTTGGTAGATCTCGCGGAAGCCCTCCCTTTCCATGTAGGGCCCTGCTTTTTCACAGCGGATGCCGCCGGTGCAGAACATTACAACAGGCTCGTCTTTGAGAGATTCCGGAAGACGTTCCACCGCTTGGGGAAAATCACGGAAGTGATCAATGCCCGCTGGGAGCGCACCACGGAAGGTTCCCAGCTTGATCTCGTAGTCGTTCCGCGTGTCCAGAAGTGTGATGCGGCGACCCTCGTCGAGCCATTGCTTGAGCGTGGCGGCAGGGAGTTTCGGAGACGTGCGCCGAGCGGGATTGATTCCCTCCACCCCGAAGGCGATGATTTCTTTTTTGATCCTCACAAGCATTCGTGAGAACGGCTGATGGTCGCTCACACTCGCTTTGACATTGAGGCCCTCCAATCCCGGAATGCCTCTCAACTCCGCAAGCAGAAGATCTATTTCACTCGCTCCCCCTGCAACAAAGAGATTAACCCCCTCCGTACTGATGAGAATCGTGCCCTTGAGTCCCCACGCCTTGCAGAGACTGAGAAGACGCTGACGGAGAAACTTGAGATCCGTTAGTTCGGCGAAGTGATAAGCTGCAATGTTCGAAATGGAAGCTGAGCTCAATGCTGGCGCGGACATAACAAACTCACACTCCTCCATACCGTCGAGAACGCGATTGGAAATCTTCCAGAGCCGCCAAAAAATCCGCCTTCTCGAATTCCGGCCAGAATTTTTTGGCCACATGGATCTCCGTATAGCTGAGCTGCCAGAGGAGGAAATTGGATATCCGCATTTCGCCGGAGGTTCGGATGAGGAGGTCGGGATCGGGGATGCCAGCGGTATCCAAGCGGGAGTCGAAAAGCTCGGGAGTGATGTCCCCCTCGCGAAGCACACCGGCAGCAACATCGCGAGAGACGGATTTAACGGCATCAATGATTTCCGTGCGACCGCTGTAGTTGATGGCTAGCACAAGATGAAGTCGGGTATTTGAGACTGTCGCCGCCATCACCTCCTGCAGCTTGCGTTGGCAGACGGAGGGCAGTTCCTTGCGACGACCGATGTGGTGCAAGCGGATGCCCTCCCTCACCATTTCATCCCGCTTTTGATTGAGAAATTTTTCCAGCAAAAGCATGAGCCCGTTCACCTCCAAGGCGGGACGTTTCCAGTTCTCGGATGAGAAAGCGTAGAGAGTGAGGTATTCCACGCCGGTATCGAGGCAGGCCTGAACGCAGCGCTCTATCGATTTCGCCCCAGCCTCGTGGCCCGCTAGACGTGGCAACCCTTGCTGCTGCGCCCAGCGTCCATTGCCATCCATGATGACGGCCACGTGTTTGGGGGTTCCGCTCACCATCAAAGCTGTATCGTTTGAGCGCGGCCTGGCCCGATGCTCACGATCGAAAGTTTCGCCCCCGTGAGTTCAGATATTTTTTTCACATAGGCCCGGGCCTTGGGTGGAAGCTCGGAGAATTTGCGGGCTTTTTCTGTCCCCTTCAACCAACCCGGCATTTCGACGTAAACAGGCTCGCAGCGCGAGAGGTCGTCGCTATCGGTCGGTGGAAAATCAATCACCTTGCCATCGAGTCGGTAAGCGACACAGATGCGGATGGTTTCCACCCCATCGAGTCCGTCAAGGTTCGTGATAGCGATCTTGTCGATTCCGTTCACCATCGTCGAGTAGCGAGTCGACACGGCATCGAACCAACCACAACGGCGAGCGCGACCTGTGGTGGCTCCGTATTCACGTCCCATCGCGTGAAGTCTGTCGCTCAGACCTTCATCCTCAGTGGCAAAGGGCCCTTCACCCACACGGGTGGTGTAGGCTTTCATCACTCCAAGAACGGAGTCGATGCGGTGAGGAGGAACACCACTTCCTGTGGAGGCTCCCCCAGCCGTGGTGTTCGAACTCGTCACAAAGGGATATGTGCCGTGGTCGATGTCGAGAAAGGTTCCCTGCGCTCCCTCGAAGAGCATGCTTTGCTTTAACTCCAATGCGCGATGGAGGAAAATGACGGTATTGGTGACAAAAGGACGAAGCTTCTCGCCGGCGGCGAGGTAGTCTTGGAGGATTTTTTTGCCATTGAGCGGGGCCAGTCCGTGACTTTTGAGAATGGCGTTGTTCTCCTTGACGCGCTGAGTGAGCTTGGCCGTAAAAACGTCCGGGCGCATGAGGTCACTCATACGAAGACCGGTCCGCGAGGCTTTGTCCGCGTAGGCGGGACCGATACCGCGTTTGGTGGTGCCGATTTTTTTACTTCCTTTTTGTACCTCTCGCAATTCGTCCAGCGAGCGATGGTATGGCAAAACGAGGTGGGCCGCATCGCTGATGAGAAGGTTTTTTCCAATCTTAACCCCTCGAGCCAAGAGTCCGTCGATTTCCCCAACGAGAGAGACTGGGTCGAGCACAACTCCATTACCGATAACGCACGTTTTTGAGCGGCGCAGGATGCCGGAAGGAATAAGATGGAGAACGTATTTCTCCCCACCGATCACGATCGTGTGTCCAGCATTGTTCCCCCCCTGGCTGCGAACGACGATGTCGGCCTCATCCGTGAGAAAATCGATAATCTTTCCTTTTCCTTCGTCACCCCACTGGGCACCGACAAGTATTGTATTTGGCATAAAATTGGAACGCGTAGCTTTGAGTTTGTGGTGAGGACTGACAAGTGAATTCTATCCACTCACGCGGACGCGAGTGACCTTGATGACTTTGCCAAAGAGACCGCCGACGCCATATCGCTTCGATCTGTCATGGGCAGCGGACTGTCAGGGAAAGCGCCAAAAGCCTTCAAAGTTGAAAAATCCTCTGCGACATCAAGTCTCAGCAGGAACCGAATTGCGCTCCAACCAAGCGGCGTAATCCGCCTCCGTGGAATGGCTGGCAGCCAAGGCGAGGGTTTCAACAACAGCCTCCTCCTCGGTGGCTTGAAAAGAAAACCCATTCAATTCGATAAAAAGGGCAGCGGCAACGAACCCCGTTCGCTTGTTACCATCTAAAAAAGGGTGATTTTTAACGATCCCCATCGCATACGAGGCGGCCAATTCGAAAACAGACGGCTGGCCATAGCTAAAATGGTGAACCGGCTTATTCAAGGCCGACTCAAGAAGCCCCTCGTCCCGGATTCCCTTGAGGCCTCCAAATCGATCCAGCAGTTTCTCATGCATCGCGAGGCAATCGTCACGATCCACCCATACCGGCTCCTTCATTTTGCGAGTTCCCGAAGTGTGTTGCGATAACGCTTCATCAAGCTCTCGACGATCTCCATTTTACCGTCAAATCCAGGCCGCTCGGGCGTGACACGCAGCGAACACTCGGGCGACTCGGTGAAATACAGGATCGTTCCCTCCTCGGCTTTGAGTTGCTGCAAAGCTTCCTTGGGAAGAACCACACCGAGGGAATTACCAATCTTGCGGACTTTGGATTGAGCGATCATGGAATAACTTTAGTTATTACATTTGCATATGTCAAATCCCCTGTTCGGATAAGCTGTTATCGGGATCAGATTTTAAGGGATTTTTCAAAGATCGCCCATTCGCGGTCTGTCTCACCTCCGACGAGTCGACAATTTTTGATGATTTCCGAGTTGGTATCCTCGAGCCACCCGAGCGCGGCATCGGAGAAATGTTTTTGGGCTTCACGAAATTGCTCGCAAATCAACCAAGCGTGCAGGCCACGGTCGCGGAATTCAGGAACAACTCCCAACACGGTCTGCCGACAGGTTTTGATCTTCCGCGTTTTCATTAGGATGAAAATATGGAGCAAACGAAGCCAGTGGGGGGTATTTTTTGTGGCAGCCAAGATCTCATTGAAATTCGGCAATGTGATGGCTACACCAGCGTCAAGCCCCTCGGATTCCCCGATAAGAAGCAGTCGAGGATCGGCAATGGCGCGAATATCTTCCGCTGCGGCCAGTAGGTCCTCCATCGAGATTGGGACAAACCCCCAGTTTCTCTCCAGCGTCGCATTGTAAACGTCACGAACGATCACCAACTCGTCCTCAAGTCGCGCGATATTCATCGTGCGTGTGGTGAGTTTCGAGCGTTTCTTCATGTGCTCCACGATCCGCCCGAAGCGCTCCGGCGGTTCGAGTCGATGAAGCGGCAGATTGAGCGTGTAAAGCGAGCGGACTTTTTGAAATCCCATATCCTCGAGAAGTTTCGAGTAATACGAGGGATTCCAAGGCAGTCCTATGATGGGCTGCTGATCGAAGCGATTCAGCAAAATGCCGCAATCGTCATTGATGCTCGGATTGTATGGCCCGCGCACCCCATCCATGCCAGCGACGAGAAGAGTCTCGGTGACTTTTCCTAGGAGCGCGGCGGCAGTGGCGGGATTGTTCTCACATTCAAAAAATCCAAAAAATCCGATCCGATCCTTGTGATATTCATTATGCGAGCGATTGATGATCGCGGCAACACGGCCAACAGCACGGCCGGCCCTCTTGGCTACAAAGGCCGTGATCACTCCATGGCGGCGATGGAATGCGGAATCCGACGCAAGAAACTTCGCTATGCTGCCCGGAAACGGTGGCACGAAGGCGGGATCCGCTTTGTGGATCGCCTCCGCCGTTCGTTCAAACCGCTTCCACTGCGACGGGGTTCGACAAACTGAAATCGAAAGTGTTTTTCCGGCGGCCAGGGTTGAGGTAGGCGGGATCATCAAAGGTTCCTAGTTCACGGGCGAGTTTTTCGAAGATTTCCAATACGCGGTCCAAATCATTGTCTGTGTGAGTGGCCATGAAGCTGGTGCGGACGATTGCTTCCCCATAGCGAACGGCTGGGAAGATCGCCGGTGTGGCAAAAATTCCCTCCTCAAAGAGACGCTGGGTGAAAACAAAGGCCCGTGCCTCGCTCCCGATAAGGATAGGCACAATGGGCGTTTGAGTTTCCCCAATTTGGAATCCGATGCGCTTGAACCCCTCATGCATTTTGCGGGTGTTGCGCCAGAGTTGGTCGATACGCCAAGTTTCCTCCTGCATGATCTCGAGGGCCTTCATCACCCCTCCAACAATGGCAGGCGCGAGTGCCGCCGTGAAAATAAGGCACCGGGACTTGTGTTTGAGATACTCCACTAACTCGGCATTTCCGGCGATGAAGCCGCCCATGGATCCAAGGGATTTTGAAAAGGTCCCCATCACGATATCGACATCATCGTGAAGGCCAAAGTGGTCCACCGTACCCCGACCTTGGCGACCGAGAACGCCCAGCGAATGAGCCTCATCCACATAGACCATCGCGCCGTGACGTTTCGCCACGGGAACGATCGTCGGCAAGTCGGCAATATCGCCAGACATACTGAAAACCCCATCTAAAACGATCATCCGACCTGCCTCGTCCGGCAAACGCTTGAGGCGATTTTCCAAAGACTCGGCGGAATTGTGACGGAAAGGAATGAGCTTCGCGGGAGCGAACTGGCACCCATCGATGATACTCGCATGATTTTCACGATCACAAAGGATTGCGTCCCCATCTTCGGTCAGCGCAACGAGCGCACCTTGGTTCGCAAAAAATCCCGTCGAAAAGAGAATGGAAGCCTCGCGCCCGAGAAAATCCGCCAACGCCTCCTCGAGTTCCACATGCAGCTTGATAGTTCCGTTGAGTAAGCGCGACCCCGTGCATCCCGCACCATAGCGACGAGTGGCGTCACAGGCCGCCTCGACGACGCGGGGATCCTGAGCCAGACCGAGGTAGTTGTTCGATCCGATCATGATCTTTTGTTCCCCCTCGCAAACCACGTAATTGCCGTGGGGTTCCTCAATCGAACGGAAGTAGGGATAGAACCCTTGGGCGCGCGCATCCGCGCTGTCTCTGTAGTCCCTGCACTTTTGAAGAAGATCTTTGGGTCCGGTTGCCATCGTTGGACTAATCAGAATTTACAACTGTTAAAAGCATGTAAATCAATTTTCCATTGGGAACGTGGAGGTCTTCACATACCAGCCTCCCAACGGACTTTCCTGAACTGGCCCGAATAGGAAACCCTGCGGCGATGGGTCATGGGTGATTTGGCTTTCCTATTACCCTCGGGAGGTATTGGAATACGGCAACGCCATTATCCCAGTTTATATACCCATGCTTGCCGACGCCGATGTCATCTCTCTGACGAGTGAGCGATTTTCGCTCAATCCCAGCCAAAGCCCTTCCGTGGTCGCCCTTGAGAAGGGTGGCTCCGAACGAAAGTTCTACCGTGTGAGCATGGGCGGAGAATCGATGATTTTTGTGAAATACTCCAGCGAGAAGGAGGAAAATCGCCACTATGTCGATATCGCTCGCTTCCTTCAGACTGCTGGAGTTCCCGTTCCCGAGATTTATCACCATGACTCCGCTGACGGATTGATCTGGATGCAAGATCTGGGCGAACTCGATCTCTGGAGCTTTCGGAAGGAATCGCGGGATTCGCGCATGGCGCTTTATACCTCGACGCTGGATGGCGTGCTGCAAATGCACCTGAAAGCCACCGCTCTTGTCAGTGATGCGAACATCCAGTTGGAGCGGGTATTTGACAGAGATCTTTATCTTTGGGAGCAGGGGTATTTTTTTGAAAACTGCCTGAAAAAACACTTCCTGATTCCATCGGAGGAAGTCGAGCTCCTCTCCCAACTGCCGGCCTTGCTGAATGCCGCATCAGATTTAGCCAAACTTCCACGTTCGTTGGTGCATCGCGATTTCCAATCCCAGAACGTCATGATCGCCGATGGATCCGCTTGGCTGATTGACTTCCAAGGAATGCGCTTCGGCTTGCCTCAATACGATCTCGCCTCCCTCTTATACGACCCGTATGTGACGTTGACAGACTCCGAACGGGCCGAACTAGTCGAAGTCTACAAAAACCGCGCGCTAGCTCATGGCGGCTCGATCGAGGCGGACTTTGACACCACCTACAAATGGTGCGCGGTTCAGCGGCTCATGCAGGCCCTTGGCGCCTATGGATTCCTCGGACACCAAAAAGGCCGCACTTCCTTTCTCGCACATATTCCGGCTGCCATAAAATCACTTCAGGAGGTTGCGTCGGGGCTTGATGGGCTCGAACCGCTCCTGCAAAAATTGAAAACCTTGCCATGAACAAAAGCCCCGAAACCACAGTCATCCGTCGCATCTCGCCTTCGCTCGACAACGCACGATTCGCCGTCAAGCGAGCGGTCGGAGAGACAATCACCGTCAGGGCCGATGTCTTCAAAGATGGCCACGACGAAATCACCGTCATGTTAAAATGGCGGCAAGTTGGGTCAAAAATCTGGCGCGAGACTCCGATGACACCGCATCTGAACGACAACTGGAGTGGCACGCTTTCGGTGACTTCACCCGGCGCTTGGGAATACACCATTGAGGCTTGGGGAGATGTCTTCTTTTCCTGGCAGCACGAACTCGAGAAAAAATTCGCCGCTGGGTTAAGCGACCTTCAAAGCGAGATTCTCGAAGGTACCGCATTTATTGGATCTGCAGCCACACGCGCAGGTAAGTCGCCGGACGGGGAGGTCTTGAAAAAAATGGCCTCCACGATGCGGGGTGCGGATGCCGCCCAAGCGCATGAACTCGCTCACGATCCCACCCTTTGCGCTCTCATGCAGATCCACGCCGACCGATCGCTTTCCACAACGTCGGAACCCTTTCACCCTATATGGGTCGATCGGGACCGCGCCACCTTCGCCGCTTGGTATGAATTTTTCCCCCGCTCCGCCGAAGGAAAGGTGGACTCGGGCTCGACATTCCGCGACTGCCTCGGACGGATCGACGATGCGAAGGCCATGGGATTTGATGTCATTTATTTTCCTCCGATCCACCCGATCGGATCAACGAACCGGAAGGGCCGAAACAACTCTCTTCGCTGCGAACCGGGTGAACCTGGCGTGCCCTATGCCATCGGCAACAATCGTCAGGGAGTCAATGGAGGTGGGCACAAGGATGTGGCGCCGGAACTCGGCACATTGGAGGATTTCGACTGGCTCGTGGGCGAAATCGAAAAACGCGACATGGAAATCGCACTCGATTTTGCGATCAATTGTTCCCCCGACCATCCCTACGTGAAAGCTCACCCGGAGTGGTTTTTCAAGCGTCCGGACGGCTCAATCAAGTATGCCGAGAATCCCCCGAAAAAATACGAGGACGTCTATCCGCTCAATTTTCACAATCCGAATTGGAAGGAACTCTGGGACGAATTGCGGGATGTCGTTCTTTTCTGGTGCGGGCACGGCGTTGGAATCTTTCGGGTGGACAACCCACACACCAAACCCGTCGCCTTCTGGGAGTGGCTCATCGCCGAGGTGAAGCTGCAATACCCAGGCACCGTTTTCTTGAGCGAGGCTTTCACCAAGCCAAACATGATGCAGGAACTCGCCAAGGTCGGCTACACGCAGAGCTACACTTATTTCACTTGGCGGAATACGAAACACGAGTTGACCGAGTATTTGACCGAACTCACCCAAGGCCCGATGAAGGAATACTTCCGCGCTAACTTCTTCGTAAACACCCCCGACATCCTTCCTGAATATCTTCAGCAGGGCGGGCGGCCTGCCTTTTTGATTCGCGCCGCGCTGGCAGCATTGACCATGCCCGTCTACGGCATCTACAGCGGATTCGAATTGTGCGAAAATGAGCCGGTTCCGGGCAAAGAAGAATACATCGACTCGGAAAAATACCAATTCAAGGGCCGCGATTGGAATGCCCCTGGGAATATCAAGGACTACGTCACCAGATTGAATAAAATCCGTCGCGAAAACCGTGCGCTTCGAGAATACGCGAATCTTCGGACGCACACGGCGGAGAATGATCAAATCCTCTGCTTCAGCAAAACCACCGCTTCCCTCGATGAGGCTTTGCTCGTGGCCGTAACAGTCGATCCTAGGAACACACAAACGGCTTTTGTTCATGTTCCACTGGCGGAATTCGGGTTAACCGCTGACGAGGTATATCAAGTCGAGGATTTGATAACGGGCGAGAGATATGAGTGGAAGGGATCGCGCAACTTCATCTCGCTCGATCCACATTCCCGACCTGCTCACGTCTTCCGTATCCGGCGCTCTGTCGCTCGAGTCGGGGGAGAAGATATTTTCGCCTAATTTCTCTGTTTTGGCCCTTGTTGGACAAAAGCCCCGGCAGTGAGTTAAGTTAGCGCCCATGTCTTTTGTTCATCTGCACTGCCATTCCGAATTTTCGCTTCTCGACGCCTCGGTGCGCGTGGGTGAGTTGGTGAAAAAGGCCGCCGCCTTCGGCATGCCAGCGGTCGCAGTGACGGATCATGGCAACCTGCATGCGGCTGTGCCATTTTATCAAGCTGCACGCAAAGCGGGAGTGAAGCCTATCATTGGCTGTGAGGTCTATGTAGCCCCCGGCTCGATGCTCGACCGCAACGGGTCCTCTGCCAAGGATTCCGCTTACCATCTCACGCTCTTGGCGACAGATGCGGAAGGATATGGCAATCTGGTCAAACTCGTCACCTCAGCTCATCTGGAGGGATTCTACTGCAAGCCGCGCGTGGATAGGGAGCGGCTGGCAGCGCATTCCAAAGGCCTCATCGCACTCAGCGGTTGCGTGAAGGGCGAGGTGCCGACCCTCATCGCTGGAGCGCGAATGAAGGAGGCCAAGGAAACCATCGCTGCCTATCGCGATATTTTTGGGCCTGAAAATTACTTCATCGAGTTGACCGAGTTCGGACTTGATGCCCAACGAAGAGTGAATCCGGAATTGATCAAGCTTGCCCGAGAATTTGACCTTGGCCTCGTGGCCACCAACGATGTTCATTTCCTCGAAAAGTCGCACCATGAGGCTCACGATGTTCTGATTTGCATTGGGTCCGCATCCATGGTGGTGGATGAGAAGCGCCAGCGCTACAGCACCGAACTTTACTTCAAATCCTCCGAAGAAATGCGGGCCCTTTTTGCGGATCTCCCCGAGGCCTGCGACAACACGCTTCGCATCGCGGAGCGTTGCCATTTCGAGATGGAATTCGGTGTTCCGAAATACCCAAACTTCGACTCCCCGGATGCCCGCAGCCGCGAGCAATACCTGCGCGACCTCTGCTACGGAGGTCTTCGCATGCGATTCGGTGGCCGAGTCGATACCGACGCGGAGCTAACGACCCGCCTAAACTACGAGCTCTCGGTGATCGAAAAAACCGGATTCATCAGCTATTTCCTCATTGTCTGGGACTTTATCCGATATGCGAAGGAACAAGGTATCCCAGTCGGGCCGGGCCGCGGATCCGCCGCCGGTTCGCTCATCGCCTACGTGCTCGGCATCACCGACATTGACCCTCTCCGATACGGCCTGATTTTCGAACGATTCCTGAATCCCGAGCGCATCAGCCCACCGGATATCGATGTGGATTTTTGTATGGAACGCCGTGGCGAGGTCATCGAATACGTTCGTCAAAAATACGGCGAACGCGCGGTCTCACAAATTGTCACCTTCGGTACGCTCGGAGCAAAAAGCGTAATTCGCGATGTCGGCCGCGTGTTGGGCTGGAGTTATGGTGACGGCGACCGGGTCGCTAAAATGATCCCCAATGAGCTGAATATTGACCTGCAGGGTGCCAAAGAAAAGAACCCCGAACTGGCTGCCGCCATCGAGAATGAGGCTCCCGTCCGTCAACTCTGGGAGTATGCCACCGTGCTTGAGGGCCTGAGCCGCAACACGGGCATCCATGCCGCCGGTGTAGTCATTGGCGATCGTGCGCTGGACGAATTCATCCCACTCTGCCGAGGCAAGGAAAACGAGGTCGTCACGCAATATGCGATGGGACCGCTCACCGACCTAGGGATGTTGAAGATGGATTTCTTGGGGCTTCGCACGCTCACGATCATGCAGGAAGCCGTGCGACTCATTCACGTTGCGAATCCCGATTTCAACATCGATACCATTCCCACGGACAACAAAGCCGCTTTTGATATCTACAATCGGGGTGAAACGCTGGGCGTTTTCCAGATGGAGAGTGGCGGCATCACCAGTTGCTGCAAACGATTCGATGTCGGCTGCATCGAAGACATCATCGCCGTTGGCGCGCTTTATCGTCCGGGTCCGATGCAATTCATTCCTGAATATATCGAGCGCAAGAAGGGTCTCAAAAAAGTCGAATACCTGCACCCCCTCCTCGAGAAGGTTTGCGCGGAAACCCACGGGATCATTGTTTATCAGGAACAAGTCCAGCTCGCAGCAAGCGTGTTGGCTGGCTACTCGCTCGGCGAGGCCGATCTTCTCCGCCGCGCGATGGGCAAGAAGGATGCCGAAAAGATGGAAAAGGAGCGCGCCCGCTTTGTGGCTGGTTGTGAGAAGCACAATAATATCACTCCCAAGGTCGCTGATGCCATTTTCGGGTTCATCGCGAAATTCGCCGAATACGGATTTAACAAATCCCACAGTGCCGCTTACGGGTGGATTTCGTATCAGACAGCGTATTTGAAGGCCCACTATCCTCGCGAGTTCATGTCGGCGATGCTCACTTTCGACGCGAGCACGACCGAGCGACTCGCCGAGGTCATCGGCGAATGCCGCCGCATGGAAATCCCCGTTCGTCCACCGGACATCAATTCCAGTGATCTCAAATTTTCTCCGGAAACCTCTGGCGACGGAATTCGCTTCGGCCTGGCCTCGATCAAGAACGTAGGTGCCGGCGCAATGGAATCCGCCATTGCCGAGCGCAACAAGGGGGGCGAATTTACATCCCTCGATTCCTTCTGCTCGCGACTCGACTCACGAACCGTGAACCGAAAAATCATGGAAAGCCTGGTGAAGTGCGGGGCCTTTGATTGCCTT
Source organism: Terrimicrobiaceae bacterium (assembly GCA_044377415.1). Classification (GTDB taxonomy): domain Bacteria; phylum Verrucomicrobiota; class Verrucomicrobiia; order Chthoniobacterales; family Terrimicrobiaceae; genus UBA967. Next base: position 89,174 of record JBILZC010000001.1, on the reverse strand, counting down.
GGCAAGAGCCGCGCCCAACTCTTTGCGGAGATTGAATCCACGATGGCCTCGGCGGCCTCGCAACAGCGTGATCGCGCCAGCGGACAAGTCTCCCTTTTTGGAGACATGCCAATGATGCCATCTAAGGCTTCTGTCGTGAATGCCGCAGTCGAACCCTGGCCTCAACTGGAGATGCTCAAATACGAGAAGGAACTCCTTGGATACTACGTCAGCGGTCATCCCCTCGACAGCTACGCTGGGCACTTTGACTCAGGAAAATACAACAACATTTCCCAAGTCACCCAAGCCACCGAGAATGGAAGCTTCAAGCTCGCCGGCCTCGTCATGAGCGTCGAAAAAAAGTTCTCTAAAAAGGACAGCAAGCCCTTTGGCATTTTGGTGCTCGAGGATTTCACCGGTTCACTCGAAATCACGGCTTGGGATGAAACCTTTGCCAAAAACATTGCCCTCCTCGTCCCCGGAACGGCTGTTTCTATCAATATCCGCGCCACTCTTCGCGAGGAGTCCGTTCGCGCGACGGCTGGAGCCATGGCGGCGCTGAAGCCAAAGGCTTCAGTGAAGGCGGTACGATTGCGTCTTCAACGCACTCTTATCGATGATGCCGCCTTGCAGACCATTTACGGCGTGGTGAAAAAAAATCCGGGCATTCGTCCTCTCATAATCGAGTTTGCGCTTCCGGATGGTCGGGTCTTTGAAATCGCTGCGGGGGATGAATTCAACGTGGGGGATGAGCGCGCGCTCCGCGCCGCCGTCGCTCACTTTGCCCCCGCGACTTAACCTCAAGAACGGCGAAGCGCCTAGTTTTTAGAGGAGTCTGGCGCCGTCCTGCGACGGCGAAGAATGCGGCGACGATGGTTCAGCTCGCGAAGTCGGGCGATCTCCATAGCCGATTTCTGGGAACGGGAAAGCTGCGTGACTTTCGCCTTCTTAGAAGGGGCTTTTTTCGCAGGGATACTGGGAGATTTCGCGGACCCGTTGGCTTTTCCATTCACAGCCACGCTCACCTTTGGTTTGCGACCACGTTTGACTGGCGGCACAGGGATGACGACCGCCGGTGCTTTCCGAACACTGGAGGCTTTCCCTTCTGCCGGGATCGCGACCTTCGGCTTGCGTCCACGTTTCGCGGGCGTGGGTGGGATAGCGATCGGCTTAACTGGTGCCTCTTTCGGCTTGCTGTCTTTTTGCGCAACCTTGGGCGGTCTGCCTCGTTTTTTCGGAACTTTGATCTCCACCTTGGCTGGCGCTTTAGATTTGGATTTTGGAACCGGTGCACTCACACTCGGAGCGACAGAAGACCTTTTAACCCGTTCCGGCTTCGTCTTCAGAAGTGTTCGTGCGCGGATGATTGTCGGCAAGGGCATCGCCTCGTCCTCCAACTCTTCAAACTGACGCTGCGGAGTCGGCCTGTTATTGATGAAATCACTGGAGGCTTGGATGAGGCGGGTGACATTGGTTTCCCAAGTCGCATAGCTTTCGTAATCTTCCCACCTCGGCTCGGGTAGTTCCGTATTAAGCAGCGTTGCCATACCGTCGGCCACAGCTTCGCTGGAATCGGGTGCAACAAAAACCCCCAACCCATAATGCTCGATCAGGTCGCGCATCGGGCTCGACCCACTCGACGCCAGGACGCGACGCCGAGCGTTCACGGCGGTCGTCAGCGCGGATGTTTGTGAGTGGAAGGAACCAGCATGAGTGAGCAATAAAAAGTCCGCAGCCATGAAATAGCTCAACCGCCTCTCATCATTCACAAACATATCCGAAATAAAGACCCTCTTGCTCAGGCCAAGATCATCTGCAAGCATCTGATAGTATTTAAGCGGGCGATCTTTATGGCTTGGAGCATTGCCAATCACCACTAAAAAGGCATTCGGATTATCCAGCAGGGCGCGAATGGAAAGGTCGAGATTTTTATGGTTGCGGATCGACCCGAAGGCTAGGAACACTTTCTTGCCACGGGGCACATTCCAGTCCTTGCGGATTTTTTTAACGTTCTCCGGAATAGGCGTGATCTTTTCCGGCCCGATCGGCACCTCTACCATTCGCACAAACTTCGGCACAGCGACTGGATGCGAGATATGTTTGTGCGCAACCGCGATGCGGAACGGCTCAAATGCCAAGCTGCTCGAAAGCCGTGACCACCATTTTCCTCCGCTATTTTTATCCTTCGGCGAAAAATGCAGGTTCATCGCGTAGATGGTCTTGAAGAAAAGCGCGAGCAGGATGTGCGGCCAAATCCAGAGAGCGGCATGCATCTCAATGTGGCTGGCGGCGAGGACAATGCTTGGACGGTGCTTATAGATTTCCCAAGCAAGGCGAAATTGGTTGCGAACGGATTGAATCGACTTGGCTAACTTTTTCGAGGAACTGCCTTGGTTTTGTGAGCTAGCCCCCTCATCCATGCAAACGGCAACGGGATATTCGGCGTTTCGGGTTCTCAGAAATCCCGGAGCGCAGAGAAGGAGAACCTTTACCCCCATTTGATGCAACGCCGAGGCCTGTTTGTGAACCTGATCAGGAATGACGCCATGCGATCCCGGGCAGTGAATCAGAACATCGACAATGGGGCGATTACTCGAACTGGACATCGAAAGCGTAAAGTTAAAGACCGCGAGTGGAACCGATGCTTAATGGAAAATAACGATCTCTGGCATTTGCCACAAATCGGCAAACATAAATAGGCCACGGGTATTTTTGGCAGTTCATTTCAGATGATAGCAACTCGGCGAACTCGGAAACATGAGCCGCATCCCATCCGCCTTCAAGTTTTTTTTACCTCTCTCTTGGCTGCAAAAATCAAGGGGTTCCATGATTCCGACGCGAGCATTGAAAATTCTTAGTTCAACTGCGAGGCTCCATAGGCGATTATCCATCCCACGCTGTGGACGAACTTTTTCCTGAAAATCCTATCACCGACCGCGATGCCCCCCTTGCCACGCGAATGCGTCCGCGCACCCTCGAGGAGTATTGTGGGCAGGATCACATTCTTGGCCCTGGGAAGATGCTCCGCCGCGCGATCGAAGCAGACCGCATTTCTTCCCTTCTTCTCTACGGCCCACCCGGAACGGGAAAAACCACGCTGGCTCAAGTGATCGCCGGCGCGACCAAGTCCCGCTTCGAACGCCTCAGCGGAGTCGAAAGCAACGTGGCCGATATCCGCCGCATCGTGGCCTCAGCGAATGCCAGACGCTCCCATTCCGGCGAGAAAACGATCCTCTTTGTGGATGAGATTCATCGCTTCAATAAAGCCCAGCAGGACGTGCTCCTGCCCGAGGTCGAGAGTGGCACCCTGCGACTCATCGGCGCCACAACGCAGAATCCCTTTTTCAGCATCAATAGCGCGCTTCTCTCCCGCTCACAGATTTTTGAGCTCAAGCCACTGCCGGAAAAAGCTCTCGTTCATCTCATCGACCGGGCCCTACGGGATGCGGATCGTGGACTCGGATCTCGCCGCATCGTTATTGACCCTGACGCCGCCGCATTCCTTGCGAAACTCAGTGATGGAGACGCCAGAAAATGCCTGAACGCTCTCGAAATCGCCGCGCTCACCTCGCCGACCGATCCAGACGGCCTCACCCGCATCGACCTTGCCGCCGCTCAGGAGAGCATTCAAAAAAAAGCCGTCGTCTATGATGGTACAGGCGATGGTCACTACGACACGATCAGTGCGTTTATCAAAAGCATCCGGGGCAGCGATCCGGACGCCGCTATTTACTGGCTCGCAAAAATGCTCCATGTCGGCGAGGAAGTGCGCTTTATCACCCGACGCTTGGTTATTTGCGCCAGCGAGGACATAGGCATGGCGGATTCCAATGCCCTTCTTGTTGCCCAAGCCGCCGCTCAGGCCGTGGAGTTCATCGGCCTCCCCGAAGCCAACCTCCTCCTCGCCCACGCTACCGTTTATCTGGCCACGGCCCCCAAGAGCAACAGTTGCACGGTCGCCATCGGCAAGGCCTCACAGGAGATCCGCGATGGCCGCACCCTCGCTGTTCCCACCCATCTCCGCGATGGACACTACAAAGGCTCCGAACGCCTAGGCCACGGAAAAGGCTATCTCTATAGTCACGACTTCGAGGGATCCTATGTCCCCCAAGCCTACCTTCCCGAAGGCCGACGCTATTACGAGCCCACAGAAAATGGCCTCGAAAAACGAATCAAGGAACGCCTTGCCCACTGGCGGGCCATTTTTGAACAAACCCAGTAAAATGACCCCACAAATTCATGGAATCCACCTCAACCGGAATATAGGGTAGCGAACACCGATGGTTGAGCTCCGTCAAATCACCAAACGCTTCGGCGCCTTCGAAGCCCTCCAGTGCACCAACCTCGAGATCAAGGCCGGCGAGTTCATGACCTTTCTTGGCCCCTCCGGTTGCGGCAAGACGACCTGCCTTCGACTTATCAGTGGATTTGACGCTCCCTCTTCCGGCCAGATCTTGATCGATGGACGCGATGTGACTTGGGATCCCCCCTACCGCAGGGATGTGAATCAGGTCTTTCAAAGCTACGCCCTTTTCCCCCACCTCACCATCTACGAGAACATCGCCTTCGGTCTCCGGATGAAACGGGTTTCCGCCCCTGAAATCAAAAACCGCGTCGACCGCGTGATACAGATGACCTCACTAGAAGCCTTTGTCGATCGCAAGCCCGCCCAGATGTCCGGCGGTCAGCGTCAGCGAGTCGCGCTCGCCAGAGCCATCATTTGCGAGCCAAAGGTCCTCCTCCTCGACGAACCCCTCAGCGCCCTCGATGCCAAACTTCGCGCCCAAATGCGCATCGAGCTCAAGCTACTGCAGAAAAAACTCGGCATCACCTTCATCTTTGTTACCCACGATCAAGAGGAAGCCCTCACCATGAGCGACCGCGTGGCCGTGATCAATGAAGGTCGCGTCGAGCAGATCGGCAGCGTTCACGAGATCTATTACCAACCCTCCACCCGATTCGTCGCCTCCTTCATCGGCGAAACAAATCTCATCAACGCCGAAGTCATTGGCGCGGATGCCACCCACACCCTCTGCCGCCTCGAGGGCGGACTCACCCTACGCATCCCAATCTCCCCCACCCCGATTGGCACAAAAATTCTCCTGTCTCTCCGACCCGAAAAAATCCGACTTCACCGCGCGGACTCCGGCATCATGAATTCGTTCCCCACCCGCATCGCCATGGAAGTCTTCAAGGGCGCTGTCGATGATCTCACTCTCGTGACCCAGGGCGGCCTCGAACTCCGCGCCCTTCTCGCCAATCACGGCCAGACCGAACTCGACTTCCATGAGGGCGAGTCCACCTTTGCCAGCATTCAGCCCGAGGATATCAACATCATTGAGGCTTGATCGCCGCCCGCTCCCTCGCCAGTGAGCCCATCGCTCAATTCGAGACAGTCGCTGTTCTTTTTTGTTCAAAAAAAATCCGAAAAAAAGTTTTGACAAGTTTAAGCACTCTGATAAGTCATGGCACGGATAGTGCTATTAGACCCCTGTGCTTCTCTAAAAGTTGCGCGGAAATAATAATAACCAAATCCACCTTAAAAAAGGGGTTTGGGTCAGCAAAACAAACAAAACAAAAACATACATAACCTAAATATGAAACTGACAAAAATCGTTGCCATATCGAGCCTCGCAGCTCTCGCAATCACACCGGTCTTCGCCGGCGCCAAATCCTTCAAAGAGACCGTCGTCGTCCAAGAAGAAGCCAAACCAGCTTGGTCCGCTTCCCTCAGCACTGGCTGGGATAGTGCCTACATGTTCCGCGGCGCAAACGTGCTTCGCGATACAACTAATCATGCAAAAGGTGGAGAAAATGGCAATGAATGGGACAACGGCATCCAGTGGACAGCCGCCAGCTTCACCTACAATCTCACTCCCAACGATTCAATTACGTTGAGCCCTTGGATGGGTTATGGCCTTGCATCAACAAACGCTTACAAAGAGTTTGATCTTGCACTGAATTATGCCCACACAATCGATGCACTCACTTTGGGTCTCGGTTATACATTTTATGATGTTATGGCTGCCGGATCCGAAGATCTTTTTGCGAATGAACTCAATGCCTCGGTTGCTTACAACCTTGACCTTGGATTCATAAAGCTCACTCCTTCGGTAACCTACTTCTATAACATTGGTCCAGATAATGGTGAAGATTTTGCTGAAAACCATGGCTTGATGAGCTCAGCAGCCAGCTACCTCAGCCTCCGCCTTGATGGCAGCGTAGCGATTACCGATCGACTCTCGCTTAACCCCTATGTTGCTTATGGCATCAACTTCCGCCAAAATTGGGAAGACAATGAAGAGTTCAACGGTTCCAATAATGTGGAATACGGTGTAGCGGCCCCTTTCAAGATCAACAACACGATCACGGTTTCCGCTTACATTGCTCAGAGCATTGCTTTCCAAGAGATCAACAATGCAGTTGGCAGCGACACCCGCCAATTCACAACTTTTGGTGGTGCTAAAGTCACCTTCTCGTTCTAAGATCGCTTAGAAACGACAGACTCAACAAAAAAACCCTTCCGGTTTCGACCGGAAGGGTTTTTTATTGCCCCGATATCTCATGGCTGGAAAAACACTTCTCATTCTTGGCGATCAACTTTCGCATTGGAACTCCGCCCTGCGCGCGGGCGAAAAGGATCTGGACGTGCTGCTGATGGTGGAATCTTCTGATCCCGCATCGCGGCATCACAAAATCAAGCGGTCATTTCAGATTTCCGCCATGCGACACTTTGCCGAGGAGTTGCGAGAGAAAGGGTGGACGATCGACTACCACTCCCTCGGTGAAAGCGCCGATTTGGCTTCGGCGGCTCACAGCCATTTTGCGCGATTTCAGACCTCCTCACTGGTCGTGATGGAGCCAAACAACTTCAGCGAGCAAGTCCTCGTCGAGCAGATCGCCCGTGAAAGCAAAATCCCGCTCGAAATCTCGCCCACCTGCCATTTTGTGGTGCCGCGCGCGGAATTTCTCCGTTCTGCGCAGGGTAAGAAGCGGTTGCTCATGGAGCAGCACTATCGCACTTACCGCCAGAAGCTGGGAGTTCTTCTGGACCATGATGGGGAACCAGAAGGCGGAGCCTGGAATTTCGATGCAGAAAATCGCAAGACCATCTCCGACTGGAAGAAAGAAGGGGCTCCTCGCCCAGGCGTGTCCGCAACGAAGAATCGTGTGCACGACGAAATCACGCAAAAAGCCATCTCCGACGTGGAGCATTTTTTCCCCAATGGCATTGGGCGTGCGGGAGACTGCTGGTTGCCAGTGACTCGCGCCGAGGCGCTGGAGAGTCTCGCTTCATTCATTCGGGAAAGACTCCCCCGCTTTGGGGATTTTCAAGATTTGATGCTGCAAGATTCACCCACGATGTTCCACAGCCTCATTTCTGGACCGCTGAATTTGGGGCTTTTGAATCCGATGGAATGCATCGAAGCCGCCGAAAAAGCCTATCGCGATGGTGTCGCCCCGCTGGCCGCCGTTGAGGGATTCATTCGTCAGATCTTGGGTTGGCGGGAATTTGTGAACGGCGTCTATTGGCTCAAGATGCCAGACTACCTCTCCAGCAACGCACTCCACGCGACCCGCCCCCTACCCGATTTTTTCTACACGGCGAAGACGGACATGCAATGCCTAAGCCGCTCCATCTCGGAAGCCATCGACACGTCCTACAATCACCACATCCAGAGGCTAATGATACTCGGAAACTTCCTGCTCCTCGCCGGCATCGATCCAAGGCAGTCTCATGACTGGTTTTTGGAAATGTATATCGACGCGCATGAGTGGGTCATGGCGGCGAACGTGCTCGGCATGGCGCTCCATGCGGATGGGGGATTCATGGCCACCAAGCCCTACGCGGCCTCGGCCGCCTACATTTCGAAGATGAGCAACTACTGCAGCGGTTGCCAATTCGATCCCAAGAAAAAAACCGGCCCAGGCGCATGTCCCTACAATCTTCTCTACTGGGATTTCTACGACCGCCACGGCAAGCGCTTCGCCTCGAATCCTCGCACAAGCATGATGGTGAGCTCTTGGAATAAACGGACGGAATCCGAAAAAAATCTCATCCGAAGCGAGGCCGCCGCCTTTCTGGAAAACCTCTCCCCCACCCCCCCAGCGGTCGCAGATCAGAGATAATCAGCGAATTCGTAAAGCGCCGGATCTCTTTCCGTGCGGGCTGGACGCACCCGCGAACCCGTCGAGGGAGCGCCCCCCGCTTCGCCCTCCGGCATATCCATCCCCTCAAAAGCATCGCCGAATTCCTCCTCGAGTTTCTCGGGATCTTCCCCCGCCTCCAAGCGCCGGATCATTTGATCCATCCCTTCAGGCATGGCTTGGCCAGTGGCCTCGGTCATTTTTCGCATCATGCGCCCGAGCGCCTTGGGATCTGGGTTGATTTCATCCATGCCGGACATTTCACGCTCCATTTCGGCCATCATTTTTTCCATTCGGGGATCCGCCTCATCGGGCGATTCCGATTTTTCCTGAGCGCGCCCAGTGAAAGCGAACTTGGATACGATCCGCTCCATTCTCGCAACGGGGTCATCCGGGCACTTCGGAACCTTATCCGCATAGGAAAGACTGCGAGCGAAAAACGAATAGATCTTATTCGTATCAGGAGAGTGAAATTCGTAGATCGGCATGGTGAAGTGATTGCTTGATTTTACCCCCTTTAGCCGCTTCCGTCCACTCTTCCAATAAAACCTTCGAGCCACTTTATGCGGGGGTGGAAACCGGACTGGGGATATCACCCCGCTGCGAGTCGTCCGATTTTTCTCCGCAAGCGCTTTCCTTTTTGATAACCAGATCGACTCACGCATGGACACTCCGGAAACGCCCGATAGTGAGTTGGTCTCCCGCACACAAGCGGGGGATGCTCGGGCTTTTGACGAGTTGGTGGTGCGGTTCAGTCCACGGCTTTACGGCTTGGTCTACAATATGACGGCGAGTCACGAGGATACCAACGACCTGCTTCAGGATATCTTCGCCAAGGCCTACCGATCGATCAAAGGCTTCCAAGGGAAATCTGCGTTTTACACTTGGATGCATACCATCGCGGTGAACATGACCATCAATTTCCTGAAAAAACGGAATCGTCGGAAAACCATGAGCCTGGATGATGTCGATAGTGGAATCCTGAGCGACCCCGACTTCATCAAAGCCACCAGCCATGGCGATCCCAGCCAGGATGCCAATCTGGTCGAACTCCAAAAGAAATTGAACGAATCCATGCTCAAGTTGTCACATGAACATAGAGCTGTCGTAACGATGTTTGATATTCAGGGAATGCCACACGCAGAAATCGCAAAGATACTAAAAATTTCGGAAGGCACCGTGCGATCACGTCTCTTTTATGCACACCGACAGTTGCAAAATCACCTCCAAGAGTTTATGAAACACTGATCTCCTTTTATGGATCCCGAAGAAAGTATTTCCAAGTTGCTCCGTCTGAAACGCTATGAGCAACCACGCCCAGATTACTTCGAGGATTTTCTCGCCGAGTTCCAACTCCGCCAGCGAGCCGAGGTCATTCATAGACCATTTTGGAATATCGCATGGGACCGGTTTTCGTCTCTTTTCTCGCCGCTCCCGTCGATGAGGCTCGTCACCGCCTCCTCCTTTGCCGCCGCCATGATCGCCACCGGCGTGACCTTGAACTGGTCGAACCAAGAAGCCAAACCCACGCCTGCCACTTGGAACCTCTCTTCGGCCGCACAGACCCGCCTTGACTCTGCCCCAAGCGCCTTCACCGCTCCAAAAAAACGCGTTTCCTCGCTTCAATACGTCCTCCCGACGAGACCGACCGGCTACGCATCGGCTCGTAGTTTTTAACAAAATAAAGTGAATTGGTTTTGTCATTCCTTTTGGGCGCTGGCACTTCTCGCTCCCCTCTTTCCCCTCTCGCTTGGCGCCGCAGATCAATCCACCGCCCAAAGTCTCTGCTCCGAATTGGGTCGGATTTTTGAGCAAAACCGTCGATCTGTCGTCCGCGTTTACGCCACCGATGAACTTGGGGTTCGTGTGGGGAGTGGATTTTTTATCGATCCCTCAGGACTCATCTACACCCATGCGGGCACTGTCATGAGCGCCGAAGACGTGAAGGTGAGTTTCGGTGGACGCATGACTCCCGCCCAAGTCATCACGATCGATGAGCGCAATGGGGTCGCTATCTTGAAAGTCGATTGCGCGAGCCCCTTCATTCCGATCGGGGACTCCGATCAAATCACCAACGCCACTCCCGTGATCCTGATTGGATTTCCCGAAGATTATGAGGTGAGCTCGCATTTAGGCATGATCGCCGCCCGTGAGCGCCAACATCTGGGAAAATACTTTTCCACATCTCACTTCAGGGCGAACATGGCCGTCCAGCGTGGCGAGGGCGGCGCGCCCGTACTGAACCTTGCCGGCGAGGTCATCGGCATCCTGATGGCCCGCATCGGAGATGGCACCGCTTGCCACATCCTGCCGATCCGTGCTGCGGAAAAAACCAGGCACGATATCTCTCGCTTCGGCGAATTGCGCCCTGGCTGGGTTGGAGGCGAGGTGGAGGATGCTGATGCTGCCCACGCTGGCTCAACCGCCCAAATCCACACTCTCGGCCCAGGAACGCCCGCCGCCCAAAGTGGACTCAAACCCGGCGATGTGATTTTAAGTATCGATGGCATTCCCGTGACCCGCAGTGAAGACGTCCTAGATGCCGCTTACTTTCTCACCGCCGGCGATCTCGTCGAAGTGCGCATCCTTCGCGATGGCGAAACACGATCCATTTCCGTCAAGCCCACCACTCGTCCAGTCCTCCCTGTCGAGACTATGGCACTGGGAAATTAACCGCTGCTTCGCTGGAACTAGACCCAAAAAACGGGGTCGCCCCCTCACCAAGTGTAGCGGACCTTGTAAGTCACCACCTTTTCTTCATCTGGCTTGAGTGGAACTCGGAACTCGATGGATTGCGCATCGGTTTTTTGGAACTCTTGGCTTTTCTCCACGATCGACCAGTTCGCCCAACGGAAGAGGTGTTCAACCACGCGGATTTCGACCGCTTCTTTTTTGCGATTGCGGAGCGTGATTTTGAACGACTCTTCAAGCACATGGTTGGCTTCATCGAGCTTGAAGTCCGTCTGCTTACGTTCGCCAACGAGATCGAAGCTATCGCCAATGAAGACACGAACGAGTTCGTCTTTGGGAGTGTGCTCGATGTTATTCTCGCCAACAAACTCGAGTTGCCGGTCATCGTCTTGGGCGTAAAACCGGATGCGCCCTTTCGGAAGAGGAATCCCTAGCTGATTGGGCTCGGAGTTTTTGAATTCCCGATAGACATTCACCTTTTTGTTAGAAGTCGTGCCGTAGCCTGTATCGGCACCGACACTCATTCCCACCCGCCAACCACTGAGAACCGCCCCATCGTAAATATAAAGCCGATCGGCTTTGACGCCAGTAGCTCGAATGAACTCGACTTGCTTGGTTTCCTTATCACGAAGCGTGACTTGGTTGGACAAGGTATAGAGGTGGAATTCGTCGAAGGCTTTTTCAGAAACGACCGGCGGTGCGTCCATGGCCATTTCTGCGATCATGGGAAAACCTCTTTTGGCCATGGACGAATGCGGGGCTTGCACTTTATTGACGTCGCCAGCCATGAGTTTGATCTTGGCATTTTGGAAGTTCGATCCGCTATCATTCTGCATGGTAATCCAGCCGACAATATCCACGAGATCGCCTTTTTCCGGCGTAACGAGATTGTAGCTGGCTTGCCACGAAAACCCTTTGGTGACATAGGCGACCTCCGCGTTGATTTTGGCAGCGGCGGTGGCGTTTATTTGCCAAGCGAGGGCTGGCTTGAGGATGTTTTCTTCTCCCAAAGAAGGGAAGATGGGCTGACCCGGCAGCGAAAATTGGAGCTTGCCGTCAATTTCCACGATGGGCTCAACGGGAGCTCCCCCAGGGACATAGCCGCTGCGGATGATTTTAGCAGAAATAGTTTGGTCCGGCTTGTTCGCCTCCCGTCGAATGAAGTCGAGGGATTGCCCTTCAAAGAAGGAAAGAAGCATCGGCTCCGAGACAGGATCGTTGCGATACGATTGCTCGAGGATTTGCAACTGAACCTTGCCCGCGACATCACGCAGAATCACGGAATCCGGCTCGAGCTTGGCCGTCGCTCCAGTGAAGGTGATTGGGTTAAGACCAGCTTTGAGGTCGATGGGCAGAGAATCGCGAACGACCGCGAAGCCTTGATTATAAATGGTAATGGCTGGCTCGACCGCAAACGCCGGTGAAGCAAGAATGAGGAGGGATAAGAGTTTTTTCATAGACTTAAGTGATAGCCTGCAAATGAAGATACTGCATCTAAGGTCAACAACCAGAGCTACTGTTTGATTATGGATTTAACCTGTCATGGCATCCAGCGATTCCAATCTCATTGCGAGGGTGTAGATTAGTGTCCGCTTTTCTTTTTTCCCGTGTATTGAACGCGAGGCATCCGAGAAAAGTGCTCATCTTGTGTCCAAAGAGTGGCATTAAACTTTTCGCAAATCGTATAAATAATGGAATCAGCCAAAGCCAATTTCTCCTCATGGCCAACAGCCGCAGCCTCAATAGCAAGATCTGCATCCAAATCAACCACCTTGCCCTGCTGCATGGCGGCGATGGCGAGAAACGCATCGTCCTCCCCTTTTTCGCGGAGAATAACCTTGAAAACCTCGTAAATGCACACTGAAGGAACAACTAACAATTCCGCATCCTCGATGGCTTCTGCAAAAAAATCGGCCGTCGGTTCGTCAGCGAAATAAGCGAGCCACGCTGATGAATCTACCACATTCATACACGGTCACCATCACGAACGAATGCCGTATCGATCCCCTTCAAATAACCTCGCAGTGATCGAATATCACGAACAGGGATAACCTCGATCCGATTACGAAAAGACAGCATGCGGGCTTTTTCACCAGAACGGAGCCCCATTGACTCCCTTATGCGCTGAGGTATAACAATTTGAAATTTAGGAGAGATCGTTACCGTTTCCATACGTAGGACGGTATCCCGATCGATCCTGAAATCAAATTTTATTTCTCGTTAACAGCGGGAATCTCGGGGATGAAATGAATCACCCCTTCTTAACCGTACTTTGGATATAAAGCTCGCGGAGTTGCTTGAGGTCGGCTTCGGCGGGGGATTGGGTCATCATTTCGACGCCTCGGTTGTTTTTCGGGAAGGCGATGACGTCTCGGATACTGTCTTCGCCAGCGATGAGCATGACAAGGCGGTCGAGGCCGAGGGCAATGCCTCCATGCGGTGGGGCGCCGAATTTGAAGGCCTTCAGGATATGACCAAAGAGGAGTTGTTGTTTCTCCTCGTTGACGCCAAGGACGCTGAACATTTTTGATTGCAGGTCGGATTCGTGAATTCGGAGGCTGCCGCCGCCGATTTCAACGCCGTTGAGAACGACATCGTAAGCCACCGCGCGGATCTTGCCGTATTCGCCGGACTCGAGAAGGGGGGCGTCATCCGCGCAGGGACGCGTGAACGGGTGATGCACGGCGTTCCACTTTTGCTCTTCCTCGTTCCAAGCCAAGAGAGGAAAATCAACGACCCAAAGGAAGTTGAGTGCGGTAGAACCTTTGAGTGTTCCGAGCATTTCGGCAACGCGTAGTCGGACGCGACCAAGGGTCTCGCAAGCCGTTTCCCATTTGTCGGCACCGAACAAAATCAGGTCGCCTTCTTTGATAGAGAGACGCTCAGTGAGAGCGGCTTTCTCGGCATCGGTGAAGAATTTGACGATCGGGGATTTCCATTCGCCATTTTCGACTTTGATGAAGGCGAGACCTTTCGCTCCGGCTTGTTTGGCGAGTTCGGTGAGGTTTTCGATTTGACCGGTCGTGATACAAGCGAGGCCCGTGGCGTTGATCGCCTTCACGACCCCTCCGCCGTCGAGGGCACCACGGAAGACCTTGAATTGGCTTTCGCCAAAGATGTCGCCAAGGTCGGTGATCTCCATACCGAAGCGCGTGTCGGGCTTATCGCTGCCGTAACGGTTCATCGCGTCCTTGTAGGTGAGGCGGGGGAAGGGTGTTGGGATGTCGATTCCTTTAGCCTCACGGAAGACGGCAGATAGGACTTTTTCCATCAGGGCGAGGATGTCGTCCTGTGTGATAAAGGAAGCTTCGACGTCGAGTTGGGTGAACTCCGGTTGACGGTCGGCGCGCAGGTCTTCGTCGCGGAAGCAGCGGGCGATTTGGAAATACTTTTCAACGCCAGCGACCATGAGGAGTTGCTTGTATTGCTGCGGGGCCTGAGGGAGGGCGTAGAACGAACCAGGCGTGAGGCGCGAGGGAACGAGGAAGTCGCGGGCACCTTCGGGTGTGCTTTTGGAGAGGATCGGAGTTTCGATTTCGAGGAAGCCCTCGGAATCCATTACGTCGCGCATCGTTTTTGTGACGCGGTGACGAAGGCGCAGGTTGCGTCCCATTTGCTCACGACGGAGGTCGAGATAGCGGTAGGTGAGACGGAGGTCTTCGTTGGAAACCTTGTCGTCAAGCTGGAAGGGCAGAACCTCAGCGGCATTCAGGATGTCGAGCGCGGAGGCGACGATTTCGATCGAGCCCGTTTCGAGGCGAGGGTTCTCGGTTCCGGCCAGGCGGGGAGAGACTTTACCAGTGACGCGGATCACGTCCTCACTACGGAGTTCGTGAGAACGCTTGGCGGCCTCGGGATTTTCCTCAGGACGGAAAACAACCTGCGTAATGCCCTCACGGTCGCGAAGGTCGATGAAGATGAGTCCGCCGTGGTCGCGGCGGGAGGCGACCCAACCGCAGAGGGTGACTTCGTTGCCGGCGTGGTCCGCGCGGAGGGCATTGCAATGGTGAGTGCGATAGGTCATGGAAATCGAGTGGGTCAGGATTGTTCGGTTTTTTTCAGGCAACGGGCAAGCATACTATTGTCGATAGCTTCCTCTTGCCGAGTGGAGAGGTTTTTGAGTTTCACGAGCGGCCATTCTTGGCCAACGACGATGGCTTGGCGGGCGCCGAGCAATTCGGCATCTTGGAATTGGCGACCCACCTTGGCCGGCTTGAGGGAAAAATCGGTCGCGAATCCAAGGTCGCGCGCAGATTGAACGATGCCAAGCGCCTCATTGCGTCGGGCCTCGTCCGCGATCACAACGTAAATCTCGCAAGCGGGCGTGGTCGCAGCTTGGAGAAGCGCGGATGCGGCGGGAGTTTCATCAATGAGGTGACCGAGCACCACATCGCCCATGCCGAATCCGATCGCCGGCAGGTCGCTCGCTCCGTCGCTGAGACCCGCAATAAGCCCGTCATAGCGCCCGCCTCCAGCGAGAGCCCGCAGGTTTTTCGAGCGATCAAAAACTTCAAAAACAACCCCGGTGTAGTAGGCCAAACCCCGCACAATCGAGAGATCCGGTTGCACGAAATCCGAGAGTCCGCGTGCGGCCAGCGCGGCGAGGACTGGCTCGAAAGCGGAAGGGCTTCCAGCGGCGATGAAGGACTTGAGGGCATCCACCGTCAATCCGGTGGGCGCGAGTTTCGCATTCAAACTCTCAGCAGGTTCCCGCTCAAGCTTGTCCGCGCAGGCCAGAGCGAGGCGGGATTGGGCTTCGTTGCAGCCTTGAGCAGCCAGAAAATCCATCCACGCATTGCGGTCGCTGAGGCGAACGACAAAGTCTTCGGCCGAAAATCCAAAGGCCCGCATGAGATCAATGGCGAGGGCCAGCGTTTCGGCATCGGCTTGGGGAGTCGCGTCACCAATGATGTCGGCGTTGAATTGTAGGAACTCGCGAAGACGCCCTTTTTGTTGGCGTTCGTGACGGAAAAAATTCGAAACGCAAAACCACTTCATCGGCTTGCGGTAGTTTCTTTCGCGCGCGGCGACCATTCGCGCAAGGGTAGGAGTCATTTCCGGCCTCAACGCGACCTCACGGTCTCCCCGGTCGCGAAAGCTGTAGAGTTGATCGAGAATCTCCGCTCCTTCTTCGTTTTTCTTGCGATAAAGCTCGGTACTTTCGAGGGTGGGTCCGTCAAACTCAACGAATCCATATCTCGTCGCGACCTTACGCCATGCGGCGACCACATAGTTCCTGCGAGCGCACTCTTCAGGATAAAAATCCCGGAATCCCGGCAATGCTGGCATTAGTTCCCCTGCCTCCCTGACGAGATAAATGACGTAAATCGAATCATCCCGCAACCATGCCCGTTCCGAGGGTCAGTTGGAAAGCCGCAAAAATTCGGTTTCCTCAGATAAAACATAGCCTCCCTGTGCAGAAACTTGTATGAGTTGGTTTCATTTCATTTCCTGCCCATGGATTCCGCTCCGCCCGATGCCGCCCATCTGACTCACGTTGACCACTACCTTACCGTTGGAAAGGAGTCGGGAGCTTCCGATATCCATCTGAGCGTCAACTCGCCGCCGATCTGGCGACGCTACGGACTTTTGGAGCCGATTTGGCTGCAGGCGGAGCCACTCCATCCAGCGCAAACCGAGCAACTCGCCGCAGGTTTTCTCACTCCCGAGCAACTCCAGCAACTCGCGACTCGCGGCGATGTCGATTTCGCCTACGCGACGAGTATTGGCCGATTCCGGGCGAGCGTCGTCCGTCAGCGCACGGGCTGCAACATCGTTTTCCGAATCATCTCCGACACCGTTCGTAGCATGGATGAGCTCGGTTTGCCGGAGCAGCTCAAGCTGCTCACCCAGTTTCACAATGGTCTCGTGCTTGTGACCGGTTCGGTCGGCAGCGGAAAGAGCACCACCCTCGCGGCCTTGGTCGATGAGATCAATCGCAACCGCCAGGACCACATCATCACTCTCGAAGATCCGATCGAATACATCATCCCCTCCCGTGGTTGCCATGTCACCCAGCGCGAGGTTCACACTCACACCAAATCCTTCGCCAATGCCCTGCGCGGCGCTCTCCGTGAAGATCCGGACGTCATCATGGTCGGCGAAATGCGCGATTTGGAGACGATTTCGTTGGCTATCACAGCCTCGGAAACCGGTCACCTTGTGCTAGGAACGCTCCACACGAGCAATGCCGCTCGTACGCTCGACCGACTCCTGGATGTCTTCCCCACCGATCAGCGCGACCAGATCCGCATCATGGTCAGCGAGTCCCTTCGCGGCATTGTTTCTCAACAACTCATTCCCCGCGCCGATGGATCCGGTCGAGCCCTCGCCATCGAGATCCTCACGAATACGCCCGCTGTCGGAAACGTGATTCGCGAGGCGAAGACATTCATGCTCCCGGGAATTATTCAGACCGGAAAAAAACTCGGCATGAAATTGATGGACGATTCCCTGCAGGAACTTTTCCTCGCTGGCACGATCACTGCCGAGGAGGCCGTCTACCGAGCAGAAGACAAGATGACCATGATGAAAATCACCGGACACCAATAATATGCCTTATATCGACCAGTTTTTTCAGGTTCTCGTGGATAGCGGCGCCTCCGACCTCCACCTCAGTCAGGGTCAACCTCCCAAAGTCCGCCGTCACGGAGAGATCGTGTCCATTCGCGAGGAACCACTCACCTACGAGGAGATGAGCTACATGCTGAGCGAAATCTGCACGCCCGAGCGCTGGCAGAGGTACGAGGAGCATGGTGATCTGGATTTTGCCTACGAAATGAATGAGGAAAATCGTTTCCGCTGCAACTACCTCAAGCAGACCCAAGGATACGGCGCGGTTTTCCGTATCATTCCCACAAAAATCAAGACCCTCGAGGATTTGAAGGTGCCCGAAGTCATCAAAACGTTCGGCCACATGCGGGGCGGCATTGTTCTCGTGACGGGCCCCACCGGCTCCGGCAAAAGCACGACTCTCGCTGCGCTCATCGATTACATTAACACGAACTTTTCCCGTCACATCGTCACGATCGAGGAACCGATCGAGTTTGTGCATCGGAACAAAAAATCCATTATCACCCAGCGCGAGGTGCCCGAGCACGCGAACTCGTTTCCCACCGGACTCAAAGCCGCCCTCCGCGAAGATGCCGACATCGTTCTGGTCGGCGAGATGCGTGATCTGGAGACCATCGCCCTCGCCCTCACGGCCGCAGAAACAGGGCTCTTGGTATTTGGAACACTCCACACGAATAATGCGCGAAAGACGGTGGATCGTATGATCGATGTTTTTCCCAGCGACCAGCAATCCCAAGTCAGAACCATGCTCGCGGCCTCGCTTCGCGGCGTCATCGCCCAAATTCTCATGAAGCGACAAGACGGCAGCGGACGCGTCGCCGTGAATGAGATCCTCATGGTCAACGGCGCCGTCTCCGCGATCATACGTGAAGGCGCGACCCAGAAGTTGCAGGACGCCATCGTTGGCGGGAAAAGCCAAGGCATGCAATTTATGGACGATGCCATTTGGGAACAACTTCTCGCGGGGGTCGTCTCACCCAACGAAGCCTACATGAAGGCGATCGACAAATCGCGCTTTCAGCCCTTCCTTCCCCCCGAGGATGCCGCTCTGGCGAATGCCGCCGGCGGATCATCAGAAAATCCCGCCGAGGCCGCCAAACAAGGTCGATCGCCCGCCACAAAAGGGCATTAAAAAATCGCCTATTTCGCGGGCGCTGGATTTTTTTACTTTCGCGTGGAAGGATTTGCGACGAGCTTCTTTTCATGCGTGCGCTTGTTTTTTCCATCCTGTTGGCATTATCGCTTGGCGGTTGCGCATCCATGGAGCTGGCACGGCGGGAAAACACGGAAAACCTGCTTTCGGCAGCAGGCTTTGAAATCATCCCAGCGAACACACCCGAGCGCCAAAGGTCCTTGGCTGCCCTCGCCCCCTATACTATTGTGCGGAATTTGAACGGCGACGAGGTCCGCTATGCCTATTCCAATCTGGAACAAAATATCCTCTACTCGGGAAATCAGGATTCCTACGCGAAATACCAGCAATTCCGTTTGCAGCAACAAATCGCAAATGCCAACGTCCAAGCGGCCCATTTGAATATGAATGCCGCACACCAGTGGAATGACTGGGCCTGCTGGGGACCGCCCGTCATCATACCCCCACCGCGCCAGTTTCCCTCTCGCTGAGTTGGTCGGGAAAATGATTCGACGGCAGGGGCCCGATTGGTGAAGATTTGGGATTCATGGCCCTATTAAAAGAAAGAGCATTTGAGCGCCTCAGCGATGCCCGTAAATCCGGTCGCCTCGCTCATGCTTATCTTCTCTCTGGTCCTGCTGGATCCGGAAAAGCTTGGCTGGCCACCGAACTCGCCGGGATGATTCTCGGCTTCAACCCCGCCGAAACGACATCCCACGCCGACCTTTATCAGGTCGCTCCGGAATCAAAGTCCCGACGCATCGTCGCCGATCAGATCCGCACCCTCGAACACGCGCTGCAAATGAAGCCCCTCCTCGGCATTCACAAGGTGGTGATCTTGCACGATGCCGACCGCATGCAACCTCAGGCGGCGAATGCTTTCCTCAAGACACTAGAGGAACCACCCGAAGGTTGTCACATTCTGCTCACGACCACACTGCGCGATGCCGTGCTCACCACGATCCTGTCCCGCTGCATCACCGTGCCCCTCCTATCACCCGCCGGCGTTGTTCAGGACACCAACAACGATGAGGTCGTCGAGGCATTCGTCGCCGCCCTTCTTCAAAAAGGGGGCCCCGACGCTGGCGCTGCGTTGCGTTTCACCAAGTTTTTCCAAGGCCAAGTGAGCGTCCTTCGAGAACAAGTGACTGGAGAACTCGAGGGGGAGCTCAAAGAACAGGTCAAACACTACCGCGACTCCATGGACAAATCGTGGAAAGATACACGGGAGGATCAAATCAAAGCTCAAAGCGAGTCCATGGTCGTCCGCGAGCGCCAACGCCTCCTCACCTCGATCAGTGAAGTCCTCGCCAGCGCCCTTCGACAACACGTCCTGCCAGACTTGAATTGCCCGCCAAATATCCAACGTCTCGCGACCAGCAACGACACCAAATTACTCCTCAAGCGACTTGACGCCCTCGACCGAACCCGACGCCTGCTCTCAGCGGGGGTTCAAGAGTCGCTTGCACTTGAAAGCGGATTTCTCCAAATGATTGCCCCATTATGAAGCGACTTGTTATTAAACTCGGCACTGGCGTCCTTTCCACACCCGCCGGAAAATCCCTCGACTCTTCGCAATTCACACGGATTTCGGCAGAGATCGCTGCGCTGCAAACGGCGGGCTACTCCTGCATTCTTGTCAGTAGTGCCGCCATTGCTGCTGGCGTTCGGATTATGCACCTCAAGCAGCGCCCAAGCGACCTTCCTGGGAAACAGGCCTGCGCCGCCGCCGGACAACCCGAACTGATGCGACTCTACGCCACCTCCTTTCGCAAGCACGACCTCAGCGTCGCGCAGTTACTCCTCACTCATGGGGACATCGACAGCCTCATGCATCGCGAAAATGCCCGGAACACTCTCGACTGCCTCCTCGAGCACGGCGTCATTCCCATCATCAACGAAAATGATTCCGTCGCCGTGGAAGAGTTGCGCTTCGGTGACAACGACCGCCTCTCCGCGGAAGTTGCCGTTCTCGCCCAAGCCGACCATTTGATCATTCTCACCAGCGTGGACGGACTGCAAGACGAGGACGGAAACCGTGTGAAAAAAGTTCAGGATATCGCCAAGGCCTTCCGCCTTGTGCGCTCCGACAAGGGGGAGGAATCGGTCGGCGGCATGAAAACCAAGCTGGAGGCCGTTCGCAAGGCCTCCTCCGCTGGCATTACGGCCCACATTCTCGACGGCCGCAAGGCTGGGCAAATCGAAGCTGCCCTCAAGGGCAAGGACGTCGGCACCTCGTTCCCCATTCGTCACAACTCGATCCGATCATGAAATTACTGGGCGTCACCATCGCTATTGCTCGCAACACATTCACCGAGCTCGTGCGGCAGAAGGTCTTTTATTTCCTCATGATTTTCGCCCTCTTGGTAATCGGAAATTCCGCCTTCATGGCGAAATTCTCATTTCAGGAACAATTCCAAATGCTGAAAGATATTTCGCTAGGAGCGATGTCGGTTTTCGGCTCGATCATCGCCATTCTGGCTACGGCCAACTTTCTTCCAAAGGATATGGAAGACAGAACGATCTACACCATCCTCGCCAAGCCGGTGCCCCGCTTCAGCTACCTGCTCGGCAAACTCTGCGGTATTTTCAGCTTACTGGCCGTATCGATTCTTTTGATGTCCGCGGTATTTCTCGCCGTCCTCTGGATCCGTGAAGCCACGGTCCTCGCTGAGACGCGGGCCCAACTCCAAGGTGCCTCGGCCGAAGAAATCGCCGCAGCCGTCAAGGAAGTGACCAACGCGACATTCCATATCAACCTCATCCCCGGCATCGCGGTGATTTTTTTGAAGTCCGCCCTGCTGGCCTCGCTCACCCTTTTCCTATCGACCTTTGCGACTTCGTCGATATTCACTATCCTCATGGCGACCGCCCTCTATTTCATCGGTCACCTCCAGTCCACTGCGCGGGAATACTGGCTTGCGGGAGTGGATGTCCAGTGGTGGTCGCGATTGCTGGCGGCGCTCGTCTCCCTCCTCTTCCCCGACTTGCAGGCTTTCAATCTCACCGATGACATCATCGCTGGCGCCGCTGTGCCGATGGCCGTTTTTGCGGGCACCATAGGGCTCGGATTACTTTACATATCTGTCTACTTCTCGCTGGCGGCACTGGTCTTTTCCGATCGGGAGCTATGAACTGGCACAAGCCCCTAGCTCTTGCGCTCGTCTGCCTTTTCGGCGCCGCCATACTGCCGATTCAATCGCGCTTGAACAACGATGCCCGTGCCGCGCATTTGCGCAAAACCGCACTCAACCTAGATCTCCGCGAGCGCATCGGCCAAGCTGGATTTCTGGCTGCCCTGAGCGGATTCCGCTCCCCTCTTGCAGCAATACTCTGGATTCAAGCCCACACGGCTTGGGAAAATACCGAGTGGGGCCGGATGGCGGGCATCTTCGACACCGTGACAACCCTTCAGCCCCGCTCCATCCTTTATTGGGATATGTCAGCTTGGCATATGGCATGGAATGCCGCCGTCGCCGCTATGCAAAATGAGAAGCAACCGAGCGAGGCTCTGCGCATTCGCGCCCAGCGCGAGTATTTCCGTCTCGGCCGCGATTTCTTGGAGCGGGGTATCCTCAATAATCCGGACTCCTACCAACTCCGAGTTCAGCTGGGCATTGTTTTTCGCGACAAATTTGAAGACCACTGCGCTGCCGCCGACGCTTTTTTAAAAGCCTCAGCCATTCCTAATGCCCCTTCCTATTGCGCCCGCTTCGCGGGATATGAAATGGCAAAATGCCCCGGACGCGAACGCGAAGCCTACGACCATCTGCGGCGCCTCTACCTTGAGGGCGACAAACAACGCCTCCCCACGCTCATCAACCTTTTGCAAGATATGGAAAAGAGGCTGGATATCCCACATAGGGAGCGAATAGATTCACCAGCCCAGTCGGACAAATCCTAACTTTCATGCGATTCGCCATTTTCGGAGACATTCATGCCAACCTACACGCCCTTCAGGCGGTGTTGGCTGATGCTCAAGAGCAGTCTTGCACCCACCATGCCTGCATGGGCGATATCGTGGGCTACAACGCCTTTCCGAAGGAATGCCTAGATATTATTCGTGAACTTGATTGTCCGGTCGTGAAAGGCAACCACGACGAACTGGCTTCTTTAGAAGGCCCGATCGAAGGGCTCAACACCTTAGCCGAACTCTCACTCAAGTGGACGCGCGCGCAACTTCCTGAAAAGGATCGCCAATGGCTGCGCAACCTCCGCATGCAGCGCCAAGTCCGAGACTTCACGATCGTCCACGCCACCCTTGATACGCCCCAGAACTGGGCCTACATCATGACGCAACTCGATGCGGCGGCGAGCTTCAGCTACCAGCACACAAACTTGTGCTTTGTTGGCCACACCCACACTCCGAAAGCCTACGTTCGTGATGAAGGCGTTCGCACCGAACCCCTCGATGTCCTCTCGATCCTTAAAAAAAACAAATACCTCATTAATGTCGGCAGCGTGGGACAATCGAGAGATGGCGATTCGCGTTCCGCCTATTGCATTTTCGACACGGATACCAATGAGGTGACACTACGGCGCGTGCCGTATGATATCAGCGCGGCTCAGAAAGGCATCATCGAAGCCGGCCTCCCTTCCAAACTGGCCACCCGCCTCGTAACCGGAAGATAGCTTCCAACTCCGATTCTCCCGTGCCAACCGCACACCCTCAACCGCCCGATTCTCTGCTTTTCATTAAACCAGGATCGATGGGAGATGTGATTCACGCCCTACCGGTCGCCTCCGCCATTCACCGCGCATGGCCACTCACCCGCATCACTTGGATCCTTGACCCGCGCTGGAGCGCGTTGCTCGATGGGAATCCTGCCATTGCAAAAATCCACCCGTTTCCGCGTCAGAGCTTCCGAGGTCTTGGCGGCGCCATCCGCGCGCTGCGTTGGTATCGCTCATTGCGTTCGCTAAGTGTCGATGCCGTGCTGGATTTACAATGCCTGCTTAGAAGTGGACTCATGGCTGCCTGCAGCGGCGCTCGAGTCGTCGTCGGCCTTGGTGATGCACGCGAGGGCGCCGGTTTTTTCTATTCCCGCTCGGTTCCAGTTAAGAAAGACGAACATGCGGTGAATCGCTATCTTCGCGTACTGCCAGCTTTGTGGATCCCTGTGCCTGAGACCTTGGACTGGGCCATCCCTCGCGGACTCCGCCCCGCTGGGCTAACAACAAACGAGTCCTACATCGTGCTCCATCCGTTTTCCCGTGGCGAAGGCAAATCCCTCAGCTCCGAAGGCATTGGGGCCTTCATCCACGCGTTTCGGGAAAAGTCCACGATGCCCATCGTCCTCGCTGGCGCGCCAAAGTCTCTTCCCGATTTTGGCCTAGGTGTGATTGATCTTTTAGGAAAAACCAGCCTGAGTGAATTGATCGGATTACTGCGTGGCGCAAGTTATCTGGTGAGCGTGGATAGCGGCCCCATGCACTTGGCCGCAGCACTCGGCATCCCGCTCCTCTCGATTCACACCTGGAGTGACCCAAGGCTCGTGGGACCGTTTTCCAAAAACTCCCATGTCTGGCAGGGCGGCCAAATCTTGGAGCAGAACCTCCTCCGCGTCCCTGCGCCTGAGCGTGCGTTTTCGCTTCATGATGCCGCCGCCGTCGGCAACTTCGCGGCAAGTGCGGTCACGTCGCCACGATCCCCTGACGGCGTGTGTTGATGCCATTGCCTCGTTGGATTTTTTGTTTATTCTCGCGCCAATGTCTTCCGACGAGATTCTTTTAGCAGTAGATCCATCGCTTCGCGGCACCGGATATGCCGTACTGCAACGGTCGGCAGGCAAGGTGCGTTGCCTGCATTTTGATGTGATCAAAAATGCCCCCAAGCTCTCCATTCCAGGATGCCTTTTGGAAATTCACACACGCCTTTGCGATGAAATGGTGCGCTTCCAACCCACAGCCATGGCCGTCGAAAGCGTGATCTACGTCCAAAGTTTCCAGACGGCGATCACCCTCGGATCCGCGCGGGGTGCGGTTCTATTGGCTGGAGCCAAGCACGGACTACCCATTTACGAATATGCCCCACGCCGCATCAAGCAGGCCGTGGTCGGTCGCGGAGCCGCCCAAAAATCCCAAGTCGCCTTCATGGTCCGCACGTTGCTGGGCCTCACTGTGACGCCCCCGCCCGATGCCGCTGATGCGATCGCCGTCGGTCTCACCCACTTTCAATCTCCACCCTCTGCCTTGCAGGGCGGGCATGTGCAACGACTATGAAAATTCTTACCCCCGGCCGGATGGACTACGCCACGGCACTGGATCTTCAGAACAGCCTGCTAGAAGATCTCCTTGCCGGTCGCGGCGAGGAAACTCTTCTCCTTCTCGAGCATGATCCCGTTTATACAATCGGCCGCACCCGTGATCAAACCAGCCTTGGTGCTGCAATGCCGCACCCTGTTTTTGAAACCAACCGCGGCGGACAGGCGACCTACCACGGCCCAGGACAACTCACGGGCTATCCGATTCTCGATCTCAATCGACGAGGAAGAGACCTCCACCTCTATCTTCGCTTTTTAGAGAGCTTCCTTATCGACCTCTCCGCCACCTATGGAATCCAAGCCCAGCGCCGCGAGGGACTCACTGGCGTCTGGGTCGGCCAGCGCAAACTCGCTTCTTTGGGTGTGGGGATCAAAAAATGGGTTTCCATGCATGGGTTCGCCATCAACGTCACCCGCGAATCCCTCGCCCCCTTCACCCACATCACCCCCTGCGGACTCACGGGAGTTGAAATCACCTGCTTCGAGCGTGAGGCCGGCGTTGAAGTTCATATGAGCGACTGCATCCATCGTGCGGCGCGTTTATTTGAAACAGCGCTGGAAACATTGGTCGAACCACAGACCCTATAAAAGATGTAGGCCGCCGCAACGAATGTTGCAACGGCCTACTGTTCCCCCCAGAACAATTTCAGACTCTCACGAACTTTCGTCTCACGCAAGAGTTTTTTTAATTATTTTTTCAATCGCTCAATTCCACGTTCCAATAGGCGATATCGAGGAAGTGTTTCCAACTCTCATGCGGTTGGGTGGAAAAAGAAATATTTACAAAGGGTCGCCATTTCGGGCGCTTCGGCTTGCGGGCAAGCTGCATTCCCGCCTCGTGCGGCAGACGATTTCCCTTCTTCGTATTGCAGGGGATACAGGAGCAAACGATATTTTCCCAAGTTGTCTGTCCCCCTCGATCCCTTGGAAAAACGTGATCCAGATTCAGCTCCTCGCGAGGCTTCACGCGGTTGCAATATTGGCATGTGTTTTTGTCACGCTCGAAAACATTGTGTCGGGTGAACTTCACCTCTTTTTTCGGCAGTCGTTCAAAAAGCAGGAGAACAATAATCCGAGGCACCCGGATTTGCATCGAGATCGTCTGCGCCATCTGATCTTCGGGATTGCTACGGGAAAAATCCCGCCAACTCGCGAAATCGTGGGTGATGAAGCCTTGCCCAGCCTCTGCAGCGACCACTTGGGCATGACCTTGATAGAGGAGAGTGAAAGCCCGACGCGCACTGCACGTGTTTACCGCCTGCCACAGCCGGTTGAGGACCAACACTGGTGTATCGAGAAGAGATTGCATATGTGAAACTGCGCCCCCGGAACGCGACTTACTCCGCATCTTGCGGCAAGCCTTCCCGCAGACTCGTGAAAATTAGATACAGAAGCGACGCTATGTCAAATATTTCAAAGCCATTTAAGAAACCCATTTTCTTTGTCCGGAAAAAAATATTGGGAATGTGTTGACGTATCCAAATCTCCCACTAACCTCTGCCCTCCATCTTATGTCTAGAAAGTGCAGCATCACAGGGGCCAAGCCCGTTCGCGGTTCAAAAATCCATCGTCGCGGTCTCGCCAAGAAAAAAGGCGGAATCGGCATGCACGTCACAGCCGTGACGCCGCGTTACTTCCAGCCCAATCTCAAAACCAAGCGCGTCTGGGTGCCTGAGTTGAAAAAATTTGTCACAGTGAAAGCCACTGCGAGAGCATTCAAAACGCTTTCGAAAAATGGGGCTTACAAGACCCTTGCAGCCGCAGGTCTCGTCAAATAAGACCTCTTCGGCCGCACCTGCCCAACCCCCAATCCGGCGGGTTGGATAAATATTTGCGCTCAGCATGAACTCGGATGACATTTCCGCAGAGTTTATGCTAACTTCGTCCATGCCTTTGCTCGAGGTTCAAAATCTTTGCACATGGTTCCCCGTACAAGGCGGCGTATTCCGACGCAAGGTGGGTGACATCCGAGCCGTGGATGACGTTTCGTTTTCCATCCAAGCAGGACAGACCGTTGGCCTCGTGGGCGAGAGTGGAAGCGGCAAAACGACGGTCGGTCGCACGATTCTCAAACTCATCACCCCCACCTCCGGAAGCGTCAAGTTTAACGGACGGGACATTCTTCCTTTACCCGAGCGGGATTTCCGGCCCCTGCGTCGTGAGATGCAGATGATTTTCCAGGACCCCTTCGGTTCCCTGAATCCCCGATTCACCATCTCCGAAATCGTTGGAGAGGCCTTGGAAATCCACTTTCCCGAAATGACCCGCTCCGATCGCTCCGACCGCATCGCGGAACTCCTCCGACTCGTCGGCCTTCAACCAGAAATGATGCGCCGCTATCCACACGAGTTCAGCGGCGGTCAGCGTCAGCGCATCGGCATCGCACGGGCCCTCGCCGTCGAACCACGCTTCATCGTCTGTGATGAACCTGTCAGCGCGCTGGACGTGAGCGTGCAGGCCCAGATCGTGAATTTATTGCAGGATCTGCAGGATCAATTCGGAATAGCCTATCTCTTCATTGCCCACGATCTCGCCGTGGTCGAGCATATCAGCGACCATGTGCTCGTCATGCACCATGGGAAGATTGTCGAGTCCGCCAGCGCCGAAGCGATCTACCACGATCCCCAGAACGCCTATACTAAAACCCTTCTGGCCGCCGTGCCCTCGCTAGCCTGATGTATCCGTTCCTCCGTATTTTCCTTCGCATCAATTGGGTCCTTTTCGGCCTGATGGTCGCGCTCCTGATCTATGGCGTCTATGCCATTCACAGCGCGACTTGGATGAGGGATCAGCATTTTGCGAAATCTCAGACAACATGGATTCTGATTTGCCTGCCCATGTTTTTCGTCGTCTCACTAATGGACTACCGATGGGTACGCTTCGGTGCCATTCCCCTCTATGTGCTGAGTATCCTGACACTCATCGCGACGATGTTTCTGGGTGAGAAACGCTATGGCGCGCGCAGTTGGCTCAACCTCGGCGCAGCCAGCTTCCAACCCTCCCAGTTGGCTGTCATCGCCGGCATCATGACCATCGCCTTGTTTCTTTCGAGGACTAGAACCATGCCGGCCTTCCTTCGCATTCTCTGCTGCGGAGCGATTGTGGGTGCGCCTTGGTTGATGATTTTGATTCAGCCGGATCTGGGGTCCTGCATCGTGTGGGTTCCGGTCATTTTAGGAATGATGTTTGTCGGCCACATTCCGAAAAGATGGTTGATTTTGATGCTCGTGATTGCCTTTGCTCTCGTTCCACTCGTGGTTCATTTCGGCCTCAAGCCTTATCAATACTCGCGCATCACGACATTTTTGAATCCGGATGCCGATCCACAGGGTGACGGGTGGAATATCAAACAGTCTCTCATTGCTATTGGGTCCGGTGGATTTGCCGGCAAGGGATACAAGGCCCCGAATACGCAAAATGCTCTTGGCTTTCTGCCTTCAACGATCGTTCATAACGATTTCATTTTTTCCGTCATGGGTGAGCAACACGGATTCCTAGGCGGGATTATCCTCATAGCCGCCCTCACCCTTCTTTTTATCATCATGCTGGGCATCGCCCTAGAGGCGGAGGATGACCTAGGGCGACTGCTCGCGACCGGCATCACGCTCCTTCTCTTCACCCACACATTTATGAATCTGGGAATGACGATTTCGCTCACACCCATCACGGGACTTCCCCTCCCCTTGGTGAGTTACGGTGGATCTTTCATCATGATCACCATGCTCAGCTTTGGACTCCTACAAAGCATTTGGATCTATCGACGTTCACCGCGCTAGGACGAGTCCCTCCCTAAGATTATATTGCCGATAGCTAGCAAGTTTTGCTAACAATTCAGTCCTCATCGAATGAAAAAAATTATTGTCACAGGTGGAGCAGGCTACATCGGCAGCATTTGTGTCGAGCAAATGATCAACCAAGGGTTTGAGGTTTCGGTTTTCGACAATCTCACCGAAGGCCACGCCAAAGCGGTCGACCCTCGCGCCGATTTCTACCAAGGCGACCTCGCGGACCGCTCGGTCTTGAGGCACGTTTTCGAAGAGGTCAAGCCCGATGCCGTGATGCATTTTGCCGCCAATGCCTTGGTCGGAGAGTCGATGACCAATCCCTCAAAGTATTTCCGCAATAACGTCAGCTCGGGAATCAACCTCTTGGACATGGTAGTCGAGTTCGGGGTTAAAAAATTCGTCTTTTCCTCGACCTGCGCGACCTTTGGCATTCCCGATCGCATGCCCTTGGACGAGTCCCTCCCTCAAAAGCCCATCAATCCCTACGGCGAGTCCAAACTCATGTTTGAGACCATCCTTCGATGGTATCACGAGATTCACAAAATCTCCTTCACCGCTCTTCGCTATTTCAATGCCGCTGGAGCGTCCGAAGCATTTGGGGAGGATCACCGCATCGAAACCCATCTCATCCCTAACATTCTCAAGGTTGCACTCGGCCAGCGCGAATCGGTGGATATTTTCGGCACCGATTACCCCACCCCGGATGGCACCTGCATTCGCGACTACATCCACATTCTAGACCTCGCCCAAGCCCACATTCTCGCCCTCAAATCGGAGAAAAGTGATTTCTACAATCTGGGCACGGGAGGCGGAACTTCCGTTCGCGAAGTGATCGAGACCTGCAAAAAAATCACCGGCTCCGATATCAAAGCCATTGAGAAACCCCGGCGCGCAGGGGACCCCCCACGCCTTATCGCCGCCTCGGATAAAATCCGTCGCGAACTCGGTTGGGTGCCTCGCTTTGAAAATATCCAGACCATCGTGGAAAGCGCATGGGCGTGGCATGTGAAGCATCCGACCGGATACGGTGATTAGCGAAACGGCTCCGAGCCATCCCTCGCCGCACCACGTGAGTTTTAAACCGTTTCTCAAATCCACCCTTGATCTTGTCACTCTGGATATTTAATTTCGGTGCTTCATGAGGAAGTTCCTGTTTATTCTGTGCGTGCTGGCCTTGCTGCCATGCGCTCGCGCCCAATTCGGGAACTTTGGTGATATCCCCATCGAGATCACGGCCGACGGCAATACCCGCTTCGAGGAAGGCGTCGCCATTGCCGAGGACAACGTTCAAATCCACTACGGAAAATACAGCATCTTTTCCGACTATGCGGAATACAACCCCGAGACCCGTGATATCCTTCTCATTGGAAACGTCCGCCTTTACACACCTGATCAGGTTCTGACCGGCCAGCGATCCCTTTTTAATCTCGAAACAAAGCAAATGCGTGCCCTTGAGATGTCGGGATCCCAATACCCCTACTACTTTCGGGCGTTCCACTTTCGTGCCGTTTCGCAAAAAGAATTCCGCATACGCGATGCCACATTCACCGCGCACGACTCCTCGAAGCCCGATTTTCACGTTCGTCCACGCTCGATTCGCTTTTACCCAGATAAAAGGATCATCCTCACAAACACGACCCTCTACGTTGGGCAAACTCCAGTTTTCTGGTTCCCCTACCTCAATGCAAATCTCAGCGCAAACGGGTTTCAGTTTCTTCCCGGCTACGATTCCCGCTGGGGCGCCTATTTGCTGACTTCCTACAGCTTTCCCGTTGTGAGCGGCGTCACGGGGGCTTTCCGGTTCGAGGATCGCGCCAAGTTCGGTCCCTCAGTTGGACTGGATCTCGACATGAACTACGGCAAGGAAAACCGCAGCTACGGCACACTCCATTCCGATTACGTTCCCAAAACCAAAGACGTCACCACCATTAAAAATCCCGGAGACACCGCGGAGACAAAGGCCAAGGAGCGGTATCGCATTTCCTTCCAGCAAAGACTGTTTTTGA
Organism: Terrimicrobiaceae bacterium; assembly: GCA_044377415.1. GTDB lineage: Bacteria > Verrucomicrobiota > Verrucomicrobiia > Chthoniobacterales > Terrimicrobiaceae > UBA967. The sequence goes on along the minus strand of JBILZC010000001.1, from coordinate 58,597 downwards.
CTGATGACATTTACGGAACGGCGAATATCAACGCGATCAGCGATAAAGATTTTCTGGAGGACTTTTACCGGCGGGAGTTCGCCCTCAACCCCCAACCAGACAGTTCCCTCTCACTCACAAAATGGGATGAACTCTACACGCTCAGCCTCATCGGACGCTGGCAGTTGAATGAGTTTCAGGATGTCACCGAGCGCAAGCCGGAGTTTGTTTTTGATTTCAAACAGCAGCCTTTTTTTGGGTTGCCCGTTCAATACGATGGCAACACCGGCGTCGCCTCGCTTCGCCGCGCCTTTTCAAACTCTCCTTTCAAAGACAACACCCTTGACGATCAAACCGAATTCCCTGACTACGCCACCACCCGCTTTGACACCTTTCATCAATGGTCGCTTCCCACGAAGTTCTGGAACTGGCTTTCTGTGACACCGAAAGTTGGTATTCGAGGCACCGCTTACAACCAGAGCGGATCTTTTATCAACGGGGCTGAAAATCATCTCAACACGCCCTCCCCGCTTCTCAAAACCAAAGGATCTGTTTTCCGTCCTGTTGCCAATTACGGACTCACCGTCTCGACAAAATTGTCCCGCGCCTTCGAGCAAGTCCAAAGCCGCGCCCTTGGCCTCGATGGCCTGCGTCACGTTATCGAGCCCTATGTGAATTACTCGGGCGTTTACAACATGGGGCCAAGCCCAGGGGACATCTACCAATTCGACAGAGTCACTCCCTCGACCCAACTCCAGCCATTGGACTTCCCGCAATTCACCGCGATCGACTCCATCGACACTTGGAATATCACACGCCTCGGCGTCGGCCAACGCCTTCAAACACGTCGCAATAATGCGACCTACCAATGGTTCTCGCTCAACACATTCATGGACGTGAATATGGACAATCCCTACACGGACGAGCCAGTTTCCAACGTCTTCAATGCCATTCAATTTACTCCCGTACCTTGGACATCTTTGGACATTCTCTCCCAGACGCCGATCCAAAATCAGGGCTTCACGGAATTCAACACTCGCATCAGCTTCATGCCCACTCGGGATCTTCGCTTCTCCTTCGGCACCCGCTACATTGAGAATAACGACTTTTTCGAAAATAACAGCCAAGTCAACTTCTCGGCCTATTGGCGAATCAATGATCACTGGAGCGTCAGCACCTATGATCAATACGAGTTTGTTTCGAAAGTAATGCAATACCAACGGTATTTTATCAACCGCGACCTCACCAGTTGGGTTGCCTCGTTGGGAGCCGAAGTCCGCGAGGACTCAGTCGGCGACAAAGAATACGGACTATTGCTCATGATGACCCTCAAAGCCGCTCCGCAGATCACCCTCCCATTGGCATTCAGCCAAGGCCCAACGGACGAACCCGCGAGCGCTTCTCAGTAAATTTTAAAACCCACCAAATCACAAAAATGAAAATCTGTATCATTGGATCAGGATATGTCGGTCTCGTCTCTGGCGCTTGCTTTGCCGAGGTCGGCCATAACGTCATTTGCGTCGACAACAACGCTAAAAAGGTCGAGCAACTCGTCCAAGGCAAAGTTCCCATTTACGAACCCGGACTCGAGGAGTTGATCCACCGCAATGTCGCCGCTCGCCGCCTTCATTTCACCACAAGCACCGAGGAAGGCGTGGACAACTCGGATGTGGTTTTCATCGCCGTTCCCACCCCACCGCAACCTGATGGCAGCGTCGACCTTTCCTACATCGAAAAAGTCGCTCGTGAGATCTCTGCCGTGCTCAAACCCGGACACTACCGCGTCATCGTCGATAAGAGCACGGTGCCAGTCAAAACGGGTGAAAAAGTCGCAGATACCATTCGTCGCTACAATAAAACCGGCGCCGACTTTGATGTCGTGAGCAACCCGGAATTCCTGCGTGAAGGCTGCGCAGTCGCCGACCTCATGAAACCTGACCGCATCGTTGTGGGAAGCAACAGCGAGCGCGCCATCGCCCTCATGCAGAAAATTTACGAGCCATTCCTGTCCCCGGTTTTGGTGACGGACATCAACTCGGCGGAACTCATCAAGCATGCGGCGAATTCCTTCCTCGCACTCAAGATTTCCTACATCAACGCCGTCGCCCGTATCTGTGAAGCCAGCGGGGCCGACGTCGAAAAAGTGGCTGATGGCATCGGTGCCGACCGCCGCATCGGTCGCAATTTCCTCAACGCCGGCATCGGCTATGGCGGATCCTGTTTTCCGAAGGATATCGCCGCCTTCATCGCCATCAGCGAAGACCTCGGAGTTCCTTTCACTCTTCTCAAGGAAGTTGAAAAAATCAATCGCACCCAACGCGAGCGCTTCATTGCAAAGATCCGCGAATCTCTCTGGGTATTGAAGGATAAGAAAATCGCCGTTTGGGGCCTCACCTTCAAACCAGATACCGATGACGTCCGTTCCTCTGTTGCCATCGACGTCGTTCGCGACCTCATTGCCGAGGGCGCGCAAGTGAGTGTCTACGATCCGAAAGGCATGGAAAAAGCCGTAGAATTCAAGCTCGTGGATGGGGCCCGACTGGCCAAATCGCCCCTCGACGCCGCCGAGGGAGCCGAGGCCCTCATCGTGGCAACCGAGTGGAAAGAATTTACCACCGTGGACCTCGTCGAGCTCATGAAAGCCATGCACACACCGCTCATCTTTGATGGTCGCAACATCATGGACCCAAACACCGTGCGCGCCGCTGGATTCAAATACACCAGCATCGGCCGGAGTTGATCGGCCCCAAGGCCAAAACTCAGAACGGCATTTTTATTGTTTCGGAGCAGTGATCTCGAGGATTCCTGATGCCTCCGCCCCCGTTACAAATCCCCCTCCCAGCAACTGCTGGTCGCCCTGAGCAACACCCGGATTGAGCATCAGCCCTTGGAAAGGAGCTACTGCCGCCTTGGCGGCATTGCTAAGAGGAACCTTGCCAGAAAAAGCTCCCGTCGCTGGATCGACCTTGAAGGTAAACGCCGCAGGAGCATTGCTCCATGCCGGCTTATTCGAAGCACTCCACGTTCCATTCAATGTCAATGCGCCCGAGAGGATAGATGTGCTGGCATCGAGCGCGAGATGACATGTCGTCGCCGCTCCCAAAACGCTTGTCCCTTTTGTCCAACTCCAAACACGGCCGAACACATCAAGCCTCTCAGTAAAGCCGGCCTTGAAATTGGCGGCCTTGCTATTCGCGGGGCGCATCCAGACCAAGGGCTCCTGAGAAACCAAATGCGATTGAGCGGCGTTCAGATCAGGGGAAGTTTCGATGTCAGCCCGGCCATACAAAAAGCCTTTCGTGGCCGACAACGGAAAGGCTATTGGTAAAATCCATTTGCCTGCATCGTCTTTCACCGCGCGCGAAGTACCCGATAGGGCTGTTCCATCCGCCAATCGACCTGCGAATTTGAAGACGCCGTTTTTAGCAGCTTTGGCGACAGCGTAGCCATGGCCAAAAGCTTGACCGGAATCCCCCTTGCTTTCAAATAACGTATTTATGGATTTATCCGCTAGGGGCCCATCGATTCCGGTTAGCGGACCGGGATAGCATAGGAACGAGGTTTCTTGCCCGTTGAATCGCACTGTGGCGGCAATGTGGACGACATCAGAATCGTCCCACACGCCATCGTCGAGTCCGATCGTTTCAAACGCAAGATCAAGACTCCCTCCATTAGAAGTAAGTCCAATTACAGAGTCTCCATCTGAATCAAAAACACCACGCAAACTGGTTTTATTTCCTTCGAGAATCAACGATCCGCTCCAAGATTTGCCTTTAGAAACCTGAATTTCGAGTTGCCCACGAGTCGAGCCAGCCACAAATTGCCCCACGAATACACCCGGCAGGAAGACCGGAACAAGAATGGCGGTTAACCGCGTGTAGTATAGTGATGTCGTTGCCTCAAACCCTGAATCCGTGCCGAAAAACACCCACAGCGATCCATCAGCGGATGACGTGACCTCCTGTGAAGACCCCCTGTTATCACGATAAATCCTCGCGTATTGGTCGGTGGCATCTCCAATTTTAGCGATATTCCCGACCATCTTGGCTGCGGTACCGCCTGTGGCTTGCTGGCCTTTATCTAGGTTCATTCGCAGACAAGCTAGAGAGTCAGCCACCTCTCGTGGCTCCATCGTTGAGCCACCTAATTTGACAAACACGCTCTCGCCGGGCGACCCACCAACGCCAACTAGCCCCTCTGGCACATTCGACGCCATCTCCAGATCCATCGTGATCTTGTAAATGGTATTTGGCTTGAGTCCCGTGATCTTTTTTTTCGCATACATCCAGAGATCATCACTGTGATTTTCTCCCGAGAGAAACAGAGCATCGCCACCACCTAAATTTGCCGGCAACGCTCGGATGTCGCCAATGAGATCGTATTGAAGGGGATCATAGTTCGCCGGCAAATCCGCAAACCCAGCTCTGAATCCATTCCAACCGCTCGAAAATTCACAGTCCACAACAACAGTCCCCTTAGGCAACGCGACAACCGAAGAGAAAAGAACGAGGTTATCTACATTCAGCGCTGGATTGCGAAGAGGAAGGTTCGTGAAAGCGCCGCCCAGGTCGGCTGTGGCATTGTAAGTTGTCAGCCCCGCGATTGCATCCACGACATTCATGCCATTTCCCAAAACCTCGCCAAAGACGGCGAACCCGCCATTCTGCGCGTCCAGATTGGCTGAGTTGTCCGCGAGGTTAACGAACCACTGGTTCGTTGCACTGTTCGGCTTCTCATCCAGTTTCGCCATAGCCACGGTACCACGCAGGTTGGAAATCCCAGGCTCGTTAACCACCGGAGGGCGCACCGACACAGGATTGAGCGAAGTACCATCCAGAAAAAAGCCGCCACCCTGCACGATGAACCCCGGCATGCTACGATGTATGATGGAGTTCTTGAAGGCACCGCCCTTCACATAGGCGAGAAAATTAGCTGCGGTCTTAGGCTTCTCGGCATCGAAAAGCTGAAGGTCAAACTCTCCTAGGTTGCTGTCGCACCGCACGACAGTACCAGCAAACACAGACGAGAGGGAGACCCCAGCCACCAAGAGCAAAGTAAATAGAACTTTTTTTGTCAAAACAGAGTAGTGATCATAGAAACTCTACCCTTACCTAATGCCCATCTTCTAGTGTTTTCTTGATCAAAAAACAAAACCTTGTGCTATGACTGACTGCCGAGCACAGCCCAAAATAGGATTGCCCCAAGCTTCCCATTCCGCAGAAATAGTGCATATTCCAGCTTGTGCACGTCATTGATTATGTCGAATAAAAAAATACTCGCTGTGATTTTGGGTCTTTTTAGCGCCACAGTGGCCCTGCTCGCCTTCCTCCTCTTTTTCACAAAAGAGGAAAGCCAAGCTCCCGAGCAGTCCAATCAGGCTCTGTCTCCCAAAAATGAATCTCCATCTTCGCCTAGAATTGTGCAGGAGCCACTCCCGCCTCTCGCACCATCCCCTCAAGCGAATCCCGCTGTGAACCAGATAGCGCCAGCTGATCCCATTTCCGATGTGCTATCCAATACAAGTTTGGATTTCACCGGCGTTGTAAACAAACTCCTTGAAACTCTCCCCAGGCTCGCCCCTGAACGTCAAGCCGAGGCGGCACACCACATCTCGAACCTTTCTGATGATACCACTTGCTCGACTTGGTCGCGCTTAGTTGCCTCCAATTCGCTACCAACGCCAGCCGCCGAGGTCCTCTTCAACGACATGCTCAACCGCCCCCACGTTTTGCTTATGCCTTTCCTTGGGGCCATAGCAGATCAACCCGTGCACCCACTCCATAAAGACAGCACGGACGTGCTCGAAACGCTCTTCGGGCAACCGCCCCAAGGAACCCCGTGGTCAGCTTGGGTAAAAACCAGCCCGCTCCAAGATGGAAATAAAAAATAAGACCCCTGCCGACAGCGCTCTAAACCGTACAACTTATTAGAAGAAGAGTATTTTCCTCACCAGATTCGGCAACCCGCTTTCGGCGAGTGGTTCACAAAGTATTTTCAAGTCTGGGTCGAATATAATTCCGACTTCTTGCGGGCAGTGATGGGAAGTCCGCCGAAAAGCGTAGCAGCGTGCCTCCTCAGGCAAACCCCAAACACGCTCCGCGCCTGTCATCTCGAAATCATTAACGCGTAGCCGCACTAGTGGTGTTATCATACCCTGTGACTTTGGCGTAGTAGATGCCTGGAGCTAAATTGGCTGTGATCCGAAAATTAGGAACACCGACACCATCAACATCAGACTCTATGAGCACCCCTCCTTCATTGTAAAGATAGGCTAATACATCAGTTCTTCCAGAACTTACAATATGGACAGTCGTATTTGTATCAAAATTAATCTTAAATACATCCACATCAACGGCTTTTTCCCAACGGCATTTCGTCACAGACTCTCTGATTTTAAAATCGACCTGGGAATGGATTCAAAATGCGAATCCCGATGCACCAGAGTTGCTTCTTGCAGGCACGCAGCTGCGGCGATTAGTGAATCTATCAGGGGAATACGCTTGGGAGATTGTACAGCCAATGCAAAAGCCTTCATAGCAACATGCTCATCAATCGAAATTATTCCATCAAACAGACGCCTGTACCCATCAACGACTATTTGAATTTCTTCTTGGGATGCCCCTAATTCCAACATCCTCCTCCCAAATTCAGCAAACGTAACACTCGCTATTAACAACCGCATATCCCCATTCTCGAAATAAGATTGAACACGAGCCGCTCCCTCTTCATCACGATGGTGCGCAAGAAGCGCAGATGTATCCAAAAGAATTGTCATACCATTTCCTCAGAACGTTCCTTGATCAACTCAGAGACAGAGTCCCGTTGTGGCGAATGAATTTTCCCACTCCCCTTGAGGCGGCGAGATAATTCTTTGCGGTCGGGGATCACACGAATCGCAATTTCATCAGGCTTACCCGTCGCAAACCAGTCAAATGAAAAACCTGGCTTAACTCCAAAGCGCCTTGCAATTTCAGCCGGTATGGTAATCATATTTTTCGAGGTAACTGTTGTAGTCATGGATTCAAAATCATCCCCATTCCTATTTTTATCAAGCCCATTTTTCCTATACCTCTTTCACGGACCGACAGAGCCGGTCCCTCCGTCACAAAACGCGCCCACGATCTTCCTCGGAGGGATGGGCTCCGTCCGTCCCATACATCCCTCAGACCACTTCGCAGAACTTAGCAGATATTTTTTGCAATTATGTCGTCAGTATACACATCGATATGGATGATGTTTACCCCCTTTCTCAGGCCCGATCTCCTGGGAACGCCGAGGTCCTCCTCGGCAGGTTTTACTCAACGATGCCATCGGGGGCGTTGGCGATCCCGAATCCCTTCTTGAATTTGTGACACCAACGGCGAAATGTGCACAAACTTCCAGATTCAGAGCAGAGGATTCTTCAAGATATGTGGTTATGTGGGACTGACCTGGGACCGACCCCTTTTTTGACCCTTTTTTGCTGTTATTGAAATAAAGAACGATCTAGTTGACTTTGCCGGATGATAGAAGCCAATGTTCCAGGCTTGAGATCTTTGTGGATCGGCACAGGAACCGTGATGGTCCCTGTCTGAACTGCCATCTGCATAATCCGGTGACTTCCTCGCTGCCTCAAAGAAATAAATCCATTTTCCTCAAGCAACTTGCATATCTGCTCGCCGGAAAACTTTCTACGCTTGGGCATATTCAGCTTCAAATTGGGTAATCCAAGCTTCACCGCTCAAACGCCCATCGATTTCAGTGGCCGATGCACACTCCAAAAAAAGCCCCACCGCTTCACGAAGGTTCGCCAAAGCTTGCTCCGGCGTAGGGCCTTGGCTAGCAATATCCAATTCTGGATTTAGCGCCACATATTCATCCTCTTCGCGACGAAGAACTGCTGTAAATTTTGACTTCATATAGGAAATCTATTTGAAAAAGGAAATCCTACAAGCCGATTTTCCATTCGTTATGAAACCGGCAGGAAAGCGCTTTTACGATTAAAAATGGTAGGGATGGATCGCCGAGCCGTCCGTTACATGTGCCGCTCCTTTTCAAAAGGAATTCACAGACCGACAGAGCCGGTCCCTCCGAAGCGCAACGCGCCCACGATCTTCCTCGGAGGGATGGGCTCCGTCCGTCCCATACATTCCTCAGCCAGCTTCGCAGAACAAACCAGACACATTTGCAATCAAATCAAACATATACACCTCAAATATGTCAAAAATTCATTCCTGACCCCTATCACACAACCTAGTCCGAAGCGTGATGCAAAAGTCTGCACTCACGCACGACGTGAATCTGCAGCGCGTTTCCTTCAAAGGTTGTCTTGATACGTTGCGCCAATTCGCTCACGCAATAAGCGGACTGGATAAGAAACCAAAAACGATCGCCGCCATGATAGATGAAATGCGGCTCACCATCGCGCGCGATCTCACCCCGCTTCGCCCAGGAAGAACTGAACCCCGCGTCAAAAAACGCCGACCAAAGAACCACCGCTTGATGACTAAACCCCGCAGAGAAATCGGGCCTCTCCCTCATCGAAAAGTCGGCGACGAAAATCATCCCAAATCCCCACTAACTTAGCTCCATTCCTGCCTGACCCCTATACTTTGCTAGGCTACACATTTGCCTCTCCCCTAGGTCAGTGCGCTATCGCGCGGGTGCTCTACTCTGCGCTTCGAATCTGTCCTCCTGTCTAAAAATCCGTTTTCGGGTTAACTATGCAATGGATTCCAAACTTTCTGGAAACCCAAGCCCTCAAAATCGCGAATGTTCGCCGTTGCGAATTCATTGACGCCGTGGGCTTGAAGAGTTTTTGCGAGCCTTACATCGAAAATACGCCGCCGCGCGAAACCTTCCCTTGCGGCAATAGGCCAGACCTCCTTCATTACATCAGCGGAATCCACAAGTTGCCATCTCGGATGAGCGCGAAAAATTTGGCACTCAGCCACTGCCTCCGTGGGGGATAGTGGAGTCTCAAGGATTTTTTCATTTCGCAAAAGCAAATAGAACTCTGTAAGCACCAACTCGGAAACCACGACATCCGGACAATCTGCGATGCCATTCAAAAAGTTCACTGCTGCCTTATGCAGAGGTGCGGAAGCAATACGCGCATACGCGAAAATATTGGTATCAATGCCTATCATGCCTGCTGGGCGTCCTCTTGAATCAAATCCCTCAACTCTCCAGCTTCATGCACCAGCATCCGAGCACTAATCGGAGCAGGAAATTGAAAGCCGACATCTGGCATTTGCTTGTGAGCCGGGTAAGCCCGTACCACGGATTCGGCGCCCCGTCGAATGACTTCGGCAATACTCCATTCTTGCACAGCAGCCACGCGTTGAATCTCTTTATATAAAATTTCAGGCATTTGAATTTGAGTACGAATCACGCTAAAGAAATATAGTGATTAAAATACGATGTCAATTGTGATTTTTACATTCTTTTAAATAAAAAAGACGGATCTTAGAAAATATGTGGCAAAGTGGGAATGACCCTTATTTCTGTCGTCATCTGGATCAGGCAAAAAAAGGTCGCCAGAGATAGTGAATATCCTGCAGTCGCGCAAAGGAAGCAAGCTGCCGCAAAAAGCCCAGCGTCGTGTCAACGCTGGTTTCTGGCGGAAGGTTCTGTGCTCTTGTCAACACGGCAACCCATTCCATGTAAAGGGAATTGGAGAGGCAAACTTCAAAACGCCTCAAGGGAATCATTTCAACCAGGGCAAAGCTGGCGCCTCTACGAGAACGAGATGTTGCCATCATTACACTTGTATCCAAAACCACTCGCACAAATTCAATCCACAAAATCTATTCCGCTTTGTCGAGCTCCAATTCAAGCCGGGATTGGAATTTGTAGCGTCTGTAAGTAAACGCCCGCCGCCAGCCACTCGCTAAAGCTGCGTAGAAGCCTCCAATGTCAGGAATTAATCCTGACCCATTTCCGCACTAGCACTCTTACAGACCGACAGAGCCGGTCCCTCCGTCACGGAACGCGCCCACGATCGTCCTTCGGAGGGATGGGCTCCGTCCGTCCCATACATCCCTCAGCCAGCTTCCCAGAACAAACCAGGCACATTTGCAAACAACGCAACCATATTCAACCTAAAAACATGTCAATAATTAATTCCTGCCCCCTATCACGCTACCAGTTACTCGCTACAGCTTCGTAGAAGACTCCAATGCAGGGTTTTATTTCATTTCCAAAGTTAATTCGGCTACATTAAAAGTGAAAGGAAATGCACACTGACCCCATTTCTTATTAACGAAAAAAAAGGCTCCGGATTTCTCCGAAGCCTTTTTGGTTGATTGTTTAGTTTACTGTTAGGCGAGGATGAAATAGATTCCACCAGCCAAAGAGCTACCATCGCCAATAGTCGTGGATGTTGGGGCATTATCCAATGCGACAATGTTAGAACCATTAACTACTGCATCCGTTGCAGCACTAAAGGTGTCAAACACGAAGGCATAAGCAGCCACTGGGCCAACGTTGAACGCGACATCTGCACCAATTGCAATTGAACCTACTGTAGATCCAGCAACAGCGGCAGAACCGATGTCTTGGCGAGCACCAGCGTTGGCTACAAAGCTTCCAATGTTAACGGAAGTTAATGTTTTAACACTAGTGAGAGTTGCACCAGCGATATCAAGTGAACCATCAACGGTGATGGCACCTACAGTTGTAAGCGCTGCGCCACCATTGAGATCGAGATTTGCGTTGCCGGCTGTGCTGGCTAGCTGGATGGCGCCGACGCTTACAGCGTCAGTAATTGTCACTTCAACCGTCTCACCAGCAGCAAGGTTACCGCTATTGAATGTGAGGTCGCCGATTGTGCCAGCTGCACCAGTATCCAATGAGAGCACGTTGTTTACGGTTCCGGTTCCTTTACCGATGATAGCACCGATATTGGCAGCCGAGGTAATGGTTGAGGAGATATCTCCCTCCACTGTGATCGCACCGATGCTACCTGCAGTTGTTGTGAGGTTACCACGGAGATCGCCACCCACAGTAAGTGAAGTGATTGCTCCACCTGCTTGGATAGTATCGCCAGCAGTCAAGTCGTCAGCAATGTCAATCGCACCAATCGTGGTAAAGGATGTGATGTTAGCATTGACTTCGCCCAAGCTGGTTGCACCGGTTGTTGGATCAGCATTGATATCGATCGAGCCAATTCCACCGACAGTCGTGGTAACTGCGGAGTCGATGTCACCATTGACAGTCAAGGCACCTGTGATGCTTCCTACATCGATTGATGGAGCCGCACCAGCGATGTCGCCAGTTACAGTAATGCTTGTAACAGCGCCACCAGCCTCGATCTCGCCAACACCAGAGATGCCGCCAACTATGGTTATTGCTCCAATAGTTGCGGATGCTGCTGTTGTGTGATTTGCATCAATTTTTGCTGTAAGACCACCAGTAATGGAAACAACACCAGAGATGTTACCAACAGTTACAGCTGCAGCTGATCCACCTGCTAGGACTGTGTAGCTTGTAAGTGTTCCTACATTTCCAACAGTTGTAATCGTTCCAGCAGTAGCACCCAGTGCAATCGAGATTGCTCCAATGTCAGCATTAGCAGCAGTATCGGCAGATGCACTTATCGAGCCGCTGAACTCACCACCGATTGTGACAGTTCCAATCGAACCACCTGTGCTCGTTGAATTTAGAGTTGAATCGGTTTCAATTGTTCCTGACATATCGCCCGTCACTGTGATAGCACCAATGCTCGTTTCCGAGGTAATTGTGCCACCGAGGTCGCCAGTGATGAGAAGCGTGTTCGTCGTTGCGAAGGATTCCGCAGTGATCGAGGAACCAGCAGTGATGTTACCTGTAACGGTAAGTCCTGCGATTTCACCGGTCACAAGGATCGAAGAGTTAGCGATCATCGCACCTGCGTCGCCGGAGAGCGTGATGGCTCCCATGTCGACAGGGTCGATGGCCGAAGCATTCATTGCAGCGCCGCCAGCGGCAGTAATTATCGTTGTTCCAACGACATTGCCAGCAATATTCAACTTGACAGTATCAAGACCATCAGAGGCTCCATTCAAGCTGCTATTGACAACGGAGATATTGCCGCCTAGGTTGCCAGCAAGATCCAATACTGTTAGCAGACCGCCATTACTACCATCATTGATTGCATCGCCAGCATTCAAGCCGTTCATCGCAACACTGAAGTTGCCTGTGATATCCTCAGCTGTAAATGTGGCCCCACTGATGCCTGCAATACCAGATCCCGTGCTAATAACGGAAACGCTAGTAATATTACCTGTGCCGTCTCCATCAGAGTCAGCATTGAAGTCAGGGCGTTGTCCTGCTCCAGCACCAATGTCTTGGATGGCAGCAACTGTGCCACCTGTTGAATTTGCAGCGACTGTAACGCTGATGGCACCAATACCATTAGATGCAGTGAAGTTGCTGTTTCCGCCAATGCCAAAAGCTGCAAAGTTGGTTCCAAGCGATTTATTCACTACCGTGATATCACCGATTGCACCAGCGATCGCGGTGAAGGACGAATCATTGATCGCAAACCCACCATCGAGGTTGGATACAGTGACACTCACATTACCAAGGAACTCGGCCTCGAATGTAGAACCATCTATTGCATTACCACCGGCACCTGATGGTGTCGCTGTGATTGTGGAGATTGTTCCACCAACTGCGCTGAAGTCAGCGTCATTGATTGCGGTACCAGTACTTGTCGTGGCGACTACTGCCGTAATATTGGCATTGTCACCAGTAACATCGTAAGTGCCATCCTCGATACCGTTGCCGCCAATGGCCGTGCCGGTGATTGTTCCGATGCCTGTGAGGGCATCAACATCGAGGTTATTCAAGCCGTGACCACCAGTAATCCCTGAGGACGAGCCGGTGATGTCTGCGATAGATCCAGCGATGGCATTGACTACCAAGTCCTGAATACCGTCACCTGTGCCCGCCATAGAGGTCGAGGAACCGGAGATCGCAGAGATGTTACCTGTGAGCGAGTAGAATTCGCTACCGGCGCCGATACCGTCGCCGCCGAAGGCTTTACCGGTGACTGTGCTGATTCCAGTCTGGGCGTTGATGACCAGGCCAGAGATACCAGCACCCGTTCCGGAAAGTGCCGTGCCTGAGATCGAGCCGACCGTGGTGGCGGAACTAAGGGTTGTGGCTCCATTGATACCACCAGTAAGACCCGTAGCGGTAATGTTGCCGATCGAGCCTGTGGTGCTGATGAATGTGTTTGTTCCTGCCATCGCAACTCCGAATGGAGCATTGGCTGTGACTCCGCTGATTGTCGGAGCAACGAATGTGAGACCTTGGATTGCTGCGCTACCTGCTCCGCCGAAGCTGGTTGCCGTGATCGCACCAACCGTGCCGAGAGCGTGAATGTTGGTCAAGTCACCGCCCAACGTTTCACCAATTGCAGGGCTGGTGGTGTCCGTTGTCGTTGCCGTGATGCTTGCAATGCCGCCAGCTGAATAGATCGTCGCGCCAATGATAGCGCCACCGTCTGCTGCCGCATTGTCAAAGCTTACCGCTTTGATGTTACCAATGCCTGCTGCACCTTGAGCGATGAGCGAGCCGGTGATGGAGCCGTCGGTGACAGTGACATCGCCGATCGAGGATGTTCCCAAGATGTCAGCATCCATTAAACCACCGCGAACGGTGATTTTGGTGAAGTTCGCTGCGGTGATGGAACCCGAAAGGTCGCCACCCGCCACATCGATCAAGCCGACTGTATCGCCAACGACGATCGTGGCGTTGTTAAGATCCAAGCCTGCGTTGCGAGTCACAAGACCACCGAGGTCTTCGGAGGCGAGGATCGTGCCACTAATTAGCGAAGCATTTGCTCCGAAGTGGATCGTGCCGATGTTTTTGGCATCTAGTGTGCCGCCAGAGATATTAGCATTATTCAATGTAATCGATGCGATATCACCCTGAGTAATAATCTGACCTAAAATGCTGACTTGATTCGCTAGAATGGTATCTGTGAGCGATGCGCCGAGGCCGGAAACACCATTTACTGCAATGATGGTCCCATTGAAATTTCCAGATCCAACCAAGCCCAAATTTAAATGACCACCAACGCTTAAGAGGCCATCGTAGCTGGCCGCATTGAAGGTGAGGTCGCCTGCGGCAGAGATAACAGCTGCGTCTGAAAAGCTGTTAACAACAATATTACCCAGAGCAGAATTAGCGCCGAGGAGTGAGATCGTGCCATTGAAATCGGCATTTGTGCCAGTGATGCGGCCGATGCCACCGGTGGTGGCGACGACGTCACCATTGAAGTCATTATCAGTGCCAACGGAGGAAATGTTGATTCCGGCGATAGAACCTGCCGAGATATCGAACAAATCGATTTTGCCGATGTTGGCAACCCAAGCGGGACGATCTGGCTGGAAGCTGACGTTCGTGGCCATGAGCTGATCCACCTTGGCGACCATGCCGGTGCTGAGGTTGATGTTGCCAGCGGCGGCGCTACCGAGATCGATCACAGGAACGATGGCGGCGTTGAGACCGATGCTTCCGACACTGGTGACGTTAGTCGCTGTCGTGATCGAGCCGATGTTAGTGAAACCGGGAGTGAGATCGTAGAACTGGGTGGCAATTTTCTGGCTAACGCCTCCATTGCCGACGTCACCGACTGTAGTAACAAGACCTTCGACACCGTTTGGATTGTAAATGACTTTCGTCTGGACGGGCTTGGTGAAGCTGCCCGCAGGGGTCACAACGACGCCGAGAGAGCCGGCTTCGACTGCAAGTGTCGTTTTGTTGAGAACGCCATTGATGCTGATGTTGGCGATGTCGGAATTATTGGTGTTTCCGCCGAGGTCGATATTGAAAGAACCTTTGCCTTGGAGAGAGACGGTGACCTTGTCGCCATCGGCGTCAAAGAAAGACACGTTCTTCTTGTTGAGACCTGTTCCAACACCTGAAAGGAGGATGCGGGATTCGAGCGTTTCCATTTCGGATGTCGCCTTGGTCTTGGCTGCGGATTTGATTGCTTTTTTCTTGGTGACCGATGCGAAGCGGTTTCCGAAGTAGGGTGCGAGTGGTTTCATTCTGATTTTTGGTTTTTCAGTATTTTTTGGTTTATGTTTTCAGTCAGGATCAAGGGTAGACCCTGCCTGAACTGTTGGGGCTTATCTAACATTTCGCAAAGTGAAGCAAGTTTTTTTTCGCAATTCTTACGGCAGGTATTCACCCACCCCGATTTTTACATCAATCCCTCCGCTCTATATCTTGAAGTGATACTATCCCGACACGATATTTTTATCACTATCACATATCTGCTGCGTGACTTTAACAGCAGACGGCGCGGCTGACATATAATCGCGACAAGGTATTATCCTTATGCGATATTACTCTTAGCAAGCAATAATCAAGCTTTGCGCCTTGCGACACGACCCATGAACGAGGTGGCATTCTTTTATCGGAAGCATTGCCGCGCACACCATCGACATGAAAAATCATAAAAAAACGGGGCGTTATTTTCCTCCTCAGCCGTTCCCTTCTCCCTATTTCGCAGCGAATACTGGGCTCGTTTTTTGTTTCAAAAACATTTTATGAAAAACTGTTTTTTTTAGATTGTTTCCTTTTTTTCCGGATTAAACCGATCTAGTTGGCAGACAATTTTTGCCTCGAGATAACCTTTGTTTTGATGTGTAAAAAGCCCCTTAATTCCGCATCGCTAGGTCTGCCATGAAGGACTATATCGCATCGCAATAATACCGCAAATCGTTATTGACTTTTCTGGCCCATTTTAGATGCTCCTTGTATGAAGAAGACCTCAACTTCCACTGCCCCCCTGAACAACGCGTCTCCCGGATACGTGCTTAAGACTTTTTTTATGGATCCGCTGGGCCTTACGGCCTACAGGGTATCCAAGGATACAGGGATATCCCCGATAGCGATAAGCCAGATCCTACGTGGGCAGCGCTCGGTCTCGGCAGGGGCGGCGCTCAAGCTGGGGATGTATTTTGGTGTGGAGCCGGATTTTTGGCTTAATCTGCAGTCCCACATGGATCTGGCGCGGGAAGCGAAGAGGGCGCCGCGTATCACCCTGTGCGCGGTGCTGAATGGCCGTTCGTTTGTGCTAAAAGAAGCCAAAAGCAACGGCTCGCGGCACTGGCAGGTGCTCATGATGAAAACGAGGCATAATGGCGGGGTGAAGAAGGGGTGAGCTTTAAGTTTGTAAGTTTTAAGTCGCGCTGCCGCGCGTTCCGTGACGGAGGGACCGGCTCTGTCGGTCCGGGGGTTTTTTTTCTCGGTGTCGGCGTTTTCAATCGGGCGTGCGCCGTGGGGATGTTTGGGACGGACGGAGCCCATCCCTCCGAGGGCGATCGTGGGCGCGTTCCGTGACGGAGGGACCGGCTCTGTCGGTCCAGGGGTTTTTTTTCTCGGTGTCGGCGTTTTCAATCGGGCGTGCGCCGTGGGGATGTTTGGGACGGACGGAGCCCATCCCTCCGAGGGCGATCGTGGGCGCGTTCCGTGACGGAGGGACCGGCTCTGTCGGTCCGGGGGTTTTTTTTCAGGTCTCCGGTTTCACGTCTCCGGTTTTTCTTCTCGATGTCGGCGTTTTCAATCGGGCACGCGCCGAGGAGGATGTTTGGGACGGACGGAGCCCATCCCTCCGAGGGCGATCGTGGGCGCGTTACGCGACGGAGGGACCGGCTCTGTCGGTCCGGGTTTTTTTTCCGGTCTCAAGTTTCACGTCTCCGGTTTTTCTTCTCGGTGTCGGCGTTGTAGATCGGGCACGCGCCGAGGAGGATGTTTGGGACGGACGGAGCCCATCCCTCCGAGGGCGATCGTGGACGCGTTCCGTGTCGGAGGGACCGGCTCTGTCGGTCTGGGGGAAGAGAGTTTTAAGGTTTAAGTTTGTAAGTTTTAAGTCGCGCTGCCGCGCGTTACGCGACGGAGGGACCGGCTCTGTCGGTCCGGGTTTTTTTTCAGGTCTCAAGTTTCACGTCTCCGGTTTTTCTTCTCGATGTCGGCGTTTTCAATCGGGCGTGCGCCGTGGAGCTGTTTGGGACGGACAGAGCCCATCCCTCCGAGGGCGATCGTGGGCGCGTTACGCGACGGAGGGACCGGCTCTGTCGGTCCGGGGCTTTTCTGCGGGTGCGGTGGGGCGAGGGAGTTTTACCTTACCATTGCAAGTCGTGGATTTCGCCTTGGTAGGGCCAGTCCTCTGGCTGTTTGGCGTAGCCGTGCCGAACGGTGTTGTTGCGGACGTAATCCCATTTCTGACTGTAACTCTCCCCACTTCGAAGCTGGCGATCCCAGAAATGCCGCTCCCATAGATCGGCTTTCGTTCCTGTGCTCTGGTTCCATTTTCGGCTTACGGTGCTTTTCCAAAAGCGGATCCAAGATTCCAATGGCGTTTGGTTTTCGGGGGCCTCCGTGCAAAAGAAATGCAGATGGTCGGGAAGGATCACATATCGCCCGACCCGCCATCGTGAAGATTCGCGCCAGACTTCGCTCAACAGCGCATGCAAGGCTTCACACGCAAGGAGAGGTTGCCTCCCCTTGGTGCATATGGTCACAAAAACAAACACCGAGTCCCCTGCCCCGCCTCTAGCATGAAGATGAATCGGGTGTCTTCGTCCTGGGTCCTGCATGGGCACAAACGTCGGCGTTGCCAAATGGATGTTCAAGGAAAATGTGGGATGAGGACCCGCGTTCCGTGACGGAGGGACCGGCTCTGTCGGTCCGGGGTTTTTTTTCCGGTCTCAAGTTTCACGTCTCCGGTTTTTCTTCTCGGTGTCGGCGTTGTAGATCGGGCACGCGCCGAGGAGGATGTTTGGGACGGACGGAGCCCATCCCTCCGAGGGCGATCGTGGACGCGTTCCGTGACGGAGGGACCGGCTCTGTCGGTCTGGGGGAAGAGAGTTTTAAGGTTTAAGTTTGTAAGTTTTAAGTCGCGCTGCCGCGCGTTACGCGACGGAGGGACCGGCTCTGTCGGTCCGGGTTTTTTTTCAGGTCTCAAGTTTCACGTCTCCGGTTTTTCTTCTCGATGTCGACGTTTTCAATCGGGCGTGCGCCGTGGAGCTGTTTGGGACGGACAGAGCCCATCCCTCCGAAGGCGATCGTGGACGCGTGACGCATCGGAGGGACCGGCTTAGCGGGGAGAGACTTGGAATGGGCCAGAGAGGAGAGGGTTGCGGGCGGCTTGAATACGGCCATGGATCTCTCCCGATTTTTTATTAAGGGCCCCTGATAATGTGGCTTTTACACGTAACTCAGAAGTGAGAACAGGAATATAGTAGTATTCGACTGAGCCCGTGGCGAGGCCGGTGGAGAGATTCAGTTGAAGGCTTTTGAGCTGAACCCCCCAAGGATTGGCCCCATTGAGAAAGACACTGGATTGGCCCGCGATGGTGAATCGGCTTTTGCCATCGAAAGTGACATCGCCATTGGCGACGAAAAAATCCGGATTCAGTTCGAGATGAAGGCTTCCTGCTGTCCACGAGAGAGCGGATTGTCCGGCGATCTTGGCATTTGAAGAGAGAATAACCCGCGTGACGTAAGTGGAAGATTGACCGTGGCGTGCGTAGCCAGACCAGTCGGAATCGACGAAGGAAGGATCTCGAAGGGCCCAGGCACCGATAAAGCCAGTCTTGCCAACGAGACCGGCTGAGGCGAAGAAGTGTTGCCCACCTGTGTAAAGAATGTTGGAACTTTGGGTGAATTTCGACCCGTCGCTGGAAGTGCCTGCGACTTTCACTCCCCCGTCCGGAGTGATGGTTGCGGAGCCGAAGCCGGTTCCCCGAGAGCCGATTTGATCGTGAAGAAAGAAAGCGAAGGCTCCGGCCACGGAAGCAGGCAGGGGGCTTTTCTTTGTGAAAAGATGTGGCATGGCAAACACAGGATAGCGGGAACCACTGAGAACAGCTTCTCCCGTGAGGAAGGGGGCCTCTGGATCCATCACGGATCGATTCATAGAGATGGTGATGGATGCAGGCGTTTTACCGCTGGCGACCCAGATATCCTGAATCCCGCCTCCGAGCTTGAGAGAACCTTTGTAGCGGAAAGTGAAGGCTTGCGTGCCGTTATAAAGGTCAAGTTGGGCTGTGTAGGTGCCGTTTGGCGCGGTGGTCGTTGGGGAAGCCAGAGTCAGAGACAGACGACCGGCAGCTCCATCTTCAAAAAATTCCACCGGTGGGCGGGAGGGGTCGGGAAGCATGGTGGAGCCGACAGGACCAACTGCTCCAGACCAAGGGCCAATGGGCAATGGCGCGGCGTGCAGGTGATAGATGCCGAATGAGAACGCCAGCGCGAGGAATAAGATGCAAGATTTCATCAAGGCGTTATTCAGGAGTAATGGAGAGAGTTCCATTGGAACCAGTGGTTGAAAAACCCAATATGGAGCCGCTTCCGGAAGAGAGGGACTCATAACTCTGGTTGACAGCACCCAAAAACGTCATGGCTACTTTTTTAGAATTTGGCTCGCTGAGGGATCCCGTTAGCATACCGTTCGCGGGATTCAGCTTGAGCGAGAGTATGCGCCCGGGGGCTTGTATCGCCGCGGTGAGGCGCGATGGAGGCGAAAAGGTGGCGTTACCTTGGATCAAGTCAAAGGAATCGCTAGTGATGCTGATATTGGCCGGAGCTGTCCAAGCGAGGGCAGAGCCCCCTTTAACGGGTGGAGTGTAGCGCGCCAAGGAGGCGGTGAGCTCTTTCGTACTCCGGGCTGGGGCAGGCCAAGAAGCGGGGCCAGACCAGTCGAACGTCTCACGACTAACCGTGCGGCGGGCATAACCGGAAATGAGGGATTTATCCCTTGAACCGGAAAAAGCAAATGGAATAACATTATCTGCACCGGCGGCACCCAAAACAGGAAATGATCCAGTGAGCTTGGAGCCATCGGCCAATTGACCGGCAAAACGTGCCGTTCCCGCAGGAGCGATGTCAATGGCTGCGACTCCGGTATCGGCAGAGATGCCTTCACTGCCAAAACCGGTCAGGAAAAATGTGGCCTTGCCGGAGTCCGCTGCTGAGAGGGGGTTGGTTTTAGATTGGAAAACTTGCTTGCCAGCAAAGAAGCCATAAGCCTGTGAGCCGATGGTGATATTCCCGGAAACAAACTGATTGAGCGCGGAGTCGTTGGTGATTTGGAGACTAATTTGGGCTGAAACGGGAGATTTACCGGAGTTGGTCCAAGTCGAATTGGTCAGGCCGCCACCGGTCTCGAGCGCGCCTTTGGACTTGAACTGGACGGTCTGGTTGCCATGGAATACGGATAGGGAGGCCGTGTAAGCGCCATTCGGCAGGGAGGTGCTGGGCTTTGCAAAGGTCAGTTGCATGGAGCCGGTGAAGGATTCGTAGGAGTCGAGTGAGTCGGGCAAGTAACCCTCGGCCACAAAACCAACGACCCCAGCGTAGCCGCCGACGCGCAGGATCGCGGGATCCTGACCTTGCTGCGTTACCGTGTAGTCGATTCCGTTCACGTTCACGGTGAATGTCCTTGAATTGGAGCTTTTGTTAGCAGGCAACGTGAAACGGATATTTCCTTTACCCGCGTAGGAATTTTTGGGGAATTGGACGAGGCTGGAAGAGGGAGATGCACTCCAATCTCCAGTAAAAGGAATACTGAGCGAGGATTGAAGTGCGCCACCAGAGAGTGAATCGGTAAAGACGGCGGTCTTCTGACTGACAAGGTGAGATACTCCCCCAAGCGAAACGACGGCTCCTCGCGGAGTCCGAGTTGTATTTTCCTTTATGGTGACGGAGAGTGTGGCGTTACCTGATCCAGCAGCGGGGCTGATACTGATCCAATCGGGCAATTTGCCAACACTCCAGGCTTGGCTTGGAGGAGCCGAAAAGGTGAGCGAGTAGGATTGAACTGAGGCTGTGAGGGTGGAGATACGTGGGGAACAGGCAATTGTGGAGATAGAAATCCCCTCCCCTAGCGCCCCTTGGTGTGACAGGATACCAAAGGCATCAGTGAAGGCAAGGAGACGGGATCCCGTCCACTGCAGTGCGGAGACATCGGCGCGAACGGGGTGACTCTGCCATGAAAACCCATCTGCGGAGGAAAGAATCTCCCCATCGCCAATGGCAAGGAAACGGGAAGCATCGCGGGTGAGGAGGCGACGCGATTGGCCCACTGGCGTGGAAACGGGTACTGGCCACCAACGGCCTTGCTCAAAAACGAAAAATGTCTCAGATCCTACGGGGAGCGAAGAACTGTATGTACCATTGGCAAGGAGCTTGGCTGCTCGGGCTACGAGGGTTTGTCCGTCTGAGGAGACGGATACTGCAGTATTCGCTGCCGGCAGCTTCAGCCCTGGGTAGGCGACTGCAAGTTGGGCTGTGGAATCGGCAGGCAGGGCGGGAAGTTGATTCCACGACAGTCCATCAGTGGAAGTGAATATGCGACCTGGATGGAGCAATAGAACAAAACGGGCGCCATCCCATTGAACGGATTCGATGACATCCTCGGATGGAGGCTGATCGAGGCGCGCTTCAGGAAGGGCGAGAGGGGTCCAATCGGACCAGTTTGGCGAGTAATAAAGAGCACGAGCAGCTGAGTAGTTGCCGGAGAGATCAAAGGTTTCTTGGCGGGCGATTGCAATGACAGTCGAGGAATCGTTATTTGATGCAAAGGAAAGCACTGTGCCCTCTGTTGGTGGGGAGGAACCGAAGGGTTGCCACTGCGAACCAACAAGACGGTAAAAGCCCTCGCTCGTGGAAGGATTTGCTACGCAGTATCCGACAATGTTGCCGGAATGGATGCCCAGAGAAGATACCCCCGCAATTGGAGCCGGGGTCGTTTGGCTCCAAGTCGTGCCGTTTGATGTGGAGTAGTAGCGATACTGCGCCGGGCGAGTCGCATTTTTGTCGATGGCCACCGCTACATCGTCCAACGCAGCAGCAGTGAATCTCGGATAGTAAAGGAAATCGGACACAAAGTGGGACGCTGTTTCGACAGATAGAACCGCTTCGGAGTCCAGCATTGCGACTCTGCCTCTCTCTCCCGCGAGGAGAGTGGAGTTTCCAGAAACCATCAACGTTGCGTTCGGATAAAAGATCGGCGTGGCAGCGGCAATGGCGTTCCAGGTTGTGGAACCACGACGAAAGAGAGACCCAGTCAAGTAGTCTTGAAAAAGCCATCCCGTGGCGCTACCGAAAATCCGATAATAACGAAAGTCCGCATTAGAAGGCAACGGGATATCCTCAGTTTCCCCTGAGTTATTGAACTGAACAAGAAGGGCCTTGGCATTTCCTCCTGTGCGGTCAATGGCGCCAAAAAGAAAACCAGTTGGGCCCCCGGCCACCGTATAGAAAAAGGTATCTGCGCGCACAATGGGAGAAGTCCAGTCGATCCCATTTGGGGTGCTGGCGACGGATCCGTCGTTTCGAACAATCACTAATGTTCCAGCAGATAAGGCAGCGGTTCTATAAGGAGAGAGAGCTTGGTCCTTTAGCGAATACTGTTGAAATGGAGCCCCCCCAGCAGAAGTCCACGCGGTATCTGCTGCGAGACAGATGACGGTATTTTCAAGAGCAAAAAGAAAGTCCCCCTTCACGGCTGCATCCCGCAGGGTCCAAACCAAGCCATCTGTCGACTCCCATAGACCGGCCTCTGGACCCGTGACGAGAAACTTGGTTCCCGACCAAACAGCGGCAGAAAGAGCAACCCCCTCAGCAATGGGCGGAAGAGACTCCCATGTACCACTCCCCGACTTACGGACTACAGTACCGTAATCGCCGACGGCAATGGTAATCGAACCATTAGAGGATCGTGCAGCAGAGGCAAGCGCGTTTCCCTGAGGCGAAGGCTCACTCCATGTCCATGCCGCTTTCATCGTTGTGGGGCTTGAAGAAAAAGCCAGCGCGAAGAGGCATGTAAATAGAAACCGACTCATTGTTGGCATTTGTAACGGATCATCTAGGGCAAGTCAAAACCAAAGCCTCAAACCACCACACTACTACTAACAAGCACATAGTCTAGAGAGGGGGCGAATAAATTCGTGAACGTGTTATTCGACGGGTGGTTGGAGACTAAAGATGCAAGAATGGTGAAAAAAGTAAAGCGCCTGCAGAATTTCCGTTATACTCGTTTTATGAGGGATTTTTTCGAGTATGCTATGAATCGATAGAGATCCATCACAGAGGCGCAAAAACTCCAACATGAAGCCGGACATATTGATTTTGAGCGGAGGGAGGACTGTTTGAATTTGGATTTCGACGTTCATAAGACGGCTAAACGCTTCTTTCTGCTCGGGAATTTTATCACGTGGCCAGAATTGAACAAGCGGACGCCATTGGGCCAGCGCCTCAATGTCGTGGAAGGGAGGGGCACACAACTCCGTGACGGAAAAAATAAGATGCCGATTCACGGGACGTGCCAGCGTATCTAAAGCAAGAGCTAGGTCTTCGGCTCCAAAATCCATCAAAGGCTGCACTCCTCCGGCATGGAGGGCGCGAGACAAAATGGCAGGCACATGCAAAGCTGCCGCTAAATGGAGATTCTTTGCACGGAGCACAGAAATCCAATCGCCTAAACCAAGAGTCGTGTAGGGGAATGCCGCACTACCCCAGAATTCGTCTCCCGCCATAGCCGCAGCAAGCTGAAGAACAGGGGGAGGGTCGGTCAAAACGGAATTCGCAAGCCGAGAAGGCAACTTGAAAGCGGAAAGCACTTCGGTGGGACGCATGAACGGATGACCATCCCCGGGGAGTTTCAGATAAAGTCTCCCGCTTGGTTTGGCGAGGCAGATCGAAAGATTTTCAACAACACCGGCGTAAGCGGATGCGGATATCGGAATTTCAACTACTAGGATGAGGTCGAAGTTCCTCCCTATGATATCAGCAACGCCTGTTTGGTGTAGCGGAGTATGAAAAGCCGTGAGATTGGACAGTTGGCGACGACGCGCAGAAAGGCGCAGGGAGCGAGTCAATTTTTCTGAAGGATCGGTAACAACGATTTCCGCTTGAGGGTAATTTTTCGCAAGTATGAGCGCCTCTGGACACGCTCCAGAAATAAGAACCCGAGACAGCGGGCGAACTGACTCCAATGGACGACCGCCCGAAAGAATCCAAGAAAGAGCCGGCAAACGCCAACTCAACTGGCGTGTGCGCGGACGACTACGAGTGACCTTGGCTTTACCAGATTCGCTTTTAGGTTTGCTGGACATATTTTTTACTATGGGCGAACGTCAAAACAAAACCATGCATTTAAAGCATACCCGTTTCAAACCACTCTACTGGAAATAGACTCGCCCTCCCTTAGGGAGAAATCCGATAAAGGAGGGCTGGTCAATTTTAGCAGCAGGCCTTAAGAGGTCTTTGAAACCAGAAGTCCAAGCTGGGTGAGATTTTGGATCGAGCCTTCATAGAGTTTCTCTACGACGAGCTTCGCTCTCTTCGCGTCCGTGATAGGCTGGTTGTTCTCGTTCAATTGGTATTCTTTTTTCTCCAGCGAGGCGGACATGGCATCGATAAGAGCTTTTTTATCGCGTGTGCCGTCACAGAGCGTGAGGAGCTTCGCAACATACGGATCGGCGTTGAGCATTTCTAGTCGATTGGAGGAAATCCGCAACCCCTCAGAGGCTTGTATACGAGCCAGGGGAAGGGCCAATGGGTTTTCCGAGATTGTTGTGCAGGTTGAGAGCGCACCCAGCGCGAAATCGAGCATTTTTTTGAAATACCCATGAATAAGAACTTGTCCGACTAAACTTTTGACTGCATTTTCATCGGTTGATTTTGTCAATTTGGAGACAACAGGCAGGGCTTCCGCCAATACGTCTTTAACGGAGACGCTGGCTTTACCTTGCTTGGCGATGATTTCGAAAATAGCAGCCGTAGAAGGTTCGGAAACACTTAACTCCGTACCTCCAACGCCAACGAAAACCGCAGGTTGACCATCCTTGTGGGATTGCTTGAGCGCAATGAGGCTCGTTATATTGAGACTTTCGAGGCGGGTGGCGTCGATATTGCGATTAAGCTTCGCATCTTTATGGCATAGCAGGGTGCTGCGGAACATGCGATTACGTACAAAATCGATGTATTGCTCTGTAGCGAGCAAATTCAAGTTAAGAGACTTGAGTGTTTTGGCCGCTTCGGCAGGAAGATTGTCCGTGACCATTGTCGATGGCTCCGCATCACCAAGATAAAGAAGGCCCTCTTTAGCTGCCGCTTTCAGGAAATCGGAAAAATAAAGGGCATCGTTCTCCGTCTCGAGGAAATCATGAGCGATGTAGGAGTCATCACACTTCGAGATCAAATCCAACTCCTGCGAGAGGTATTTTCCATAAGGAGTCTCCTGAGCACAAGACTCGGCAAGGAATTTGAGCAGCGCTTTAGACTGGGCTACCTTCGCTAGCACATCGGGGATACCAGCCGTGTGCATGAGCATCATGTCGCGCAACGCCCCACGCATACGCCAACCGGGAAGGCAATTGTAGCTCACATAAGTAACGCCCCCTGGGTTGAGATTCTTCGACCCAATGCGGAGAATGGCTTCTTTGACTGAGTCAGGAACCCACGAATAAATACCATGAACGATGATGTAGTCGAACTTGCCCAGATCCTCGTCGAGATTTGAAAAATCAGCCTCGATCAAACGCACGTTTTTCAAACCAGTGACCTTGACAGCCTTGAGCCCCGCATCGATTTGCTTTTTTGAGGAATCAATACCTACAAACTCGGCTTCAGGAAAAAGCTGGGCCATAGCCATGATGTTCACCCCCACGCCGCAGCCTAGTTCAAGCACACGGGCTTTCGATGGGTCAACCGTAGTAAGCCCAAAAACACGCCCGATAGCACCCAGTCGGCCAATATGGGTCGCAGGAAAACTGTAAGGAGGGTAGGGAAGCGTGTCGTAGGAATTCACTGCTTCTTCTTTGATGGTGGATTTTTTATTGCTCATTTTATCTTTTTAGAAATTGTTGAACTGCGGAATTTGTGAAGCCCAGCATCAAATACGCGCTCCGCTTTAATAGCAAGTTCCGTTTTAAATTTTTTTAAATCCTCAATAGACCGATCAAGGGCGCGTTCCGTGACGGAGGGACCGGCTCTGTCGGTCCGGGGGAAGAGAGTTTTAAGGTTTAAGTTTGTAAGTTTTAAGTCGCGCTGCCGCGCTTTCCGTGACGGAGGGACCGGCTCTGTCGGTCCAGGGGTTTTTTTTCAGGTCTCCAGTTTCACGTCTCCGGTTTTGCTTCTCCGGTTTTGCTTTTCCGTGTCGGCGACGTGATTCGGACGCGCGCCGTGGGGATTTTTGGGACGGACGGAGCCCATCCCTCCGAGATCGATCGAAGGACGCCTCCCGTGACGGAGGGACCGGCTCTGTCGGTCCGTGACTAAAGCTTAAATCTGGAAATCCGTCCGCAGCATGTTGCGGAATTTCAGATAGAGGACAGCGCCAAGTGGCTTTTGGCCGCACTGGATCTTCACAAGACCGCTCATGCCGGGACGCAAAATTCCGTTCGGATCTTCAAGGGCGATGGTGGCTTTGTAAACCAAACTGGACGGGAGGGCGATGGGCGCCGAGTTATTCCCTCTATCAGTCAGGACACTGGGCACAGTGCCGCCAGCATACTGGCTGAGAGATTGATGAGGTAACTCTAGCGAAGGACTTGAGGCAACAGTGAGGACTTTTCCAGGGGAAGCCTTGCCGGGAGAAGAAAGCAGGCGGAAGGTAACGCTCTGGCCGACCTCCACAAGACTGGCCTCGTTTTCTTTCAACACGACCACGGCTTGGAGGGGGCCGTCTGGAAGAATCTCGCATAAAAGTTCCCCCTGCCGAAGAAGAGTGCCCACTTTATCTTGTAACTTTTGTCCGATCACCATGCCTCGCACAGGGGCACGCATTTGGAGTGCCGCAACATCCTGCGCCTGCTTTTTAATGGCCGTGTCGAACTGTAAAACTTGGGCGCGAAGTGACGGGATTTCCTTATCCATCTGCCGGGAAAGCGCGAATGCCTGTTGGACATGGAGCGTTTCTTTTTGAAGCTTCAGCTTGGCAAGATAAGCCCCCAGTTCGGGATTCTCCAAGACGGCCAATTCCTCGCCCGACTCAACACTTTGACCGTCGCTCACGGAAATCTTTTGGATAAACCCAACCGTCGCCGCGGTGACGCGAATGCGGTTGCTACCCTCCAAGGCGCAGGCGGTCTTGACTGTCACGGGCGCCGGAAAGAACAGCAAGGCCGCCACGACCAGCAAAACGCAACCGAGGGTGATGAGCACCCTATTTCGGACTCGGTGGTCATCTTCAGATTTAATGACTTTCATAATTTGACTGGCCACCAACCACGGTGGTGCAACGATACCCATCACAAGCACGATTCCCGCGCTGGACTGCACAATACGATCTAGGCCGATTGGCTCAAGCATGCTACCAATATGCTGTATCATGTTGCTGGCAACTATAAATGTCCACATATAGCTACCGACTCCATAAATCAGAATCGGCCACTTGAAACCCTCGACGATGGGGTCTCGCAAAACGCCTTCTCCTCCTGTGAAAAAACCCGCTGTGCGCGTGACCAAAGCTCGATCAGCACGTTCCTTGAGATTTGGAACCTCCAAAAAATCAGACAGGGCATAGTAGCCATCGAATTTCATGAGGGGGTTCACATTGAAGAAA
Organism: Terrimicrobiaceae bacterium; assembly: GCA_044377415.1. Lineage (GTDB taxonomy): Bacteria > Verrucomicrobiota > Verrucomicrobiia > Chthoniobacterales > Terrimicrobiaceae > UBA967. The sequence continues at coordinate 31,065 of JBILZC010000001.1, read as the reverse complement.
ACCGTCATCACACTGCAGACGAGGGCCACATTGAAACACACTTGGTTGAAAAACCCTGGAGGTGTGAGAACCCATAAGGCGGCGGCCACCGAGGCTAAAAATAGCTCGAGGTAAATGCCAGCGAAGTTCACGACAATACGTTTCCATTTTTCCGTAAACACCCAGCTATCGGTAGCATTGCAGAAGAGAAAGGGAGAAAAAAGAATGAACATGGCTCCCATTTCGTGAACCTCCCCGCCAAAATGCTTGCAGGAGAGGCCGTGCCCGAACTCGTGAACAATCTTCACTAAAATCATCACGATCCAAATGATGAACAGGTTTTCCCAGCCGAAAATATTCGGCATGCGACTGACGAAGCTGCCGGTATCGCGAGTCAAGAGCCATCCACTTGAAGCCATCATGACCAAAAGAACCGCTACGGCCTTCCACGTCCAAAGGAACCCCAAACGCTTGCTCATACGCAGCAGGAGAAGATCAGGATCAAAAAGGGTGATCTTAAAAGAAATAAATTTCGAAAGAATGGTCAGCCAGAGTTTGCCTTTTTTGGCTTTTTTAATGGCGAACTGACGCTGGTGGTAGATGCTCTGCGCCATCGTGCCGTCGGTGAGCAACAAACCGGCATTCATAAACTGCATGAGAGCAATCTGGAGATCCTGCTCGTCGTAATCCGCCTCGGGAAAAGCCCTCTGCATCATCTGCAAAATCTGGTGGCCGGTTTTCTTGCCGTCCAAGAGTGTGGAAAGGTAGTATTCCTTCTGCCCCCAGCGGAAATATTGGAGTGAGAGAGGATCTTTAACCACATAGGCGTCCCTCCCGCGAATACGGAGAGGAGTCACCTTGAGATCCTGACGAAGAGGCGGTAACTGGGATTGCTTGCGAAACTGAAAATCCGTCTCCGGGGATGTCGCTGAATTATCGACAGTCGCCGGGGCATTAATCATTGTGGAAGGATTTTTACAGGAACGCGGGTCCCGGCGCTTAAGAGATTTTGCGGATCCTCTACGAGAATCTTAATCCGGTATGAGGTGCCTCCAGCATCAAGAATGGGATCGATAATTTCGACCGCTCCAGAAAGATCCGCCAAGCCTGAAATGGAAGAGTCAATCTCGGCTTTCATGCCCTGCCGCAATTTCCCGAAGGAAGCCGCATCAAGGTAAACAATGATCGATTTGCGCTGCAGCGAAACAATCTCTGCCACTTTCTCCAAGCGCTGCACGGACTCGCCGGGGTCTTTCAAAATGCGAATCACATAACCGGCAACAGGCGATGTGATCGTGCGATCGCGAAGGCGAATTTTCAGGAGATCGCACTCGGCCGCCGCGCGCTTGGCCATAAGCATGGCGCGATTCATATCATCGCGACTGGCGGCATTTTGTTCAAAGAGCCGCTTGGTGGATTCGTAATCCTGGTCGGACTGGCGGGATTGAAGTTCGGCCAGTCGAAGTTGAATTTCCACCTCCTCATTGTTGAGGCGGGCGATGGGGGCGCCTTTCTCCAAAAAGGCGCCTTCTTTAACTACAACCTCCATGAAAAGCCCCTCACTGGGGGAAGCCAGATCGACCTCTGTTTCGGGTGTCACTAGGCCCTCTGCGATCACAGGAGCGACTTGAGCTGGTGGCTGCGGCTCCTCGGCCAATGTTGCCGAGAGGACATAGGAGGAGAGAACGGCAACCAGAAAGACGGGACGTGTAAATTTAAAATAGAACATTTGTTTTCAACCAATTTAGAAATCTGCGCGTGGCCGTGTAGGCCAGCGGCCTGTAACCAATCTCCAATCGAGCCCGACCAGTGAAGCCCGCGCGGAAGAGGGCCGCATATTCTGGTTCGGACGGAAGTGCTGCCGTAAGCTTGAAGATATTCTTGCCAGCCACGACCTCGGAAGCCGCCGAAATCGCACTGAAGCCCGTGATTTGAGTGGTGAATTTTTTTTGCGGAAGAGAATTAAGGACGTACCGGATCGTGAGTGGTGCCCCCTTCTTGAGATACTCGAGCACCCCGACAATATCGGACTCCGGAACATTGACCTCGAGCTCCCACGAGGAGGGGTCGCCGACAAGGGCGAGTTGTCCGCCAACAGGCAGAGCATCCCCCTGCCGGGAAGAAAGATTCGGAGTCATGACTAGACCTTGAATCGGACTGCGAATGATTGCGCGGGCGACTTGATCCTCATGGAACTCGCGCTCGCTCTTGGCACGCTGAAGTGCCAGCGCCGAAATCCGAGCAGCCACACGTTCATTTTGAGCGGTGAGCCGGTCGGTCTCCGCAGCCAATCGGGATTCCTCCTGAGAGGCAATTTGCATTTGCTTGCGAAGCTCGGCATCGTCCAATCGGGCGATCGGCTGCATGGCTTCCACTTCCTGACCATCTTTCACCAAAATCTCCACAATGCGACCGGGTGTTTCGGCGACAACTAAGGCCCGCTTGCAAGGAAACAAACGGGAGTCGCCGGAAAACTGGTATTTGACAGGACAGAGAAGAACAAGCAGTACAACCGCTGCAGGGATCCACAGACGGGAGCGGATCCACTTGCGCTTGACCTCCTCTGGCTGGCGCCGCCAAATAACAAACTTTTCAGCGAGGCGTCGAAGTGGCAGGAAATCGTAATGAATGGCGCGCTTCAAGGCGCCTGCGGAGTGGTTCCCCAAGGAGACAGCCGTCTGGTGTCTCTGGGAATCAAAAGTGCCGATCTTCTCACTCTCAAGCACAAGCATGCCAAGCAGCTCTTGATTGGGAAGTTGAATCCCGACCACCAAAACCTCCTCCATTTTACTCAAGTAAAAGTAATCCGAAAGGTCGCCCTGCTCCTCCCTTTTTTGATTGGCTTTGCGGAAGCCAGTGGGAAGGCCGGTTTCCTTGGCATTCTCCGCGAGCTGGAGGATCGTCCGCGCCACGGCACTACGGGAATCAAACGCTGCGACATTGGACGCCGCTTCCACAGTCAAATAGCCCGGAGCCCGCTCAACTACCAGCGCGCAACGATCGCACTCCACCAACTCCCGGGCCCGATTCACGAGCGTCACCGCTAGCGACTTGAGGTCGGGGGCACCTGCAATCTCATCCAAAAAACGCGCCATCAACTGAAGGCGCTCGGAAATCTGCGACATCGACTCGAGTTTCTGCACACGAGCCATGCGGGCCGCCCCCCTGCCGCATTCGTCGAGCAAATCGCACGCCTGCTGAGGAAGATCTTGATCAGCGGCTGTCGACCACCAACTGACTTGAGCCCCTTGCACTGCCCCCCCACCCTGCCCAAAAAGAAGCGGCGTGAAGGCAAGACCAAACGGGCATTTGTTCGGCGAGACATCCCCGAAAGGCACAAAAAGCGTCTTCTGATCGTTGGCGCAAAGAGCGATTTTTTGAAGAATGAAATCCTGCTGTTCTGGGTCGGTATCAAACAAAATCGGCCCACGGTCGGACCCACCTAGAGGAACAAACTGCTTGCCCTGTAATAACCAAAGATGACACCCGCGCATCCCCTGCAAGGCCTCAGTGAGAATCTGGAGATATTGGCGATAAAACTGCTCCGGGGAAACCTCCTGCTGGAACAACAGGTCAATTTGGTTTTTTAGCGGAGAGGATGTTTGCATTAATGAGAGTAAGTGTCGATAACCCCGAGCGGGTGGGCAATATTTTATTTGTGAAGTCGCTTGTCAAGACTATGAGCCCTCGCTATCCAGATAGCGATTGTATTTTGCAAATTTGAAACTGAAAAAATATCTCCTTCTGCCTTTACTGTGCTTCGCTGGCAGCATTCAAGCCTATGCGAACGAGTCTGCCGCAATAACTCCAGCTGAATCCACCCCCGCTATACCGGATTCAAATACTGATCCGGCCCCAACGACCACAGGGGCGCCCGAGCTAAGTAGCAGCGCGACAACTGAGGCCAAGACTCCCAGCGTTCCCACGCCGCTGGCCCCCTCGGATTTGGAGTCCATCTTTATTTCGGTGACCGGCGGATCTGGCTCCAGCCTGAGCTTGGACATTCCGGAAATGGTGCGAATGGCTTTAAGCAACAATTCTGACATCAAAATCCAGAGACTGGCGCCCGAACTCGGGCAGACGGATATCCGGCGAGCCCTAGGCCTATTTGATCCGCAACTCGCCTTCTCCAGCCAATATGCAGAAAGTGAAACGCCACAAAACGCGCAGCAATACATCGCAACAGGCGGCCAAATAACACAGTCCACCGAACCTCGGATTTTCAGTTCTCAAGATTATGACATGCGCTGGCAACTCGGAGGGCTTACGCCTCTCGGCACCCAATACTCTCTCAACTTCAATCAACAACAAGCGCGCAATGACATTAACATTGAAAGACCCCCCTCGCTTTTTTATCCCGAATACACCAGCGTATTGGGGCTTTCCCTTTCTCAGCCTTTATTGAAGAACTTTGGACCTGATGTCAATCTGGCCGGCTTAAGAATTGCGAGAATTCAGAAAAAGATCGGTTGGTATGATTGGCAGAAGCAAATGATCAATAGCTTGTCGGAAGCTCTCTATCGCTACTTTGATCTTGTGTATGCCCATGAAAATATGCGTGTAAGAAAAGAGGCCGTCGAAGCCTCACGACTACTCGAGCAACAAAACATCCAGCGTGTTATTGGGGGAAAAATGAGACCTTCCGATGTCTGGGAAGCACAGGCCTCGCTTTCCAATAACGTCGATTTGGCGCTTCGCTCGATGAATAGCTACATTGAAGCTCAAAACAGCCTTAAATCGGTGATTTTCACAGATAAAATGGCCGAAAGCGGATCCATTAGCCGCATCATTCCAGAATCCAGCCTAGAAGTACCGACCGTTGCTATCGATCGCTCCCAATTCATCTACGAGGCGATATCCAGCAGGCCAGAATACCTCAACATCGTATCCAAGGCCGAACAGGAAGGGATTCGCGTTCGCTATGCTAAAAATCAATCTTATCCGACAGTGAATTTGGTGGGAAATATGGGGCTCACTGGACTCGAAGGAGAATATGGCACTTCCTTATCAAACGCCATGTCGGCTCAAGGCACCAACTTCTCTGTAGGCGTTCTGGTCTCCATTCCCCTAGGGAATATCGAAGGAAGAGCCAACTTGGACGCCGCGAAGCTACGGGAAAAACAAGCCCAGATCGCCATTCAAAAAGCCATCACCGCTATTTCGATTGAAGTGGATACCGCTGTAAGTCTGCTGGCAACGAGCCAACAACAAGTCATAGCGGCCCGCGACACAGCCCTCGCTGCTCGCAAGACGGCCACAGCTGAAGAAAAACTTCTCGAAGAAGGAAAGGCCACGACCTTCGAGGTCGTGAGGCTTCAAAGCAATGCGGCGGAATCTCAATCCAGAGAATTGGCATCCATCGCCGCATACAGAAAAAATGTGGTCAGGTTGGCTGTGTCGCGCGGAAAACTCCTCAACGAATTGGGTATCAGCTTGCAAAAAGAAGCTCTGCAAACTGCCATGCCAAGCAAGAAGAATAACATTCAGTTGCCCCAGTCCATGCAAAACCAATAGGTGCGGCTTAATACCGCTTTAACACCTACCTTCCTGGCATGGCGTCAAGGATGAGGCCCTTGAGATATTCGGTTTCGGGAAGTCCTAGGACGACTGGGTGGTCGGAAGGCTGGGCGAGGCGGCGGGTGATTCGCATGTTGCGGCGCGCATCGTAGAGCCCCTCGGAAATCGCATTTTCGAATTCATGCCCTGCGACATGATGCGAGCAAGAGAAGGTGACCAGCGTGCCATTTTTGGAAAGCAACTTCGCGGCGCGGGCATGCAGATCCCGGTACCCTCGGAGGGCGTCACCGACTTTTCCGCGCGCCTTCGTGAAGGACGGCGGGTCGAGAATGATGATGTCGTATTCGGGGCGATCCGGATTTCGTAAAAAATCAAACACATCGGAAGCGCGGACGTTCACATCGAGTTCGTTGCGAGTCACATTTTCGCGAAGGCGAGCGACGCTTTCGGCACCCGATTCGACGGCTGTCACGGCTGACGCCCCCGCTTTCGCGCAGGCCAGAGCGAACCCGCCTTGGTTCGAAAAGCAATCCAGCACGGAGCGACCATTCGCAAGCACGGCCACGACCCCGTAGGATTCGACTTGATCGAGGTAAAGCCCCGTCTTGTGTCCTGCAAGGGCATCCACAAGGAAGCGAACCCCCGCCGTCTCCACCTCAATGGGCCCGGGGTTTTCGCCGAACAAAATTCCCGTTGTCAGATCCATCCCCTCAGCGACTCGCACAGGTGCATCGTTGCGTTCGATCACACAGGTGGCCCCCGTTGCCGCAGCGAGCAACGAAGCAATCAGGCCTTTGTGCTGATCCATCGCGAGGGTGAGAGTTTGGAGAACCAGCACACTTCCATAGCGATCGGTAATCACGCCCGGCAACCCATCGCTTTCGCTCCATATCAAGCGGCCCAGATCGCTCCGGCATCCGGCACGCTGCCTGTATTCGAGGGCCTGGGCGATGCGGCGGCTGAAAAAATCCTCATCCAGTTCTTGGCGATGACGCGAGATCCGGCGAACCACGATCTGCGAGCGGGAATTATAAATCCCCACGCCCAAAAGGTGATCCCTCCCGTCCTTAATGGAAACAAGGCCTCCATCAACGGGCGCCCCGAATGTTTTTAAAATCTCGGTCGCATAGACCCAATCATGCCCATGCAAAATGCGGGCGCGCGGACGTACAATAATTCCAGCCATGTGGTCATGACACTAGCGATCGATTCTTCGCGTGTCGATTTGCATCTCCTCAGAGCGACAATGACGCAAATACCGCCAAACTCTAGACACATAAATGGCCCACCCAAGACGTCGTCACTTTCCTGACGCTGGACTTAACAAATGAGCGGTATGGCTGCCTAGCCACACGGCGGCGAGGCCGAGGGTGATGCTGAGGAGAATATTCAGCCACGCCTCCAACCAGGCATTGCTGCGTATGAGATCGAGTGTTTGAAGACTGAATGCGGAGAAGGTCGTGAACCCCCCGAAGAAACCGGCCAGCATCAGCGTGCGAATACTCGGCGGGGCGCTGAGAAGTCCCTCATCACTCAAAATGGCCGCTAATAGACCTATGCCGAAGGATCCCGAGACGTTGACAAAAAGCGTCGCATAGGGGAAATCCGCGGCCCAACGGAAGTTTGCCAGAGCAGCATAGACGAACCATCTCGCTAAGCTTCCAACCGCCCCACCAGCCATGACAGCTAGCGCGTCCTTCACTATCGTGGAATCGTGATTCCGCGTTGGTGCATGTATTTTCCTGCCCGATCGGCGTAACTGGTCTCGCAGACCTCAGAGGCGAGGAAAAAGACAACTTGGGCGAGGCCTTCGTTCGCGTATATTCTCGCAGGCAGTGGCGTCGTGTTGGAAATCTCAAGGGTCACATGCCCTTCCCACTCTGGCTCAAATGGGGTCACATTCACAATGATGCCACAGCGGGCGTAGGTGGATTTCCCGACGCAAATCGTGAGCACCTCGCGGGGAATCCGGAAATACTCGACACTGCGGGCGAGCGCGAAGGAATTCGGCGGCACGACACAGACGTCGGTCTCCATATCCACAAAGGAACGGTCATCAAAAGCTTTGGGGTCAACGACGCTGCCGTAGACATTGGTGAAAACCTTAAACTCGTTCGAGACGCGGAGGTCATAACCGTAGCTGGAAAGCCCGTAACTGATCGCGCGACCACCCTCAGCGTTTGTTTTGATCTGTCCGTCCACGAACGGCTCGATCATTCCTTTTTCTTTCGCCATCCGGCGAATCCATTTGTCGGAGCAGACTGACATTACATTGAAAGGCCAGGGATTTTGAGGCCGCCGGTGAGCTTGCCCATCTCGTCTCCAGCGATTTTTTTGGCATCGTTGACCGCCTGCCGAACGGCGCTGAGGACGAGATCCTCGAGCATCTCGACATCGGTCGGATCGACCACCTGCGGATCAATTTTGATCGCGGTGATGTCGCCCGCGCCGGTGGCGGTGACTTTCACTTTTCCGCCGCCCGAGGTGGATTCGACGATCCGGTTCGAGAGGTCCGCTTGCGCATCAGCCATGCGTTCCTGCATGCGCTGCGCTTCTTTTAACATTTTTGCGATGTTCATACAGTTGGAGTCTGAAGTGTGCCTTTGAATATTTCGAGGGCTTTTTCTATGAGGGGGTCATTAAGAAAGTCCTCCATGGGATCGACAGAAACTGCCGGGGCGGCCAATTCGACCACCGGAGGGCGCGCTGGGGCGGCTTCCTCACGAATTTCTTCGGGGATCTCGGGCTCGAGTTGATCATCGAATTCGAAAACGATGCGAAGCGGTTTTCCCAAATCTTTCAGGAAGCGCGACTCGATATCCTTGATCCCCTGCTCCATGAAAATCGAACCGGCGGAATCCTTGGCGGACAAAGGAAAGCGGACGATACCCTTACCATCCTCGACGCGGTCGAATACCCCGTCGCGCAACCAACCGAAACGGATGAAGGAATTCTTCGCGAATTCGGCCGCGATTTTTTCCCACAATGTGGGGGCATCTATCCGAGATTCGACAACCTTGGGCGGAGCAGACTCGGCAACCTTCGGTAGTGGCGCTGGCGCTGAAACTGGGGCTGAAACCACGGGCTCAACGGCCTTGGGAGTGAAAACGGGGGCAGGCTCAGGGGAGCGGGGGGCAGCGGGGCGCGATGGCGCGAGTGGACGAGCGGGACGCGGGGCTGGCACTTCGCCGCTGCAAAGTCCGGACAAGGCATCGATGACGTCCGTGAGGCTGGTCTCATCGAGGAGGTGGAGGGCCTTGATGACCGCTACATCGAGTTGGAGTTTTTTGTCGGCGACCCACTTCATGGCGGATTCAGCGCCGCCGAAGTGCTCGATGAGTTCGAGAAGCTTGGCTTGAGGAACTTCGACTTCGCCACCGCAGGCCTGCGCGACGAGCCTGTCACGGAGATGCCCAATGAGCTCGGCCGTGAGGCGGGAAAGATCCTTACCAGCCTCGGACTGCATAGCGACGATGCCTAGCGCGGCTTGGGCGTCCGCTGCGAAAAGCGCCTGGGCCAAATTCGCCACCACTTCCCGTGGGGTGAAGCCGAAGACATCCATGACATCGTTCATGGTGATCCGCTCTCCACAGAAAGCGACCATTTGATCCAGCATGCTCTCGGCATCGCGAAGTCCGCCGTCAGCCCCACGGGCAATGGCATCGGCGGCATCGGCATCGAGTGTAATCTTCTCGTTCTCGGCTATGTAGAGGAGATGTTTTTGAATCAGATCTGAGGGAATGCGGCGGAGATCAAACCGCTGGCAGCGGCTGGTGATCGTGGCTGGCACCTTTTGGGCCTCCGTGGTTGCGAAAATGAATTTCACATGAGCAGGCGGTTCCTCCAAGGTCTTGAGAAGAGCATTGAAAGCCCCCGTACTGAGCATATGAACCTCATCGATGAGGTAAATTTTGAATGGCCCGCGCGTGGGCGCGTAGGCAGCGTTGTCCCGAAGGTCACGAATATTTTCGACACCATTGTTGCTCGCGCCGTCGATCTCGATCACATCGAGATTGCGTCCCTCGGCGATCTCCTTGCACACATCGCACTCACCGCAAGGTTGTGAAGTCGGGCCATTCACGCAATTCAGCGCCTTGGCCAGAATGCGAGCGGTCGAGGTCTTTCCAATGCCGCGCGGGCCGACAAAAAGATAGGCTTGCGCGAGACGGTTCGCATTGACGGCGTTCTGAAGTGTTCGCGTGATATGATCCTGCCCGACCACTTCGGCGAATGTTTGGGGACGATACTTGCGGGCGAATACTCGGTAACTCACAGGGGGGACATTAAAGGCGACCGCCCAACTCATCCAGTAAGTTTTGTTTTTTTGTTCAAGGCGTCCGAGAGATGAAAAATTCCTCCACAAATAAAAATCAGATTCTTTTACGAATTGATGCCGTTGCTCCGGGGTGCCACTCTCGCACTAGCTTCATGCCTCCCCTCGTCTGCAAAAATATTCCATTTCGAACGACTCGTGGTGATCATGGCACCGGGACCGAGGAATTCAGCGAAAGCTTCCGGTCAGGTGAAATCACGGGGTTTTGCGGCGGGCGGGATTTCGCTCCGTTATTAAATGCTCTGGGAATGATCGAGCGCCCGTCCAGCGGCACCTTGAGTGTTCTTGGCGAGGATGTGCTCGCGATGGAGGAGAAAGACGCTTGGCGACTTCGTGATCGCGCGTTCGGTTATCTTTTTACACATCACCACTTGCTGCCGACATTCACCGTCGCCGAGAATGTCGCCATGCCTTTTTTTCGAATCTGCGGAAAACGCGAGGATCTCGCCGCCGAGCGCACAAGCGAGGTGCTCCTGTTTACTGGCATCCGGCATCTCTGCGGCACACCAGTCGGAAACTTGGATGATTCCACCCGATGGCTAGTGGCTCTGGCGCGGGCGATCGTCCACCGCCCACCCCTGCTTGTGGCCATTTCCCCGCCCTCCCCTAATTTACTGCCCCTTGTCCGATGCCTTGCGGATAACGAGGGCATGGCCATCCTCTGGAGCGGAGAAAAAAATCACCTCCTGCCCATTGCCGACCGCATTGTTGAAAGCGGGGACAATCTGCATTCCAGGCCTGCGCCATGAAAGCGCCCGAGTTTCCACCCATGCAGGGCCTTGCGTCCTCCCATCTCGCCTTCGCCCTCTTCTGGCTTCCAACAGAGCGACGGCGTGATGCGCTTCTTTTCTACCGATTTTGCAGAACCATTGACGACATCGCCGACGACCCCAAGCGCTCCACGGACGAAAAGCGTCGCCTCCTCGATGCTTGGCTGGAGGCCGAAAAATGGCCTCCGGAACTCGAGTCCCTCTTACAACGCCACACGATTGACAGAAGTTTACTTCAAGCCGTGGTGCGCGGTTGCGCCATGGATATTGAGCCCCGCCATTACGCCACCTTCGCGGAGTTGGAGGAATATTGCTGGCACGTGGCCTGTGCGGTGGGCCTCGTCTCGATCCGCATTTTCGGTTGCAGTGATCCAGCCAGCGAAAACTACGCCACTCACCTCGGATACGCGCTGCAGTGGACGAACATCCTGAGGGATGTCGGCGAAGACGCCCGCCAAGGACGAATCTACCTCCCGCTAGAGGCCATGGATCGCCATAAGGTCTCCGCCAAGGAGATCCTGGATCAATCACCCGGAATGGGATTCCTTCCCCTCATGCGCACCGGGGCTGCGCGGGCCCGATCCCACTTCGCCTCCGCCGAAGCCCCGAAGAGCGATTTTTCCGCCCTCCTTCCCGCCCGCATCATGCGAGCTGTTTACGAAAAAATCCTCAGCCGTTTAGAGTGCGATAGCTTCCCAGTTTTTCAATCACGCCACCGTCTCCATACGCTGGAAAAGCTAGCCATAGCCGTGCGTGTCTCCCTTCAAAAATCCCCTTAATCCGTCGAGCGCAATCTCTCGCGACTTGCTTTATATGAAAAGCATGCAATGAAATACTTCTATGGATCATCCCCTTAAAAAAGAAGAGTTGAATGACGCTGTCAAAATCCTTCCAGGTTGGGATTATCTCGAAGGGCGGCTTTGTTCAGAGTTTCAGTTTAAAAACTTCGTTCAGGCATTCTCCTTCATGACGGCCGTAGCTCTGGAAGCAGAAAAAATGAACCATCATCCGGATTGGTCGAACTCCTTCAATGTTGTTCGTATCAACCTCGTCTCACACGATTCCGACTGCGTCACGGACAAGGACATCCTCCTCGCGCGAAAAATCCAGCAACTCGCCGCCGTATATCAGGGCTAAGTCGCTTACGACTTGGCGTGCATGTCGCACGTTGTTTTTCTTTCATTAAGCGCTCCACTCCGAGCCGGGATAAAAACGAAAAACCCGTTCTGCTGTTAAGCAGAACGGGCCTCTTCCACAGCCCTTGCGGGCTGATGCGGAGGGGAAATTAGATCGCGGCTTTGAAAGCTTTGCCAGGAACAAACTTCACAGTCTTGGAAGCCTTGATTTTGATTTTTGCACCAGTCTTGGGATTCACACCGGCACGGGCTTTGCGGTTACTGATTTTGAAAGTACCGAATCCGATGAGTTGGACGGTCTTTGTTTTTTTGACTCCAAGCTTGATGCCATCGATGACGGCGTTCACTGCGCGCTCGGCATCCGCTTTGGTGGAGTCGAGTGTTTTTTGTACTGCTACTGTGAGTTCAACTTTGTTCATGTTTTGTGGGTTTTATTTTGTTGTTGTCGATTAAACGGCTAACGAACCAAGACCAGCAAATTCGGCATGACCTGTCAAGCGAAGCTCTATTTATTTGATACGGGCGATCAATTCGACTGATCCACGGGCACCGGCTCGGGAGCGGTATTGGATTCATCCTCTAGAATGGGCGTTGTCGCCACGGGCGATGTCGCCGCCTCCTTTGATGTGACTTTTTTGGGATGGTAAATTTCGCGAAAGGCTTTCCCGATGAGCGGAGCCGCGTGGGAACCGCCATGGACCGATTGGTCATTAGGCTCGCCTTCATAAAGCGCGGTGAAGGCGTAGCGCGGATCGGCGGCGGGCATGAATCCCGTGAACCATGCCGCGATACGCTGACGATCGGTCGGCCCCCATTGAGCCGTTCCGGTCTTGCCTGCCACATCGATCCCTTTGACTTTCGCACTGTGCGCGGTGCCTTGACCATCACTTGTCACAGCCACAAGTGCGCGGCGCATTTCATCTCGAACAACCGGCGACACAGAGATCTCCTCGCGAATACGATCGGGGTAGGCGGCGATGACCTTGTTATCAATCGTCTGTACTTGGAGGACAAGTCGGGCCTGATGAACCACCCCGCCATTCGCCACGCCCGCCATGGCCTGCGTCATCTGAAGTGGACTGATGAGGATGTCTCCTTGCCCGATGGACATATTCGCCACATCGCCGCCTTTGATCGTGCGCTTGTGCACGCGCTGCATGTAGTCGTCATTCGGAATGTTGCCGGCGGCCTCGGACCTCAGCGGGATGCCGGTACGACGACCGAGACCGAGTTGCGTGGCATACTGGATGATCGGATCCGGGCCGATCTTGAGCCCCGCTTGATAAAACCAAGTGTTACAGGATTGCGTGAGCGCCTCCTTGAAATTCAAGCGCCCAGCATCCACTTTCTTCCAGTTTTTGAAGACATGGTTGCCGACAGCAAACTCTTTAGGGCAGAAAAAAACCTCGTCGGTTTTGATGAGTCCGGAGTTCAGCGCAGCGAGGCCCACAAACGTTTTGAACGTCGAGCCCGGGGGGTAGGCGGAGCGGAACGCCCTCGGAACAAGAGGGTCAGCGGGGTCATTGGAATAGGCCGAAAAAACGCTCTGCTTGATAGTCGGAACAAAGTCATTGGGATTGAATGACGGATAGGACGCCATCGCCAAGATCTCACCGGTATTGGGATCCATCACGACCATCGCTCCACGCTTGGCATTTTTCGCGAGCGTTTTCTCACATATCTCCTGCACGTTCACATCGAGTGTGGTGATGACGTTGTATCCGGGCACGGGCTGGCGGGCGATTCGCTCGGAGGCCTTTTTTCCATCCTGACCGAAGGTGATTTGCAGAAGGCCGGGTTGGCCACGCAGCTCCTTGTCGAAAATCAGCTCCAGACCCTCCCTGCCCTCGCTCTCAGGGAAGATGAGATCATTGTTCTCAATGGGCCTCGCGGAAAGTGGGGCTTGCTGCCCCGTGTAGCCGATGATGTGCGCGGCAAGGAGACCGCTCGGATAGAATCTCACATAGGTCTGCCTGAGCACCTGATCGGCCGGCATGTTTTTTTGGAGACTCGTGATTTCGCGCGGCAAGAGATCCTCGGCGATGTCCATCGGTAGAACCCCTCGGTTCTTGTAATGATTCAGAATTGTGGCATCGGGCACTTTCATGTCTCGATTGATGAGACTGCTGGAAATCGCGATCTGGCGGCGTGTAAAGGAAACGATTTTTTCGTCGGTCCAGTCCAATGGAGTCGGAAAAATGATGGCGAGATTGTAGCTCACGCGATTTTGCGCGAGGGGAAGTCCGTTGCGATCGGTGATTTGGCCGCGCGGCGCGGGAATGAGGAGCGAAAACGTACGCGCCTTCTTTTGTGTCTCCCATGTGGGTTTCGGATTTTCCACGATTCCCGTATTATCGATCATCGTATCTCTAGCCATAAGGATGGCCGGAAACAGAAGGAACAAGGCACACTTGCAAAATTTCATCTCTGCACGATAGCAAATGCGTTTTTATTCTCGAATGGAAAAAACTTTTAAGATTGCGCTCCACTTGATGCCGAACCAAGGTCTGCGCCATGTCATTCGGCTTCTTTAAGGCCCTGATCCAAGCACCGACCACGGTCGGCGCTATTTGGCCGTCCTCACCCTGGCTTGCAAAGGCCATGGTTAGAACTTCTTTGCTTCAATCTGCCCAGAGCGTGGTGGAGTTAGGACCAGGTACAGGCGCATTCACAGGCCACATTCTCGAAAGTCTTGCCCCCGGCGCCCGATTCACGGCCATTGAAAAAAGTCCCGATCTCGCGCGGTCGGTTTCACGCAAATTTCCTCAAGCAAGAATCATAGAAGGCTGCGCCACCGATCTGCAGAATCATCTGGATTCGGAAAACATTCCCCGACCGAGCGCGATTTTATCCGGTTTGCCATGGGCGGTTTTTGACCAAACCTTGCAATGCTCGATCTTGGATCAGATTCATGGCGCGCTCATCGAGGGCGGGATTTTCACGACCTTCGCGTATTACGGGCCACACCGCTTGAGATCGGGACGTCGCTTCCGAGCGAATCTGGAACGCATCTTCAGCGATGTCCAGCGAACCCCCGTGGTGATGCAGAATTTTCCGCCTGCCTTTATCTACTTCTGCCGCCGATAATTTTCGGAGGCAAGAAAAGCGCCCAGCTTTTCCATCGGGAGGCCGATGACATTTGACATTGAGCCTTCTACTTTGGCGATGAGCCTGCCGTTGTCGTCCTGCGCGGCATAAGCGCCGGCCTTGTCGAGTGGATGAATGGTTTTTAAATAGGCCACGATTTCGTTTTCAGCGAGAGCATGAAATGTGACCCAGGTCACCTCGGCAAAATCCTGAGGTCCCTCTCCCGCTCGACCCAAGACGACTCCCGTGACCACTTGGTGCGTGCGACCGGACAAATCTGTGAGCATTTTCATAGCCTCCGCAAAATCCACGGGTTTCCCGTAAAAACGTCCATCCAGCCAAACCACGGTATCCGCCGCAACCACGATTTCGTCTGGGTATTGAGGAGCGACGGCATTCCACTTGCGCTTCGCGTTGATGACAGCCAAGGCCTCTGGCCCTTCATGACACGAATCCATCTCCTCGACATCCGAGGCGGCGATCAAGACATCATAGCCCGCATCCGAAAGAAGATCGCGGCGCCGCGGCGAGGCGGATGCCAAAACGAGTCGCGGACGAGTCAAGACAACCCTCCGAGCAAGCCGCTACTGGGCAGCGTCGTATTCTCCCCGGATTCCCTCGAGGCGTTTACGCATCGCGCGGGAGGATTCGGGGCGGGAACTGATTTTCGAGGTGATGCCCCAGATGATCGGCACAAGCGCGGCGACCCCCAATCCAACGAGAGCGATGCCAGCGCTGCGGCGGGCATTTTGACCAATGCTTTCGGCCACCAGAAATCCAGCGCCGAGTCCGATGGCGACCTGCGAAAATCCAACAATCCCAGATACCGGGAGATTCTCGCCAAATTTGTCCAGAGAGAGTTGTGACATGATCGTTGAAGCTTAGCGCAAGATATGTGACTTTCAATCACAAATGAAAAAAGCCCTTGGCATTGATCTCGGTGAAGCCCGAGTCGGCGTGGCGGTGAGCGACGACCTTGGAATGCTCGCCCATCCACTCGAAACCATTTCCGTGAAAACGACCGATGTGAAAAAACGCATCCTCACTCTAGCCGCCGAACGCGGGGCGCAAACCATCATTGTCGGAATGCCTCGGAATATGGATGGCACCTACGGCCCCGCCGCCACCAAGGCGAAGGAATTCATTGAGGCCCTGAGAAGCTCCACGGAAATCAAGATCATCGGTTGGGATGAAAGACTCACGACCGTCTCTGCTCAGCGATCCCTCCACGAGGCCGGCAAGAATACAAAAAAACAAAGACCGATCATCGACCAAGTGGCCGCCCAGATCATCCTTCAAGGCTGGCTGGATTCGGTATGAGATTAAAACTCGAAATCGCCTATCATGGAGGCGCCTTCGAAGGATGGCAGAGTCAGGCAGCAGGCAACACGATACAGGATCACCTTGAGCGGGCCTTTGCGAATTTGTGTGGCTGCCGGATCGTGGTCTATGGTGCCGGACGAACGGATTCGGGTGTCCACGCTGAGGCGCAGTGCGCCCATGCTGATGTGGATGACGATCGACTCCCTCTGCAGGCTTGGGTACCAGCCCTCAACGCCCATTTGCCTGACGATATTCGAGTGATCGAGGTCATCGCGGCATCGGAGGATTTTCATGCCCGATTTTCAGCCAAGGGAAAAATCTACCGCTACACGGTTTGGAATCATCCCGTGATGCATCCGCTCCTACGCGATCGCGCTTGGCATGTGCCTCGCGAGATCGATCAGAGACGCTTGCGCGAGGCTTGCGCGCTTTTCACCGGACGCCATGACTTCGCTGCTTTTTCTCTCCGACGCACGAAAGAGCCGGAGCAGACGATTCGCACGATCTCCTCGATCCAGGCTGAAATCCACGGCCCACAAATCCAACTCACCTTCGAAGGCGAGGGCTTTCTTTACAAAATGGTTCGAATGATTTCCGCCGCCATCATCCGTCACACCACCGGCAAAGTCGGGCTTCAGGATTTAAAAAATGGCCTCCAAGATGGCGCCCCTACGTTTGGCCTCGTAGCTCCGGCTTGCGGGCTCAGCCTCGTTCGCGTGCTTTACGAAGACTCGAACTCCCAAGCGGAAAATGTCGCTGCCTGACCGAGATAGAGACCGCTGGCATCGGTCACATTCCAGACAGTGGCCTGCTTGATTCGGAAGCGCCGTCCCGTTCGGGAAATTCGTATCCCTTCATAATCGTCAATGAATCCCGTCGCCTTGACTTGACGTAAAAATTCCGCCCTTTGCGCCTGATGAACTGGCTCGGCGGTTTCCTTAGATGGCATTTGAGTGAGGGTGTCCCAATCCATTTCCCACAATCCCAGAGCCGTCATGTTGCCGTAGTTCAGGATCTGCTCGGTCTCAGCACCCCCAGAGACTACCACAAATGGGGCCTCAAAAAGTCGCTGGGCATCGAGTTCCAAATCATCGCTGGGCTCGATCAAATACCGACCTGTGCGCTGGCGGTAGGTACGGAGCAATATCGCGCCATGCTCCACAAGAAATCGCCTCTTTTCATTCCAAATACTCATGACGGAGACTTAGCCAACTTACCGACCGCTGGCGATCTGGGATTTCTGCCATGCGCTATCGTGGCTTGAGTTTCCCACGTGATTCGTTTCGAATCCCAAGGATGAAACAAATGCTGCGCGAAGTTCCAGATGGTCCGCCCGCCCTAGGTCCTTACTCCCTAGGTGTGATCACGGAGGGGAAATTTGTGTTCGTATCCGGGATGACTCCCTGGGATCCGACCACAGGAAAGATTGAGCGCGGGACGATCACCCGTCAGACAGAACTCGTCTTGGATAACATCAAGAAAGTCCTCGCTGCCGCCGGCGTGGGCTTTGAAAGCGTCGTTAGCTCCCGCGTTTATCTTTCCAACCTCACGCCGGAAAATTTTCAGGAAATGAACGCCGTTTATATCCGATACTTCGGAGATTCGAATCCTGCCCGTGCAACGATCGGCGCCCAACTTCTGGGATTTGACGTCGAGATCGAATGCGTCGCGAATATTTTAAGTTGACGCAGGCCAATCACCCTCTAACCTCCCCCACTCACTTCACGATTTTATGAAACGCACATACCAGCCTTCCAAGCGCACGCGCAAACAACAATTTGGTTTTCGCGCCCGCATGAAGACCAAGGCAGGCAGGGCCATCCTGAGCCGACGCCGCCAGCAGGGCCGCAAACGCCTCCTTCCAAAAGGTGTCGAAGTCCACTTCGCCAGACACACCCAGGCCTAATAACGGCCGCCTGCGTTTTCCCAAATCCGCCCGACTTCGCAATAGCGGAGACTTCACGCGCGTTCGGGACCAGGGAAAAGCATCCCAAACTCGCCTCCTGCGTGTTGGGATTCTTCGTTCTGACGACGTGTTTAACGCTCGCATTGGCATTATCACCTCTCGCCGCGTGGGAGGTGCTGTGATTCGCAGCAAGGTTCGCCGTCGCCTCAGGGAAATTGTTAGACTTTGTCGCGAAACGATGTCACCGGGAGCCAGTGTGGTGATCGTTGCCAAATCGGGAGCCGCCACAGCTACCTTCGAAGAATTAAAGTCCGAGTGGTTGCTTCTTGCCCGACGCCTTTCTATTTTGCCTTCTGCCGAATGAAATTTCTGCTCATATCTGTGATCCGCTTTTACCAACTCGCTCTCTCGCCTATATTACAGGTGCTTTGCGGGTCCGGTTGCGGTTGCCGATATAGCCCCTCCTGTTCGCACTATTTCCTCGAGGCCCTGCATACACACAGCACGATGCAGGGAACCTTCCTCGGAATACGCCGCATTTTGCGGTGTCACCCCTGGGGCGGATGTGGTTACGACCCCGTTCCGCCCGCCTTCAAGCCTCTCACTTAGAATACATTAATGGACCGTAAATCTTGGATCGCCATCACTCTCTCTGTTGCCGGCCTTTTCGCCTGGCAATGGTATGTGAGCAAATACTACAAACCACAACTGACCCAAGCCACCGCAACAACTGCGTCAGCGACCCCCGCCCCAATGGCAACGCCTGCGGCGGACTCCACACCCCTGCCAACCCCACCCGCCGAAGCCACGATTGCTGCACGCGCGGAATCTCTCTCGAACGAGAATGCGGAATTCACTTTTAACAGTGGCACCGGAGGCATCGAGCAAGTTGTCCTTCGTATGCACAAGGGCGAAAATGAATCTCATGTCTCGCTGAATCGCAGCCGCTCCATGCCGATCGGGGGCCTGGGCTTCAATCCCGGTGAGGTTCTAGGCGGATTCGAGATGGCGACCGATCCGGCCAAAGGCGAAGCCACCTTCTCCAGCAAGCAATCCGGCGGCCTCGAGATCACCAAGCGTTTCGCTGTCCCCATGGGCGCGAACAAGGAAAAGCCCTACGCCATCACCCTGGATGTCACCTTTAAGAATCCCGGCACCGCCCCCCTTCAAGTTCCCGAATTTTTTATCGGTACCGGCGGAGCCGCTCCGCTTCACGTGAATGACCTTCCAATGTATACCTGTTTGAACTGGGCACATGGGGGGAGCATGACGAATATCGATGTGAACTGGTTCTCTGCCAGCTCGGTCCCGATCATTGGCATCCCAATCCATGACCAGCGTCCGCTTTACGAAGAAACAAAACCCGACATCGAATGGGTCGCCGTGACGAGCCAGTATTTTTGCACCATCATCACTCCCAAGGATGCCACACAGTCCCACTCGGTATGGTCCATGAGGTTCGACGCACCCAAATTAAATGACACGGCGAATTTTGGAATTCAGGGTGGCCTCAAGTCCAGAGGTTTCACTTTGGCTGCAGGCGAGGTCGTCACCCGCTCGTTTGAGATTTACGCCGGACCGAAAGAACTTCCCCTCCTCCGCAAGCTCGGCGCCACGCAGGACAAAGTCATGAATTTCGGGATTTTTGGATTCGTGAGCGAGTTCCTGCTTTGGTCCATGAATGGACTGCACGTGCTTCTTGGCAACTACGCCGCGTCGATCATCGTCCTCACGATCCTAATCAAATCCGTACTCTGGCCGGTTCAAAACAAGGCCACCAAAGAGATGCGGAAAATGGCATCCCTGTCTCCGAAGATGACTGAAATGCGGGAGAAACATAAGGACAACCCGCAGAAATTGAACGAGGAGACGATGAAGCTCTACAAGGAATATGGCGTCAATCCGTTCAGCGGTTGCCTTCCGATGCTCATCCAAATCCCGATTTTCTTCGGTTTTTATGCCATGCTAGGCACCGCCATCGAGCTCAGGAACAGCTCCTTTTTCTGGGTCGTGGATCTTTCCCAGCCCGATACGATCACGCACCTGCTTGGCTTCCCGATCAATATTCTGCCGCTACTCATGGCCGGAACCATGGTCTGGCAAATGATCATCACGCCCAAAACAGGCGATGCCATGCAGCAGCGCATATTTTATTTCATGCCGATCATCTTTCTGGTGTTCTGCTACAACTACGCCAGCGGACTCGCGCTTTATTGGACAACGCAGAATCTTTTCTCTATCGTGCAGCTGTATTTCACACGTAACCAACCTCTGCCGACCTTGGAAAAGAAAAGCACCATTGCCAAACGCGAGGCGCAGCTGGTCAAGAAAAAATCCAAGAAACCTCCTACATCATGAACCCAAGTCCTGCTGAAATTCTCGACACCCTTCTTGGTTACCTCGGATTTGCCGTCACTATTCAAGAGGAGCAAAGGGATGGACAGCAGGTGCTGCAGATTTTTACCCGCGAGCCCGACCGCCTCATCGGTCGCCGCGAAGAAGTGCTCGATGATCTCCAGTATCTTGTGAACCGGATTCTTCTCGCCCAGACACCCCCAGCGCCCCGCGTTTTTGTGGATATCGAGCACTTCCGCGCCATGCGCGACGATGCGCTCGTCGCCACTGTCCAACAACTCTCGAAAGCCGTCCGTGTCACCGGACGCCCTATCCAGACGGATCCCCTCAATTCCTACGACAGAAGAATCGTCCACAACGCCTTCAAGGACGACCCCGAAGTCATGACCTGGAGCCCGCAGGATGACTCGCGCGTCAAGCGAATCACTTTGCGCAAACGCCAAGGATCAACGCCCGCGTAGGATTCGAACCCAACCCGCGTGTCCGAGGCATTCCAATATCTCCTGTCTCTTCCGCCGGCGATGGCGAGAAATTTTTCGACCCTTTTCGCCGATGCGCCACGCCCGTGGTTCGCGACCTGCGACCCTCCTGGTGGAAAGCTGGGATCAGGCGGCGGCATAGCCCAACTTCTCTCCGATGCATGGTCAGCCGATGGCGGAACTTTTGACGAGTGGTTGGAAGCAAAGAAGCGCTTGGTACTATTGGCAGGCGGACAGAGCCGCCGCCTCCCCAGCTACGCGGCGACTGGTAAAGCGCTCATGCCAGTGCCCGTAATGCGGTGGTCGCATGGTCAGCGGTTGGATCAGACCCTTCTCGATCTGCAGGCCGATGACTACGCCCGCATCCTCGCTCAGGCACCCGACTCCGCCAAAATCCTCATCGCGAGTGGGGATGTTTTTTTGAAATTTCCAGAGGAAATGCCAAGCATCCCTCAAGCCGATGTGGTCGGCTTTGGAATGATGGTCAGTCCAGAAGTGGCATCGCATTTTGGGGTCTTTTTTTCTCCCCGCGCATCGCAGGGCGAGGTCGCCTTTTTTCTCCAAAAACCAACGCCGGAAAAAATCCGCGAACTGGCCGCCGACTACTCCTATTTTGTCGATACGGGGCTCTGGCTCCTGAGCGCTAAGGCCGCGAGTTTGCTGATGAAACGTTGCGGATGGAGTGGCAAGGAGTTCGCCGGCGATCGAGCCAACAACTACGAGCTGTATGCCCAATTCGGTCCCTCACTTGGAAAAAATCCCGTCGAAAGTGACTCTGAGATCAACGCTCTGACTGTGGCAATCGTTCCAATGGCCGGAGCGGAATTTTACCATTTTGGCACCACCCGACAGATGATCGAATCCCTTTCAGGGTTGCAAAATCGATCCACCGGACGCATCGAGCAGGATGATTTTCTACGCAAGCCGCATCCCGACATGTATGTGCTCAACTCGAGCTTCGCCTTCAAAAAGCGCTCGCCCGATCACCGCATGCTGTGGATAGAAAATTGCGCCCTGCCGGATGATTTTCTCCCCTCAGGAGAAAATGCCCTCACCGGTCTGCCCGCCGGCAACTGGACATTTTCGCTCGCTCATGGTGATTGCATCGACTGCGTGCCTGTCGGTGAAAGCGCCTTCGTGATTCGCAACTATGGATTCGACGATCCCTTTTCCGGTCCGATTGAAAAGGCGCTTTGGATCGGCCGCCCCGCACTCGAGTGGTTTGAAAAGCGGGGCCTTTCTTTAGCTCAAGCCGGCATCACCCCCGACACGGACATTCAGGAAGCTCCGATTTTTGCTTCGATAGAAAACCTGACCTCGTCATGGATCGATTGGCTCTTGAATGCAGCTGAACATCCCGGAGCGGCACAGGCCTGGCTCGCAGCGCCGCGTTTCAGTGCGCGGGAAATCGGCGAGCAAGTGAATCTGGCAAGACTGCTCTCGCAACGCCGCGAACTCTCTGCCAAAGCCTCTCAGCGCTTTTGGGAACACCGTTCTAGCAATCCCTTTTTCCGAGTGGATCTCGAAAATGCGGCAGGGATTTACGCTGCGGGGCCCCACGAACTACCGTTACCCACGACTGACACAAGCGATGCTCTGCGACGGATGCATGAGCAAGCCTTCCTCGCTACCGTTCAGCGCGCGCGCAAACAGGACGGATCGACTGCCGAGCGCCATGCCTTCTCCGCACTCTCGGAACGCATCATTGATTTTTGCCGACCAGTCACCCCAAAAAACTCCCTGATCGACGACCAAATCCTCTGGGCCCGTTCTCCCGTGCGACTCGATCTCGCGGGGGGATGGAGTGATACCGCCCCGTTCTGCCTGAAACACGGCGGCGCTGTCGTGAATCTCGGCGTGGATCTGAATGGCCAACCTCCCGTGCAGGTTTTTGCCAAGGTGTGCCCAGAGCGCCACATCCTCATCCGCTCGATCGATCTCGGCGCCCAGACAGTGGTTCGCTCTTTTGCGGAACTCGAGAATTGCTCGCAAGTTGGCGACCCATTTTCTCTCGCAAAGGCCGCCTTCTGCTTAGCCGGTTTCCATCCCCGCTTTCATCGAGGGGCCCCAGCCACATTGGATCAATTACTGGGCGAGTTTGGGGGCGGCATCGAAGTCTCGCTCCTGGCCGCCACTCCGAAGGGATCAGGCCTCGGCACCAGCAGCGTCCTCGCCGCAACCCTCCTCGCCGCGCTCGCTTCGACCGGCGGTCTAGGTTGGGATCGGGAGGAAATTTTCCGAAGAACCATGGCCCTCGAGCAAATGCTGACCTCCGGCGGCGGTTGGCAGGATCAGGCCGGCGGCATCTACCATGGGGTGAAACTGGTGGAGACGATGCCGGGACTCGATCAAATTCCCACCGTCCGCTGGTTGCCCGAGCAACTCCTCGGACCCGTCACCGCTAATCGCATGGCCCTGCTCTACTACACCGGGATGACCCGCGTGGCGAAAAACATCCTTCAGGAAATCGTTCGCGGCATGCTGCTAAATTCTCACTCGAAGATGGAAGTCCTCTTCGCCATTCGCAACCACGCCCGGGCCGCCTACCAATCCATCCAAAAAGAAAATTGGACCGACCTTTGCCGAGTCGTGCAAACAAGTTGGGAGCTAAACCAATCCCTCGATGAAGGCACCAACCCGCCCGCTGTTGCAGCGATCCTGTCGTCCGTGAAGGACTACACCGCCGGCGTCAAACTCCTCGGAGCCGGCGGAGGCGGCTACATGCTCCTCCTCGCTAAGGATGAGGAGGCCGGCAACCGCATTCGCGAGAAACTCACCGCCGCTCCCCCGAACCCTCGCGCACGCTTTGTGGACTTCTCGATTTCTTCATCCGGACTCCAAATCACACGCAGTTAAAGCAAAAGAGAAAAGTTGCCTTGCGTGTGGAAATGAGAGCATCCTTTCCTCACCATGCCTAATCTTCATGTTCTCCTGAATGGTAATGCCGCCCTCGCCGGATTCGCGACCCACCTCGACGCCGGTTTTCTCTCCGAAGACCAAACCCGACTCGCAGAGGCGTTGCTATCCGAAGATCAGCCACACCTCTTCACTGATTGGGATGCCCCCGGCGTGCGCGACGAGGAAAAACGCGCTTTTTTAGAAACCCTCCTCACTGCGCATCAATCCTACCCAGGCGGACTCACCGGCTACATTCATAATGCACGAACCCTCCTGGCTCAAGCATCGTCTGGAGCCAACCCCTTTGAAGGCTGCACGCCCACACAGCCTGATCTGGTCGACCTCTCCGCTTTTGGGAAAGATTATGACCAAGCCGAAGCGTTGGGGCTTCGTTGCTTTGCGGATACCGCTGTCGTTCTCGTTGCCGGTGGCCTAGGTGAACGCCTCGGCTACCACGGCATCAAACTCGATATCCCTGTCGAAGTGACCGAAAACACCAGCTACCTCGCCCATTTTGCTCAAGTCATCTTGGTCGCTTCCCGCCGACTCGGTCGCAATATCCCTCTCGTCATTATGACCAGTCGTGAGACGAAAGCGGGAACGCTCGCCACGCTGGCCTCGAACGCGAACTTCGGCCTCGCTCCGGATCAAATCACGATCCTCTGCCAGGAACTCGTCCCAGCCCTTTCGGATATCGATGCCCATCTCGCCCTGGAGGGAAAATACAACCTCATCTTGAAACCCCATGGTCACGGCGATATCCACATGCTCCTGCATTCGAGCGGCACGGCATCAAAGTTCGCTGCCGCCGGCGTGCGCTACCTGCTTTTCATCCAGGATACCAACGGTCAGGTCTTCAACGCCGCCATGGCGGCAATCGGCGTTTCCGAGTCTCACGGCTACGATTTTAATTCGATCGCCGTGAACCGCATTCCGGGCGAAGCCGTCGGAGGCCTCGCGAAGCTCGAAAAGGCAGGCTGCCCTCCACTCACCCTCAATGTGGAATACAACCAACTCGATCCACTTCTGCGCGCGACAGTGAGTCCCGAAGGCGACATTCCCAACGAGCGCGGCTTCTCCCTCTTCCCCGGAAACATCAATCTCATTGTCCTCCGACTCGCCCCCTATCTTCGCGTTCTCGAATCTTCTCGAGGCATCATCGCGGAATTCGTGAATCCCAAATTCTCGGACCCCGAGCGCACCAAATTCAAAAAACCGGCCCGCCTCGAAACCATGATGCAGGACCTGCCAAAACTCTTCACGTCAGGTGAAAAAACCGGTGTCACCGTGTTCGATCGCACATGGTGTTTCAGCGCTTGCAAAAACAACCTCACCGATGCCGCTGCGAAGGTCGTCCAGAATGCCCCTGCTGAAAGTGCATCCAGTGCGGAAAACGACTTCTATCTCGCGGGTCGCATGAAACTCCGCGCCGCAGGAGTGGAAGTGACTGATGCGACGCCACGATCTGTCCGAGGCGTCCCCATCACTCCCGGACCGCGCGTGATTCTTCGCCCCTCCTTTGCTTTGACCCTAGCAGAAGTACGTGACCGGATTAAAGGCGGCCGGATTTCCGGAGATTCCACCCTCATCCTCGACGGCGATATCCGCCTCGACAATGTCAACGTGGATGCGGGTGCCGCACTCGTCGTCCATTCCGCGCCTGGCGCCTCCGTCACAATCAAAGACGCCACTTTCTCCGCGAAATCCACATTTGAGATTCAAGCTCTCACCGACGCCGAGATCACATCCTCGGATGTGCCCGAGTATCTCCGCATCCGCGGCTACCGCATCATCGACCAAGGCGCAAAAATACTCACTATCTCCCAACCAGGGCAGTGGATCATCACCCCGCAGGGCGAAGTCCATGCCGCATAGAATGTCAGTGCCGTAATGTTGGCATGGGGCCTGACCGGTTGAGTCAGATTTTTGACACACTGGATAGTTGGAATGAGCAGGCACCTTCCGGCACCTGCTCTGGCAAATCAAACTTGGAGATCGGTTCGCCCTATTGACCGAGAATGGTCACGCGCTGCAGCAAAAATGGGCGCGGAGGATTTCCCTTGGTCTCCAAACGAATGTAGCGGGCCGTACGCCCTGGCACAGTGATTCCAGCATGAAATTGGGTCGGGAGCACGAGCCATTTTTCTTCCCATTTCGAGGCCTTCCAAAGCGTTTCCCACGTTGTTCCATCCGTAGAAATCGACATCATGAGCCCTTCCGAACGGGCATCCCCTGGTCGGTTTTCGATGACAACCGCATTGATCTGCTTGGCTTCCCCGAGATCAATAGTGGCCCACGGATTTTCCTCAGCAGCAGTATGGAAGGCAAATCCGGTGTTCGGCCGCTCGCCCTTGAGGAGGAGGGGGCGGGTTTCGGCACTGTCGTGCTCGCTGGTCGAGCTGGTGGTGTAAGTCGCATTCGCCCCAAGATCCCGACCATATTCGGCCATGTTGTCGGAGATGATACGGGCACGCCCGCAAAGCAATCCGGTGGCGATCGGTTTATCCATGGTCAACTCAATGACAGTCACCGGCGAAACCTTCTGAGCTTCTGCTATCGTGACTGAAAGTTCATTGGCGTCCTGCTGGAAAGTCACAGGCGTACCGTCAAGCGTCCGAGCCGCGAGGACCTTGGATGGAAGCGGGTCGAAAGCGATTTTCCCGCCTGCCGGCGACTGGTAGACATGAAGAAATAATTTGTCGCCCTTATGGCAACTCCCACCCCAAGTGCCATTCTGGTAGGGGCCGCCATGGGTTTCATAGATGGCTTCGCCATACTTGGAGAGCCATGCGCCCATCGCTTTGGCTACACCGGTTTCGGCATCGGTGAGAGTGCCATCGGGTCGCGGGCCGAAGTTGAGTAGCAGGTTGCCTCCTCCCGTGGTGCAGCTCACCAGCATTTTAATGCATTCTTCGGGGGTCTTGAATCCCTCCTCGCCGCGATACGACCAACCCTGTCCCACGTGGATGCAGGATTCCCACTGCTTCTGGATGTCCATCGCTCCAATGTGGCCTTCAGGCGTGTAGTAGTCGCCCTCCGTCATTTTCACAATCTCAGGGGATGACGGCCCTCTGTCCTCTGGGCTGGGCGGCCCGCAAAACTTCGCCGCCCGGTTATTAACAATCATTTTTGGTTGTAGCCGGTACATCATCGAAAAGAGTTCATCGAAACGCCACTTGCCCCAATCGCGGCCGCCCACATGGTCGAACCACATCACATCGATATTGCCATAATTGGTGAGTATTTCCTCAATCTGCTTGCGGTACCATTCGTCGTATTTGCGGTTATCTCCGACGAGATAATCGGGGTGATACCAATCACGCGTCGAGTAGTAGAGACCGGCCTTCATTCCCTGACGGTGGCAGGCCTCCACAAACTGCTTCACAATATCGCGTCCGTATGGAGCGTTCATAATGCTGTAGTTCGACAACTTGGTGTCATACATCGAAAAGCCATCGTGATGTTTGGTGATCAGGACCATGTATTTCATACCTGATTCCTTCGCGAGACGCACCCAAGCGTCCGGATCGAATTTATCGGGGTTGAAGCGCTTGTAATAGTTGTCATACACGGGGTCTTCGAGGCGAGGCCCATGCAAATTGATATCCCATGGACGATTGCCTTCGCGTCCCCATCCGATTTCTTTTTGCCCAAGCGAGACGGGCCCCCAGTGGATAAACATTCCGAACTTCGCGTCACGAAACCACTGCATCCTCGCCGCATTTTGCTCGGCAGTCTCGTGGAGTTGAGGGACATGCTTCAAGGATGGTGTGGAAACAGAGGCGGACTCGGGTTTCACTGGCCCTGTCTTGGCCGGATCGTTCGCGGCGAAAGCCGCAGCAGAAACGGCAACCGTCACAATAAGCAATCGTATAATGTATTTTTTCATAATGTTTTAGGAGTTTTTTTGCCTCGTCATTCTTCTGCGATCGCAAGCAATCACAATCCCATCGACGCGGCCGGGTTTCACTCGTAGCGGAGAGCGGATATGGGGTCGAGGCGTGCGGCTTTGAGGCCCGGATAAATCCCAGACAACAAACCAGCCAGAAGAGCAAAAACAACACTGAAAAGAACCCCGTCCCACGAAAGCAAAGGCACGTTTTCCGTCGGCGAAATGAGCTTAAGTATCTCGATCAAACCCAGCGAAGCGCCGATTCCCAAAAAGGCGCCGATCAGCGAAATGAACATTCCTTCGGTGATGATCTGAAGAAAAATATCGCGTGGCCGGGCACCGACCGCCATGCGAATCCCGATCTCGCGGACACGCTCGGAAATACTAGCGAGCATGATGTTCATAATGCCTATACCGCCAACCACGAGACTGATTGCAGAAATCAACCCTCCACTCAGTCGCGCCGCCCTCACACTGCTTTCAACTCGATCAAACCAATCCTCTCGTGTCTCGAAATCAAAGTCGTCCACTCCCCGGTGGGTGATATCCAGAAGCTTTCGCAACTGATCTAAAGCGGGACGAAAATATTCCAGATCTTGGACTCTCACAATTAACGCTTCGAGCTCGATCGAATCGATCGACTCATTGGTCTTCCTCGACTCCATTGTGGCATTGCTTTTTTTTGACTCCGCCGAGTCATTGCCTTTGTTCGAATTAGGTTTTTCATCAGAAACCACACCTGAACGGAACTCATGAAAAAGCGTGGTGAATGGAATTAACACAGTCTCATTTTTGATGCGGAATGGATCCCATCTCCAACGCATGGATGTCTTTCCCGAGCGGCGAATGCGCGCCTGCTCTTCAGATTGGTAGAAATCCAACACCCCGACGACCTCGAATGGGGAAGTGCCGATAAGAACCGTTTTTCCGATGAGCGACTCGATCGAAGCGTCAGGCCACAATTGCGTGGCGACGGTGTTACCCAGGACAACACACCGAGCCCCCCTTTGAACGTCGAGATCAGAAAGGAAGCGCCCAGCCCCGATTTGGTGCATGCGGATCACAAAGTGGTCGGGGTAGATGCCTCGAATCATTCGACGTTCACGGGTTCCACTTTGACCAAATGACGAAACCAACGAGTTGATCGCGATTTCCGGCGAGACATGGGAAATCAGGCTAGCCGATTCGCGGATGACTTCGGCATCACGAAGAGTGAGCCCGGGCGAGAGATTCGCAAAATCCATTTTGAGACTCGATGGATTTTTCTCGGCGATGGTGACGAGTTCCAAACCGCCTAATTGCTGCATGAAGGTTCGCGTACCCTCTTCCATCCCACGAGTGAGTGCCATGGTGGCGATGAGGCTGCTCACGCCCAATACGATGCCCAACATGGATAGAACGCTGCGGAATTTGTGCGCAGCAACTTCACGGATGCCGATCTGGAAGACAACAAGCAGGCTCATGGTTGGTATTCCCTCACGATCCGACCATCTCGGATTTCGATGACCCGGCGCGACCTCGCCGCGATCGAGGGATCATGAGTCACAAGGACAATCGTTTTCCCTGAGGCATTGAGCTCGTCAAACATCCCAAGAATCGCAAGTCCCGTGGCGGAGTCGAGGTTACCGGTCGGCTCGTCAGCAAAAATGATTTGCGGGTTGTTGACGAGGGCCCTGGCGATGGCCACGCGTTGGCACTGTCCACCACTGAGTTGCGGCGGTCGGTTGGAAAGCCGATCACCGAGCCCCACATCACAAGCAACCTTGCGCGCTCGTTCCCAGCGCTGCGCTGCGGGAACGCCGCCGTAAATCAGCGGTAACTCGATATTGGAAACCACATCGAGCTTGGACAGCAAAT
The DNA here is from genome assembly GCA_044377415.1 of Terrimicrobiaceae bacterium. Lineage (GTDB taxonomy): Bacteria > Verrucomicrobiota > Verrucomicrobiia > Chthoniobacterales > Terrimicrobiaceae > UBA967. The sequence goes on along the minus strand of JBILZC010000001.1, from coordinate 1,533 downwards.
TGAACGCCTGAAACACAAACCCGATCTTCTGGTTACGCACCTCCGCGAGCTGATCCGGCGTGGCGCGACTGAGCTCGTTACCGCAGATCACCATCCGTCCAGATGAAGGCGTGTCGAGGCATCCCAGCAAGTGCATGAGCGTGGACTTACCACTCCCACTGGGGCCAATGATGGCGACAAATTCCCCCTCCTCGATGCGAAGGTTGATTTGATCCAGCGCACGGATCTCCTGATCGCCAACCTGGTAGATTTTGCTGACGTTTTCGAGGTGAATGAGGTTCACGTCTTTTTCTTTTTTGGAGCTGCTGACTCTGGCGGCGCCACCATCAGCACCTCTTCGCCCTCGGTCACTCCGGACTTGATCTCTACATGACTCGAGTCCATCAGCCCCACAACCACGTCTCGGCACTCGGTTTCCTTTCCCTTCAAGACATAGACGACTGTTTTTCGATCCCTCTCGAAAACAGCGGTGACAGGCAAGGAAACAACTCCTTCGGCCTTGCCAATCGGCACGATAATGCTCACCGAAACTCCAGGTCTCATCGACTCGCGATTCCCTTCGATGACTCCCCTCACCTCGAAGCCTTTGATGTTATTTTTGACCGTAGCCAGAGGAGCTATGAACTCGATACGAGCCTGATAATCCTGATCACTGCTATCCGGGGAATGAACCTCCATGAGCTGACCGACAGAGAGTTTGCCAGCATCGAGCTGATTCACGTGAGCATTAATGAGGAGTCGGGAAAGATCGGCGAAACTCATCAGATTGGTTCCGGAGTTCACGCTAGCAGCGCCTACAACGACCTGACCCTCGTTCACAGGCACGTCTAGGATCGTTCCATCGGCGGGTGAAACAACCCGCGTCTTGGCGAGGCGATCATCGACTGTCTGGCGGCGGAAGAGGGACTTTGCGAGTTCGTTCTCTGCGATCTGATAATCGGCCTCGAGGTTCGCGTATTCTTCGCGGCTGAGGAGTTTTTGAGCGAAGAGTTGCTTGGCTCTACTGAAGTTTCCGAGAATTTTTTCCACCCGCAACCTAGCACCCGCGATCTCGGCCTCGGCGCTGGCCCGATCATTGAGAAGATCGGTGTCATCGATCGTCACTAACGGCTCGCCCTTGAGGACGTTTTGCCCCGCGATGACGTGGATTTTTTTGATTTTGCCGCCGATCTCGGGCTTCACATCGACTTGAAATGCTGGAGCGACCTCGCCCGAAAGAGGAAGGACAGGAGCAATATCCATGCGTGTGGCCACGACTGTGGGCGGGGTTTTATCCTTGCTTGTCGTTTCGCCCTTGGGCAGCCAGTCCATCCAATAAGCGAGGCCAGCGAGGAGCAGAAGCAATGTGATGAGATACTTGGCCATAGTGTGAGAAGGAAGGGAACCTTAAGGGATTTTTTTGACCCAGATCGCCGCAGCGGCGGTATTGCCGTGAAGGGCGTTCAATCCACGTACGGGAGCGATTTCTCCGTTGCAGAAAAAGCCGGCACTTGGCTTCCCGACAACAGCATCGGCCAGGCGAGCGGCATCCTT